>NZ_JAHZMK010000048.1:9888-161848 GCF_020387775.1 Photorhabdus antumapuensis
CGAAATCTATTAGGTATAAAATTATAAAAATTTATTTTATACTGAAAATATAATAAAATCGACTAACTGTTTATCCCAATAGGGCTATTTTATTTGCCATGAAAGTGTATTTGGGTAGTAATCAGATAAAAATGTTAGCTTTTGAACACATTTCGCATTTAAATACGGCTGGACGGAAACGTGCTAATACTTTCATCGATTAAATAACTTTTTATAATTTTGGGACACTTGGCTTTTTTATTCATTTTGGCTCTCCTCATGAGGCTAATTTTATGAATTCATCAACTTTTTCCATGAGTTTTCATATATCTTGATGACAATGGTTACGTGTCACTATTTCACACCGGGATTGTCATCGCGCTATGACCGATAAGTCGGAGATCAGTCACATTGGTATCACATAATTGATATAGGCTGACTTTTATTGAACTTGATTAATGTTAAAGTATAAATATTTCTTATGTGTATAAATTCAGCAATAATTGCTGCAAGCTTTCTTTCCTGAGCAATTTATCTGTTTCTTTTTCAATTTGATGGGGCTATGGCTGATATTTGGGCCGGTAAGAGGAGAGCCTGATGACGGGTTTACTGCCGATTACTGTAATTGGTGCGGCGGCGGGAGATATTGTTCTTAGCTTACCGAGGCTTCCTCGTAGCGGAGCAGATCAGGAAGCCAAAGAAATTGATCGGCAGATTGGTGGTTCTGGTTTTAATGTTGCTCGGGCTTTGGTCCGCCTGCAAATCCCTGTGATTAATGGTATACCGGTTGGTAACGGATGCTGGGGTGAGCAGATAACTAAAGAGATGCGGGACCTTGGGCTTGAGGTCACATTGGCCAATTCATCTCTTGATAATGGTTGGTGTTTGGCAATGGTTGAACCGGACGGTGAAAGAAGTTTTGTCTCCGTGAGTGGTTGTGAAGTTGACTGGAGTAAGGCAATGCTCTCTTCTATTGCTTTGCCGGAAAGGGGGTATATCTACTCCAGTGGTTATGTCATGGCGAGTAAATCAACGGCGATTTTATGTGACTGGTTACTGGCGTCACCATCTGGGCAGACGTTATTGCTGGATTTTGGCCCACGTTTACCAGAGATAGCTCCCGCTTTCCTTGATGCATTACCTGCTGACCGGACCATTCTGACACTGAACCGTGATGAAGTTGCTATATTGTGCGGAGAAGGTGATCCTGTCGTCCAAGCTAGCCGTTATTCCAGCGAAAGAAAAATCACTATTATCTGCCGGTTAGGTTCACAGGGTACATGGATATGCCTGTCTGATCGTGATCCAGAATATGTTGCTGCTTATAAAGTGAAAGTGGTGGATACCATCGGCGCTGGTGATGCTCATAGTGGTGGCATGCTTGCGGGGTTATCGCAGGGAATGTCGCTAAGAGATGCTGTTGAACTTGGCAATCGTGTTGCTGCTATTGTCGTCAACCGTTCTGGTGCTGCTGGTGCACCAACAATAAAAGAACTAGAGGAGTTTGTGTTTGAATAATTATTTTCAGGCACTACGCCTCTTAGATTTTAAGGGGCGTAGTTAAAATGAGTGCATTACTTCCAGGTTGGAAACGCAAAACGGCTTTATTTTTATCAGCTCAAACAATTTCTTTGCTAGGTTCTTCCATTGTCCAGTTCTCTATCGTCTGGTATATCACCCTAAGTACTTCATCGGGAGAAATGCTGGCTGTTTCGGTACTCTGTGCATTTCTTCCTCAGGTATTGATCTCTTTATTTGCCGGTGTTTGGGCGGATACTTATAACCGTAAGTGGCTCAGTATTGCCTCTGATGCGTTAATTGCATTAGTAACGCTTGGTTTGGCTATCTCTTTTATGCTCGGATTTAAGAGTCTTGAGCTGTTATTTGTCGCACTGATTGCCCGTTCATTGGGAACGGGCATCCAGACACCGGCAGTTAATGCTATTATTCCGCAACTCGTCCCGAAAGAGAAATTACTACGGGTTAATGGTATTAATGCTTCTTTGACTTCACTGATGATGCTGGCATCTCCAGCTATCAGTGGCTTTTTGTACTCTCAGACTTCGATGGAAAATATTTTTTTAGTGGACGTAACGACTGCCATTATCGGCATTAGTATTGTTGCGTTTATTCCTATTCCCAAAGTTGTTGCTGGTTCCATGCCGGATAATAAATTTCAGGCAATCTTAGCGGGTTTCCGTTATCTGCAAGAGAATAAATTAATCAGAAATCTTTTGATTTTTTTGATTTGTGTCTGCTTTTTGATTAGTCCGGCTGCATTTTTGACACCTTTATTAGTTAATAGGACATTTGGGGAAGAGCCGTGGCGTTTAGCCATTAATGAAATGACATTTAGTGCCGGCGCGGTTTTAGGCGGATTGCTGATTTCTTTCTGGAGTGAATATAAAAATAAAATGCGTATAACGGCGGTAGCTTGCGCGTTGTTTGGCATATTTATGATCGCTCTTGGTAATGCCTATTGGTTCCCACTTTATCTAGTATTCAATGTCTTTTTAGGCATGGTAACACCTTGTTTTAACGCACCGATAACAGCAGTTTTTCAGGAAAGAGTCGAACCTGAGATGATGGGCAGGGTATTCAGTTTAGTTCAGATCGCTTTGTCCTGTTCTTTGCCATTAGGTATGGTGTTGTTTGGCCCAATTGCTGACTATATTAATATTCAAACTCTTTTGATGATATCTGGTGGATTGATATTACTGACTGGCGCGCTATTTTTTATCTTTAACGGAGAAGGTAGCCGAGAAAGTAGCAGAGCGGTTTAATCAGGCTGATGTTGCCAAAGATATCGCGTTATTCCGGTTGAATGTTGCTAGTTATGCGATAAGCGCAGCGCCGTGAATTGGTGAGCATATACTCCACGCGTTCTACCTGAGCTTGGAGTATATCCTGAAATACGTTGAGCTCAGCGTGGCAAAAACCTTGACAGGCGGTAGCGCAAATGGGGCAATGATTTTCCACCAGCAAAATAGCGCCATCTTCGGTAGATGACCATTGAGCCATGTAACCTTCACGGCATTTATAGCAACCAACCGTTCGACTCGTTCTTGTAGACTGGTTGTTCCATTCATGAGTTGGACATTCGCAAGTGATGATACCCATCGTGATTGCACTGACTTTGGTGGGATTTGGTTTTGGCTGGCCGCATTTGCTCACTTGCATATTACTGGTTTCATCAGATCGGGATAAAGATATTGCTGGTGCTGTTTACGGCGTGGAGAGCAGCGAAGATTAGGTTGGTGGCTGAGTAGTTTTATTTTATGGTGTGAAAAATAGCTCATGATATCGACGCTTGTTGATGACGCGCCGATATTTTCTTGATTTTTCGACTTATGATTTCCGTATGTCGATTCCATCGACATATTGCTAGCACATGTCGAAATTTATCGATTTTATCGACATGAACCCTTTACGTGTCGATACCGTCAACATATACTCGCAACGTGTCGAAAAAAATAGGAAATATAAACATGATATGGCAGCCCGATGCACCTTTTAATGCTATTCCCTTATTGCCACCAGCCATAAAGGTGGTGGAGTCCATTGCTGTATTAAAAGCTTGTATACCTGCCAGAGCTGCACTGGCTGAGCTTAAGCAAGCTGGTGAATTGTTGCCTAATCAGGGGTTACTCATTAACTTGTTGCCACTGCTGGAAGCAAAAGACAGCTCAGAAATCGAAAATATTGTTACGACTTCAGACAAACTGTTCCAATATGCACAAGAAGACAGTCTGGCTGATCCTGCAACGAAAGAAGCACTACGCTACCGTACTGCACTTTATGAAGGGTTCATACAATTAACTCGGCGGCCACTATGCACGAATACAGCTATTGAAGTTTGTAGCCGACTAAAAGCTGTTGATATGAATATTCGCAAAGTTCTTGGTACAACCCTTAGTAATCAGGCAACGGGTGAGATTATTTATACACCGCCAGAGGGAGAATCTCAGATACGTGATTTACTCAGCAATTGGGAGCAATTTCTTCATGTAGAAGATGGAATCGACCCATTAATCAAGATGGCTATTGCTCACTACCAGTTTGAGGCTATTCATCCATTTACTGATGGCAATGGACGTACCGGCCGTATCATGAATATTCTCTATCTTATTGAACAGCAGCTTTTGACATTGCCAATTCTTTATTTAAGTCGCTACATTGTACAACATAAGAGTGATTATTATCGGCTACTTTCCCAGGTTACCGCTGCTGGTAAATGGGAAGAGTGGATTATCTATATGTTAACCGCAGTAGAACAAACGGCTAAATGGACTACGGATAAAATTGCTGCGGTAAGAGAACTGATTGAACATACCAGTGAGTATATAAAGCAAAGCCTGCCTAAAATTTACAGTCATGAGTTGGTACAGGTGATATTTGAACAACCTTACTGCCGTATTAGTAATTTGGTTGAGTGTGATATTGCTAAACGCCAAACTGCTTCGGTTTATTTAAAACAATTGTGTGATATTGGAGTATTACGAGAAATTCAGGCCGGGAAAGAAAAGTTATTTGTTCACCCTAAACTGGTGCAGTTAATGACCAAGGATAGTAATAAATTGAGTTATTACACAGTCTGAAAAGTACTTATTAGTCGAATCCGTCATGTAAAAAAACTTGTCATCAAGAGGTTGTCAAAAATAATACAGACACAAAGGTCCACAGCATTTGTTTTTATTTATGGGCGGCCTGAAATAGTGAGATCTAAAACTAATAACAAAGAGTATGTTAATTTCTATGTTGATAACTTAGACTACATTGATATTAATGTGGACACTCCTCTTCCTAAAAGGAGAGTTTAAATTTAAATACGGGAAAAACAGGGTTGCTTAGCTGAGTGAGCCAGTGTTTTTTACCAATATTCCGTAAATGTTGTGCCAGCTGGTTAATGCTTTCTCACTAGTAGCGGCAGCGGCATCTATAGTCAGATTTTCCAGTGTATTGTCGTTATTAAAGATATGTATGCCATTACGATGAAGTATATGATCGTGGAATGCGATAATTTCCTGCGCATTTACCCAAATCATCGGTCAGTCAACGCCTCTACAGTATGTCCGTGGCACTGCATAATGTGATCAAACTCGGCATCCAGTTTAGCATTTCGATAAGCCTCATATTCAGCTTTGCTGATTACCGCAGCAGCGCTGCCGTGATTTCAACCGACTCACCGTTGACGGCTGTGTCCAACACAGCTGAAATATTCTCTCTGGCTTGGGTTGATATATATGTGCGCATGTTGTTTCTCCTAAAATGTACATGTTAAACGTACATTTAAATTGCGTATTATTCAATCAGCCAAAAGGATGAAGCATCAATAATGGAACTGTTATAGCTGTACAAATTTTACAATTAGCACAGGTATAGTTTGTTCTGTCCGGGTTCTTAGCAAAGATTCTTCATTCCTTTATCCATGTTCGAATTGGTGTGTCTGTGAGTTTTCCGCTATATCCACTGGCGTTTCAAGAGGTGTACTTAAAACCTGATAAGTGCTCTTTTAAGTACACCAGAAATATGCGTTGGATTTTATGAGTCAGTATGAAAACTTACTCAATATTCTGAATCTGCTCTCTCATCTGCTCGATTAGCACCTTCAATTCAATAGCTGAATTAGTGATGTCGGCATTGATAGATTTGGAGGCAAGCGTATTAGATTCGCGGTTGAATTCCTGCATCATAAAATCTAGGCGGCGGCCGACCGCTTCTTTTTTCTTCAAAATATTACGGGTTTCTTTGACGTGGGCATCAAGGCGATCTAACTCTTCTGCCACATCAAGACGTTGAGCCAATAAAATCAACTCTTGCTCAAGACGGTTATTTTCAAGCTGTACTTGTGCTTCTTCCAGTTTGGTTTGCAGGCGTTCCCGCTGCCATTGCATGATTTCAGGCATCTGTTGGCGAACTTTACTGACTTCTTCGGTCACCGCGTCCAAACGTTGTTCAATCATAATTTTGAGTGCATTGCCTTCGGCTTCACGGCTTTGAATAAAGGCATCCAGTGTTGTATCCAGCTCTTCCAATAATTGGGTGCTGATAGCATCTAAGTCTTGCTCTTCTGCTGCCATAACGCCAGGCCAACGCAGAATATCAACCGGATTGATTTCACCTTCGTTGCTCTGTTGCTTGACCCAGCTCGCCGCATTGACTAGCTGTTTTGCTAAAGTTTCATTCAGGATAAGTTCGCCTTGAGTGCGTGAGTCCAGTTCAAAACGCAGGTTGCACTCAACTTTTCCGCGAGTCAGACGGGAACGAATCCGTTCACGAATCACCGGTTCCAAGCTTCTGAATTGTTCTGGTAGGCGGATATAAGTCTCTAAATAACGCTGATTAACCGAGCGCAGTTCCCAAGCTGCATTTCCCCATTTGCTTTTGATATCTCGCCGTGCAAAAGCAGTCATACTACGGATCATGATTCGTTCCCATTTAAACAAAAGATTAAGAGATTATAACGCTCGTTGTAGATGCAGGATAGGAATTAGCCCTGTTAGGCCGTATAATGCGCCCCCAATAATGATTTAACAACGGAGATAACACTATGCGCCCAACAGGAAGAGCGGCAGAACAAGTGCGTCCTATCACTATAACCCGTCATTATACTAAGCACGCGGAAGGTTCGGTTCTAGTAGAGTTTGGGGACACCAAAGTGTTATGTAATGCCTCCGTTGAAGAAGGCGTTCCTCGTTTCTTGAAAGGTCAGGGACAGGGGTGGGTGACGGCGGAATATGGCATGTTACCCCGTTCTACTCATACCCGAAATGCTCGTGAAGCCGCCAAAGGCAAACAAGGCGGGCGCACGATGGAAATCCAACGTTTAATCGCTCGTTCGTTACGTGCTGCTGTTGATCTGAAAAAACTGGGTGAATACACCATTACACTGGATTGTGATGTTATTCAGGCTGATGGTGGTACCCGTACAGCTTCTATTACTGGTGCTTGTGTAGCGCTAGTTGATGCATTAAATAAAATGGTTGAAGCAGGTAAGCTGAAAGAGAGTCCTCTGAAATCAATGGTTGCTGCGGTCTCTGTTGGCATTGTGGATGGTGAAGGTCGTTGTGATCTGGAATATGTGGAAGATTCCGCCGCTGAAACTGATATGAACGTCGTGATGATGGAAGATGGCCGGATGATTGAAGTGCAAGGCACTGCGGAAGGCGAGCCATTTAGTCATGATGAGTTGTTATCCTTATTGGCCCTTGCCAAGGGAGGATTAGGGGATATTTTTGATGCGCAGAGAAATGCGTTAAAACAAAATGCATTAAAATAATAAGTTGATCAGGCGACGTGATAGTCGCCTTTTTTATGCCTGTTGTATGGCGGATAACCATGACCAAGAGAGAGGAGAGGCACCAATGAAAGCCTATCAGCGCGAATTTATCGAGCTTGCGCTAAAAAAACAGGTACTGAAATTTGGGGAATTCACCCTGAAATCAGGACGTAAAAGCCCGTATTTTTTTAATGCCGGGCTGTTTAATACTGGGAGTGATTTGGCGTTAATCGGGCGTTTTTATGCAGCAGCATTGTTGGATAGCGGTATTCAGTGCGATTTGTTATTCGGGCCTGCTTACAAGGGGATTCCAATTGCAACGACAACGGCGGTGGCACTGGCAGAGCATCATGATATTGATATGCCATATTGTTTTAACCGTAAGGAAGCTAAAGATCATGGTGAAGGTGGTACTTTGGTTGGTAGCCTGCTTAAAGGCAATGTTGTTCTGGTTGATGATGTTATTACCGCAGGTACAGCTATCCGTGAATCGATGGAGATTATCAAGCAGCATAATGCGACGCTTGCCGGCGTGATGATTTGTCTTGATCGTCAGGAACGTGGGAACGGTGAAATCTCGGCAATTCAGGAAGTTGAAAGGGATTATGGTTGCAAAGTGTCTTCTATTATTACCTTGAATGATTTGATTAATTATTTGGGGGAGAAGCCAGAGATGAAAGATCATTTGGGTGCAGTGAAAGCCTATCGTGCACAGTACGGTATCTGATAGATAAGCTTTAAAAAAAAGCCCTCGCCCAATAACGGGCGGGGTGAGTAGTAGAATAACTTATTGTAACTGAGCCAGTAATAATGGCCAGCGTGCTTCAAATTCCTGTGTTGGACGATAGTGGAACTCAGAGCGTACAAAACGTGATAGCATCCCTTCACAAAATGCGAGTAACTGAGAAGCTAATAACGACTCATCATAACTGAAACCTTGCCCATCACGTAATTTTTTCTCTTTTAAAACTTGACGGATCTGTACTTCAATGCGTTCAAATAATTGATTTATTCGCCCTTGCAGTCGGTTTTGTTCAAACATCAGGGCATGACCTGTCATGATGCGGGTCAGACCCGGGTTTTTTTCTGAAAAACCCAAAATCAGGATCAATATCAGGCGAATACGAGTGATGGTATCTTTCTCATCTTGCAGAATCAGGTTAATCCGTGAAATTAATGAGTCTTCAATGAACTCGATCAAGCTGTCAAACATCCGGGTTTTACTAGGAAAATGCCGGTATAGGGCAGCTTCAGAAACGCCTACGTTGGCGGCTAGTTTGGCGGTAGTGATTCGATGGCTACCGTCACTGGATTGCAACATATGCGCCAGCGCTTGCAAGATCTCCTCGCGCCTGTTTCTTTTCTTCGTATTTTCGTTTTCTGCCATGTCTGACAAGACCTTTGTTAAGAACAGCAAAACAAACAAATCAGTAATTCTTTGCTCAATGGTATTTTGAGCAAAGAATATGATATTAAATGGTATTAGGTTTTACAGAGATTTATTGGCGACCGGAATGACCAAAACCGCCGCTGCCTCTTTTGCTGGCTTCAAAATCTTCTACCAGATTGAATTCAGCCTGGACGACGGGTACAAAAACCATCTGAGCGATACGTTCGCCTGGTTGGATAGTGAAGGCTTTATCACCACGATTCCAGACGGAAACCATTAGCTGACCTTGGTAATCGGAATCGATCAAACCCACCAAATTACCCAGAACGACGCCATGTTTATGTCCAAGACCTGAACGAGGCAGAATAACGGCCGCCAGTTGTTCATCTCCAATATGAATAGCAAGCCCGGTTGGAAGAAGCTCAGTTTGTCCTGGAACCAATTCTATCGCCTTGTCAAGGCAAGCCCGCAAATCTAAACCTGCGGAGCCAGGCGTGGCATAAGTTGGTAAAGGAAATTCCTTCCCGATACGTGGGTCAAGAATTTTAACGTCGATTTTTTTCATCATAGCGTCTGACTATCTCGTCTAATAAATGGTGGCTGAGTAATAACTTATTACTATGAGGTAAGCGGATTTCTCCCTCATGCCAGAACAAATGTAATGCATTAGTATCGCTGTTAAAGCCGTGGCTAGTAAGGGATACATTATTTGCACAAATCAGATCCAAATGTTTTTGGTTCAGTTTTTTTCGTGCGTATTCTTCCACATTCTGGGTTTCCGCCGCAAATCCAACCACAAAAGGGCGGTTTTCTTGCATTGCTGCTACATTGGCAACAATATCCGGGTTTTTGATCAAGGTAAAAGTAATCTCGTCACCCTGTTTTTTAATTTTTTCTGTGGCAACCTGTTTAGCGCGATAATCTGCAACCGCAGCACAACCAATGAAGATATTCTGTGAACCCGCTACTGCCTGTACTTGTTTGTTCATTTCCAGAGCGCTGGTGACGTCGATTCGTTTGACTCCCGGTGGTGTCGGTAAATTAACGGGGCCAGTGATCAGGGTGACTTCTGCACCACGTGTTGCCGCAGCCTGAGCGATAGCAAACCCCATTTTGCCGGAGCTGTGATTGCTGATAAAGCGGACAGGGTCCAATGCTTCACGGGTTGGTCCGGCGGTAATAGCAAGTTTTAGGTGAGCTAAGTCCTGGTTTGCTTGAAAATGTTGTTCAGCGAGTTCGACAATCGCCATGGGATTTAGCATCCTGCCGGGGCCAACGTCACCACAAGCTTGGCTGCCGTTGTCCGGTCCCCACAGGAGAACGCCTCGTTCTTCAAGGCGCTTGAGATTATGTTGTGTTGCTTGAGCTCGAAACATTTGTTGATTCATTGCGGGCACTGCGGCAATTGGGGCTGGGGAGGCCAAACAGACAGTTGTTACGAGATCATTTGCCATACCGACTACCAGGCGTGCCAGTAAATCAGCGGTAGCTGGGGCGAGAATAATCAGATCAGCCCATTTACCGAGTTCAATATGCCCCATAGCCGCTTCTGCCGCCGGATCTAACAAGTCATCGGAAACGGGATAACCAGAAACCGCTTGCAACGTCATGGGTGTAATAAACGCTTCTGCTGCTGGTGTCATCACTACACGTACTTGTGCGCCGCGATCATGCAGGCGACGTACTAGCTCGGGAGTTTTGTAAGCGGCTATTCCTCCGCTGATACCGAGCACAATCTGTTTGCCGGAAAGTCCTGCCATCATGATTGTCCGAATATTAAGTTGCAAGAGGCCAAGATTTTATCACAAGAGATTACAGAGTTGAGCAGAGTCTGAGCTTTGATTGTAAAAAAGGATAAGTTTGCGAGCGGCTACGCAGCTCTTGAATATGATATTCGCCCTTATATTTAAGGCATGGAATACTGTTTGCATCAGGTGAAACAGAGCAGGGAGATGAATATGGGAGTTGATATCGCTGAAAATACAGGAGAAATATATTCAAATTTAGCTCCCAGAGAAAAATTGTTGGCTTATGGCTCGGTGTCCCTGACAGATGCTGAGTTACTGGCTATTTTTTTACGTACCGGGACCAGAGGACTTCCTGTTTTACGAATGGCTGAATTTCTACTGAAAGAATTTGGGTCTTTGTACCATTTACTCTCTGCTGATTATGACACTTTTTGTTCTCATAAAGGGATGGGATTGGCTAAGTATGCACAATTACAGGCTATTGCAGAACTGGCAAAGCGTTTTTTTTCCAGTCAATTCATGCATGAGGATATTATGAGTAGTCCAAGTGTGACTCAAGAGTATTTGCAAAATCTATTATCAGGGCGCGATAGGGAAATATTTGTTGTGTTGTTTCTCAATAATCAAAATCGAGTTATTTGTCATGAGGAGATGTTTAAAGGCACCATTAATAAAGTTGAAGTCCATCCTCGTGAAATTGTCCGATCGGCGATAAAGGTGAATGCTTCATCCGTTATTTTGGCTCATAATCATCCATCAGGTCATGCAGAACCAAGTTTGGCAGATAAGATTGTTACAGATAAAGTGATTGATGCCTGTAATTTGGTTGGTGTAAAAGTGCTGGATCATCTGGTTATTGGTCGGCAATGTTGTGTTTCATTTGCTGAGCGAGGATGGATTTAGCTAACTTTTTCAAGATCCTTATGGATCTTTGGTTGTGCGGGACTTGAGCGTCAGCGATTGAGGGCGTATACTACGCCACCTTTGAGGATCTTTGGTTTGGCGAGAAGAGCCTATCTCAGCACATTTTCTGAGTAAATGTGAGTCTTTTCAGTGGAATTTGCTGAGATGGGCTCCTAAGCCTGACGAGGCGGCCATACCCAATACAAAGCTCGAGCTGATTTGATTTTTGGAGAATAGACATGTCCCGAGTCTGCCAAGTTACTGGCAAACGCCCGATGAGTGGTAATAACCGCTCTCATGCATTGAATGCGACTAAGCGTCGTTTTCTGCCTAACCTGCATTCCCACCGTTTCTGGGTTGAGTCCGAGAAACGTTTTGTAACTCTGCGTGTATCTGTTAAAGGTATGCGTGTGATTGATAAGAAGGGTATTGATGCAGTTTTGGCTGAGCTTCGTACCCGCGGTGAGAAGTACTAAGGAGCTGAAAAATGGCTAAAGGTATTCGCGATAAAATTAAGCTAGTTTCTTCGGCTGGTACTGGTCACTTTTATACCACTACGAAGAACAAACGTACTATGCCTGAGAAACTGGAAATGAAAAAATTTGATCCAGTTGTTCGTCAGCATGTCATGTATAAAGAAGCCAAGATTAAATAATTTTGGTTGATTTGATAAAAACCCGGCTTAGGTCGGGTTTTTTGTTGTCTGAAGAGTTTTAACCGATATTCACTGATTCTTCTCTACATTTCATATATATCCTGTTATTCGTAGACGTAAGATGCTGTTTCGCTATACTAATGCCTTCCGGTAGGCTGGATATGAAACCGAAATGGCTAAAGAAAAACTAAATATTTTACATACAGAATCATCTTGTGGTTGGGGTGGTCAGGAGATCCGAATTCTGACGGAATCCCAAGGAATGATAAAACGTGGACACAAGGTGGTTATTGTCTGTTGTCCTGGTTCTAATATCTACCGTGAAGCGAAATCTTATGGTGTGCCAGCAATAGCCCTGCCTATTGAGAAAAAGCGGCTGTCCTGCTTTCTTGCTATGCGTCGTTGGTTGAAAAAAGAAGGCCGTCAATTTGACGTTATTAATACACACAGTTCAACAGATGCATGGCTGGTTGCAGCGGCTTGTGCAACATTAAGGCATATGCCGCCAATGGTCAGAACCAGGCATGTTTCTACCCATGTTTCTAATTCAATATCAACTCGTTGGTTATATCTGAAAGCGTGTCGGCACATTGCGACTACAGGTGAAAAACTACGCCAACATCTGCATGCCAATAATCGTTATCCATTGCAACATATGACATCAGTGCCTACCGGCATCGATTTAGATCGTTTCCGACCGGAAGATAAGAAAGTTTGCCGTCAGCGGATTGGGATTCAAGATAAACCGACATTAGGTGTCGTTGCGACCATGAGAACCTGGAAAGGGCATCGCTATCTGTTGGAAAGCTGGAAAGTGCTGCACCAGAAATATCCTGATTGGCAACTTTTGTTTGTGGGTGATGGCCCACAACGTAAGTCACTGGAACCTTTAGTAAAGCGAGAAGGTTTGTCGGACAGTGTCATTTTTTTAGGTAACCGTCAGGATGTTCCTGATTGTTTGAATGCGATGGATTTATTTGCATTACCTTCTTTTGGTAATGAAGGTGTGCCACAAGGCATTATGCAAGCAATGGCGTGTGGGGTACCTGTTGTATCAACCTCCGTTGGTGCAATTACCGAAGCGGTAGTTGATGGTGAAACGGGTTATATCGTGGAACCCAGAAATACAGAGTTATTGACGAAAAGTTTAGAGTTGTTGATTCATAATAATGAACTGCGTTTGCAATTCAGGCATTCTTCATTAGAACGGGCAATGGCTTTATTTGGCATGGATAATATGTTAGATAAAATGGAAAATATCTTTTTTCGCAGCATTAAAGGTAAAAAACATTAGCATTCTTTAAGATTTATTCTGGTCCTTATTCTTTGGTTTATGGTTTTGGGTAATGTCAGCTTATTGATATTGAACTACTTTAAAGTTGATTATTAGTTAAATCACCCTGTTGCGATGAATCGTATGCAAAATGGTTTTTTTGTATATTTTGTTGAATTTTATGGCATATTAATTAGATAATTGTCTTATGCAGCTTAAGAATATTCTGATCATTGTTATAGCACGTTTCGGTGATACCTTATTGGTAACGCCGGTGATCCGTGCTTTAAAACAGAAATGGCCTGGTGCGAATATTGATGTTATGGCTCATAAAAGGACTAAACAGATCCTTGAAAATATAAGTGATATCAATAAATTGACTGCTTTTTCGAAAGGTAAGGCAAAATGGTGTGGTTGGTTTACCTGTAAACATGATGATCTGGCTTTAGTATATAGTGATGGTAAACCTTTATTGCAGTATGCGAAACGTAAATCACGCTTAACAGTTTCATTTTCAGATAAGTCCACGTTGCAATCTGATTGGCTGACTGTGGAAAAACCAAAGACGTTGATGCCAGCTCAACAGGAACGGGCCATGCTTGCTAGTGCGGTAGATGTTGAGGTGAATAACTGGCGGTTGAATTATTGTGTGAGTGAAAAGGAGTTACACTTTGCCGATGGTTTTATACGGCAGTATCATTTAGAAAACAGGCTCCTGATTGGTTTTCAGTTACAAAGTTTCCCGGCAAAAGCTTATCGTGACTGGCCGGTTGAACATTTTTATCGATTAGCGCAATACATTTATAGCCGTTATCCCCATGCGCATATTATGTTATTGGGCAGTACTGACGGTAAAATTGCTGCACAGTCACTGGCAAAAAGGTTAGGGGCTGAAAAGTGTACTTCATTGGTTGGTAGACTGATAATGCGACAAAATGCAGCAATAATGAGTCAACTTGATTTGTACATTGGTGTTGATACAGGGCCGACATACTTAGCCGGTGCATTAGGTATCCCGATGGTTGCTATGTATCATAGTTTCCACCCAGGCCGCTTTTTGGCACCTCAACAGCATTCGCATTTGGTGGTTATTGAACATCCGGTTCACTATATGCAAGCCACACGCAAAGACCCGATGTCTGCAATATCTGTTGAACAAGTCTGGCAGGCAACGCAAAAGTTACTAGAAACTAAGTCATCAGGAAGAAAAGATGAAAATAGGTTTGGTTGATGTCACTGTAACGATGTCTTACGGTGGTATTCAGACGGCAGTCTGGGAACTTGCGAAAGCGTTGACTGATGCTGGTCATGAGATCCATATTTTTGGTGGAAAGGGTGATGTCCAGCCAGAACTCAATGGAAGAGCAATCGAGGTTCACACTTTTCCATTCATTCCCAGAGAGAAAGTGATTAATATTGGTCGACGTTTTCAACGTATTATTGAACGTTACTCATTTGCTCGCCATGCTCGTGATACGGTTGTTACTGAGGATTTTGATTGGGTTATTCTGACTAAGCCATTTGATTTTTTCTGGCCTCGAATGATGCCAAAAGAGAGCCGCACTAAATTTTGCTATATGAGCGGTGGTACCAGTTTTTTCAGGGGTGATAGAAAACTGAGTAAGCGAATTTCAGCTTGGGTGGCATGCAGCCATTTTAATGCCTGGCAGATTCAGCACCATTTTAAACAATTCCCGAAGGTGATTTACAATGGTGTTGATATTAATAAATTCAGGCCGATAGATTCTTCTGTCAGAACTCGTCTTGGGATCAGTGATAAAACATTTTTGCTGACCTTTGCCGGGCGGTTGGTTGGCTGGAAAGGCATGCATGTGGCTATTGATGCAATGGCTCAGCTACAGGATAAAGATGTTAAATTGCTGATCATCGGGTCAGGTGAAGATCTGAAACGTTTGGAAAAGCGGGTTGCGGCATTGCGGCTGGAAAAACAGGTCATCTTCCATCCACCGGTAGGGCATGATCAGTTGCCTGAATATTATGTTGCTGGTGACGCAGGGATTTTCCCAAGTATTGGTGATGAAGCGTTTGGGATTACGATTGCGGAAGCGATGGCGTGTGGTAGACCGGTCATTGCCAGTTATATCGGCGGTATACCTGAAGTTGTCGGCAACGAAAACAATTCGGGTATTTTAGTCACGCCAGGAGATGCTTCTGCAATTGCCAATGCGGTTAATTTTTTATTGTGTCTACCAGACAGGGGGCAAAGAATGGGAAAATCAGCTCGTCAACGGATTGAAACAATGTATACCTGGGAGCATTCGGCAAATCGTTTACTGAAAGCGATAAATAATGAAGATTGCCTATATTGATCCCTATCCGGTTCCTGATTATCGGGTAGCATCATTGCAAATTTTGCAAAATGTTGATGCGTTTGCTCGCCAAGGAGCCTACGTATATCTGGTTACGCCTGAAGGTAAAAATACCGCTGAGGAGATACTGGGACGTTCATTATCACTATCAGCTAGACTGATATCTTTACGCAATATTCGGCGTAAATGGTATTTTCCGTTCAATACCCAAAAAATGTTCTATTTCCAGGTTTCCCATTGGTTGAAGAGAAATGAGGTAAATGCCATTTTCACCCGTAATCTGAAAATGGCAAAATATTTATTATGTGAACATCCAGAAATTCCGCTATTTTTTGAAAGTCATGAGATTTTTGCCCAATCATTTAAAGAGTCGCATGATTTAAGTAAAAATAAAAATCAGCGTAAATATCAGAAGCTGAGAGAAATTGAACACCTTGTTTATCGTCAGTCCAGGATTATTTTCGTTCTGACGTCGTTACTCAGTGATGATATTATTAGTGAATATAATGTCAGCACGCCAATAGTTGTTGCGCCAGATGGTGTGGATATGCTGGCAGTCGAGTCGATATTATTAGATAAACGTGTATCAGCCGACGGTGAATTACCAACCCAGATCCTTTATTTGGGCAGCTTGCATCGTTGGAAAGGTGTTCCTACGGCGATCAAAGCGATGGCTTACCTTGAGAATGCAGTATTGAATATTGCGGGTGGTGAACCAGGGCAAATTCAGCAATTGCGGCAGATTGCTCAGCAAATGGGGGTTGGCGATAAAATCAATTTTCTTGGGTTTATTCAACCTAAATTACGTTTTCAGATAATTGCAAATAATGATATTTGTCTGTTGCCATTAACCAAAACCAGCATTGGCAGTCGCTATACTTCGCCACTGAAACTATTTGAATATATGGCGATGGATAAGCCTGTGGTTATCTCCGATTTTCCTTCGATTCGTGATGTAGCTGATGAAAATGCGGTCAGTTTTGCTGACAGTGAAAATGCGGAGAGTTTTGCTCAACAGATTCAGTTAATAAGAGATAATCCAGAAAAAGTTAAGTCACAAGTCAGTTATGCAAAAATGTTGGTGACAGAGCATTTTAATTGGGAACAGCGAGCGAAGCTTATTATGCAGACAATATCAAAGGATATTTCTGCATAATAATCGGTTTGATAATATAGCCGAGATATCTGGTTAATCGTTTTTCTGCTTATATAGAACGATCATCAGACCGAACAGAATACCTATTTCATTGATATAGGTATTTTCAAAGGCTCCTCGGACAATAAACAATCCGATAAATCCTGTTAGTAGAATAATACTGGCCTGCTTTATTACACCATTGTTACGGCTAATAATATGGCTACCTGTGTACAGAGCTGAAAAAGTCATCAGCAAGGTTGTGATCAAACCGATGATTCCACCGGCAAACCAGAATGCCAGAAAGATATTATGGGGGCCAATGGATGTGCGATATATCCAGTCTGGATAGTCAGCAACTCGTTCATTGTAGACCTTATGATAGACTTTATTGCCATAACCGTAGCCTTTAATCGGGTTTTCTTGAATCAACTCAAGAGCAGACCCTTGTGTGCCATTTTTATAACGATGGCTGCTATCAGTTTGAGTAAGCTTCCAAAATAATAATTTAGTATTTTCATTAGCTATTATCGTAGTGTGAGAAAGCGCAATTGAAAAGCTAAGGATTAAACTCGCTATTATGGTCAGCTTCCATTCCCGATTAATGATGATGATAAAAGCAGTGATGACGGCAATGGCGACCCAAGCACCACGGGCTAAGGTACCTAATAACAAAAACAGACTGATAGCGCAAGCAACAGCCAGTATCAGCCAACTCACCAAGGTATGTTTCTTCCACAATGCCCAAGTACAAAGTAAGACGGGAAAATAGAAAATAAAACCGTAAGAAAATTCTCTGTGGTTGAAGTTGGTAAAAGGCATTTCACCTTTATTGTAGTTAATAATGTATTTACCAATATCAGTTAGACATATTGCCAGCATACCAATGGCAAATGAATACAGAACCATCTTGGCAATACTCTCTTTATCTTCTTTGTACAGTACAACAGGAAAAGTAAAACTGAACAATAACAGCCCATTCAAGATAGGTTTATTCATCTCTTGAAAACTCAATGCGGGATCGACGGAAATCGCCACTGAATAGAACATTGCTACGATGAATAACAGTATGGATAGAAATAGTGAACTACGCATGGAGCACATCACTTGACGAAAATCTGTCACCAAATAGGTTAGTGCTGTAATGCCAATAAGCACGATAACCAGATTTTTATATCTTGTTATATCAGGCAGATAAACCAGGGCTATATAAATCCCAATGATGGATAAATTCCATAATGACCTTTTATCACGACTTTTAATATTAAACATATGTATCAATCTGCTTTCATTTTTGTTGAGTTTGGTTGGAAATAATACATGAAAAGATTATCTTAATCTGCTGAGATGCAATAGAGTTGAAACAATATACATAATTAGGAGTTATTACCATGCCAGAACTACCAGAAGTAGAAACCAGCCGGAGGGGAATAGAGCCACATCTGGTAGGGAATGTGATCCAATATGCGGTAGTCAGGAATGGTCGGTTACGTTGGCCGGTGGCGGAAGAAATTATGAAGTTGAATGACCAGCGTGTGCTTAGCATTCAACGCCGGGCCAAATATTTGCTGATTGAACTGGCAGATGGTTGGATTATTGTCCATTTGGGGATGTCGGGCAGCTTGCGTATCCTGCCGGAGGAGCGCTCTGCGGAGAAACATGATCATGTGGATTTAGTGATGGCGGATGGTAAGGTTTTGCGTTATACCGATCCCAGACGATTTGGTGCGTGGCTATGGAGTGATGACCTCGAACGGTGTTCGGTATTGGCTCATTTAGGGCCTGAGCCACTTTCTGATGATTTTAATGGTTCTTATCTCTATACCCGATCAAGTAATAAAAAAACCTTGATTAAGCCCTGGCTAATGGATAACAAACTGGTTGTTGGCGTCGGTAATATCTATGCGAATGAAGCGTTGTTTACTGCCCATATTCAGCCTGATCGTCCCGCGCATACTTTAACTGAGTGTGAAGCTAATTTACTGGCAGAAACGATTAAGAAGGTTCTACAACGATCTATTGAGCAGGGTGGTACGACACTCAGAGATTTCCTGCAATCTGATGGTAAACCGGGCTATTTTGCTCAGGAATTGTTTGTTTATGGCAGAGTCGGAGAGCCATGCCGAATCTGTGGTGAAAAAATAGAGAGTATTAAGCTTGGGCAGCGCAGTACTTTCTTTTGCCGTCACTGTCAGTATTAGTTGATATCGGATTTAGTTGATATTGGATAGTTAGGGGGAGGCGTTGCATAGGGAATATCTTACCTTGTGCCGCCTCCAGTGAACGGAGTAAATTACTTGCCTAGCTTTTTTAGCATAGCTTGGGCGACAGGTTCTGGCAAGAATGATGAGATATCGCCATCGTGGAGAGCAACATCTTTAATCAAGGATGAAGATATAAACGAGAGATTTTGTGATGGCAGCAGAAAAACGCTCTCTAATTCGGGCATAAAGTGGCGGTTCATATTGGCAAGCTGCCATTCATACTCAAAATCAGATACTGAACGAAGGCCACGGATAAGAATATTTGCTTGTTGTTTTTTTGCAAAATTAGCCATTAATTCACAGAAACCTACCACCTCCACATTATCCAGATGTGAGGTCACCTCTTTTGCCAGGATAATGCGCTCATCCAGAGTAAACATAGGATTCTTTCTGGCACTGTTGGCGATAGCAAATAGAACATGGTCAAACATATCTGCGGCGCGGGTGACGATATCGATATGACCGTAGGTAACAGGATCAAATGTTCCGGGATAAATGGCTTTGGTTTTCATCAATTTTTACCCTTTCGTTGTCTCTTTTCCCACAATGCGACGTATTTATTAAACGTATATTGAGCGTTGACAATAGCCAATACTAACCCTTGTTTACCATCAAGAAAGCCAGCTCGCAACAGCCAGGTTTTAAAGAAAGCGCCAAAAGTGTGACTGAAAATTGAGAAATAACTGCACTGTTTACCTTGTTCATAGCGCTGTTCTGCCCAGGCTTTAGCATAATTTAGCTGTTTTCTCTGAAATTCCATCAAATCACGGCAAGTAAGATGAAGTAAATCTCCTTGCAAAATAACGACTGGAGCGCCATGAGTTTCAAGAGATTCATGAACTTGATTATCATTGTATTGATAACGATCACGGGCGTAGAGACGAATAACCCTATCTGGGTACCAGCCGCTGTGTTTCATAAAGCGGCCAAGGAACAAGTTCCGGCGGGCACAACTGTAGACTTTATTGTGATCAATATGTGCCAGAGTCTGTTCTATGGATGCTCTGAGTTCTGATGTTACGCGTTCATCAGTATCGATCATAAAAATATAATCGCCAGAGGCGTATTGCTGAGCTAGCTGACGCTGACGACCAAATCCCGGCCAGCGAGTATTGGAGAATACTTTTGCACCCATTGCCTGTGCTATCTGGCAGGTATCGTCTGAACTACCAGAATCGAGTACGATGATTTCATCAGCCCAACGGACTGAAGCCAGACAATCTGCTATCAAATCCGCTGAATTCTTAGCGATCATGACAACGGAAAGACGTTTTTTGTCACTCATTCAGTGGCTCCGAGGTGGGAGATAGGGTTCCAGCAGTTTAAGTAGACGTTGAAGAGCCCCCTGATTTTCATGCAGTACTTCTGCTGCGTGGCGGCCATAATACAGACGATAATCTTCGTCAGTCAGTAAGCTGTTGATCTCGGTGAATAAAGAGTGGCTGTCCGTAACGGTAATTAGACCATTAGCCTGATTCAGCTTGGTGCAGATATCCTTAAAGTTAAAGGTATGAGGGCCCATCAGCACTGGAATAGCATGGGCTGCCGCTTCTAGTGGGTTGTGGCCGCCACGTTCAACCAGGCTGCCACCAACAAAAGCCAGATCGGCAATACCATAGAGCAGCATCAGTTCCCCCATCGTATCACCGATAACGACCTGAATATTGGCGTCAGGGATTTTATCAGAACTGCGAAGAATATAGCTGAGTCCGGCTTTCTTTGTTAATTCTTCAGCTTTAATAAAACGTTCAGGATGGCGTGGTACCAGGATCAGCAGCAGACTTGGACATTGTTTCAGTAACTTGCAATGAGCATCTAGAATAATACTCTCTTCTCCATCATGGGTGCTGGTGGCTATCCAGACAGGACGGCGAGCAGCCCATTGGCGCCGTAATGTCACTGCTTTGGCTGCCAATTCAGGTGTTACTGAGATATCGAATTTCAAACTACCAGTGATAGTCAGTTGAGAGCGTTTTAGACCCAGTTCAACAAAACGTTCACCATCTTCCGGATTCTGAGCGGCAATTAAGGTAATGCTGCGCAACATTGTTTTTACGAAACTCGCTACTTTTTGATATCCCTCAGCGGAACGTGCAGACAAGCGGGCATTAGCAATGACCAAAGGAATGTTACGTTGGTGAAGTTGGAAAATCAGATTAGGCCAAAGTTCTGTTTCCATAATAATGACTAATTTTGGATTAACTTGATTGAGAAAGCGCTCCATGGAACCGGGGAGATCGTATGGCAAATAGACGTGATTAACATCATTTCCCAGAGCAGAAAGCACTCTTTCTGAGCCCGTTGGCGTCATCGTTGTCACGGTAATCGGTAAAAAAGGATAGTGATGGCGCAAGGCTCTGACTAAAGGGATGGCGGCCAACGTTTCACCAACGGAAACGGAATGGAGCAGGATGCCTCCAGCGGCAACTTTACCGGCACAGAAACCGTAGCGTTCACCCCAGCGCTGACGGTAAGCAGGGGCTTGGCGACTGCGGAGTAATAAACGCAACCAAATCAGAGGTTGGATAAGGTAGAGAAGTACCTGATATAAACGCAGTAACATTCTATCAAATTCACTTATATAAATTAGCGTCAATAGTATCACATTGCTTCAAAGAAAGTATGAAAATGCGTATGGCTTCTAGGATCTGAACAGAATTGGAGAGGTAAATTAGGGTTTTTGCGTAAGATCGTGCTTCTATTATATATGAAGGTAGAGCGGATTTTTTGCAGCTTCTGCACATAGTTGCGGCAGTTTTCTCTTTTATCTGTATCTTTATACTGGGAATGCAATGAGTAAATTACAAACTCAATTTGACCGTATTCTGATAATAAAGTTACGACATCATGGTGATGTATTATTAATTACACCGGTTATTAATACTCTTAAGGATAATTATCCCGCGGTGGAAATTGATGTTTTACTCTACAAAGAAACTGAACCAATATTGGCTGATTTTTCTGCTGTGGCTAATCTATTTTCTATAGATAGACAATGGAAGAAACAAGGGATTAAAACCCATTTTGGTCATGAATGGAGATTGCTTAAACGATTAAAACATCGTCAATACGACCTGGTTATTAATCTTACTGATCAATGGTATAGTGCATTTGTGACACGATTTACTGGCGCAAAAGTGCGTATTGGGTTTGATTTAGCAAAACGACGCAGCCTATTTTGGAAAAAATGTTTCACAAATCTTGTGCCGACAGAGCATAGTCAGTTTTTGCATATTGTTGAGCAAAATTTGTCAACTCTTTCGCTGTTAAATCTTCCGTTAATCAACACTACAGTGACGATGAGTTACTGCCAGGAGGATAAAGAGGCTGTTTTGGTGCTTCTTGATAAGCATGGTGTAAATCAAAAATATATTGTTGTGCAACCAACATCCCGCTGGTTTTTTAAATGTTGGGATGAAAAAAAAATGAGTGAAACGATTAGTGCACTACAGTCTGATGGTTGGATAATTGTTGTTACCTCCGGGCCAGATCGTAAGGAGGAAGAGATGGTAGAGAAGATTTTATTAAATTGCCCAAAAGAGAGAGTGATTTCTTTTGCCGGCCAATTAACGTTGCCTCAACTTGCAGCGCTGATTGATGGGGCTAATTTATTCATAGGGATGGATTCCGTTGCTATGCATATGGCAGCTGCGTTAAAAACACCTGGTATCGCTTTATTTGGGCCATCAAAATTAGTATTCTGGCGTCCGTGGGAAGCGAAAGGTGAAGTTATTTGGGCTGGTGACTATGGTGATTTACCTGATCCTGATGATGTTGATACTAAAACGGATATACGTTATCTGAATGTCATTCCCAGTGAGATGATTATTGCTGCCGCTCGGAGAAATTTATTATGAAATTAGTACGTCTTGCGATTGTTCGGCAGAAATATCGTCCGGATGGTGGTGCAGAACGTTTTGTCTCCCGCGCCTTACAAGCTTTAGGGAATGAAAATCTGGAGCTCAACGTTATTACGCGTTCCTGGCAGGGAGACATTAATCCTGATTGGCATGTTCATTTAGCAAATCCTCATAAATGGGGACGCATCAGCCGTGAGAGAGGATTTGCCAAAGCTGCCAAAACAATATGGGAAAAAGAGCAATTTGATCTTGTTCAGAGTCATGAACGTATTGCTGGTTGCGATATTTATCGTGCGGGTGACGGCGTTCATCAGCGTTGGTTACAGCAGCGTGCGCGTGTTTTATCTCCTTGGCGAAGCAAATTACTTTTTACGAGTCGTTACCATCGTTATGTGATGGATGCTGAGCAAAAGATGTATTCGGCACCAGAGTTAAAAATGGTTATTTGTAACTCGGAAATGGTAAAAAGGGAGGTCATGACGGATTTTGGGCTTTCTGAGGAAAAAATATCGGTTATTTATAATTCGATAGACAATAAACAATTTTTTCCGGCAACGGAATCTCAGAGAATACAATTAAGGAAAGAACATAACCTTCCCGTACAGGCTAAATGTTTGGTTTATGTTGGTTCGGGGTTTGAGCGAAAGGGATTAAAAGCCGCGATTCAGGCAGTGAGTGCGACTGATGCCTATTTAATAGTTGTAGGGCAGGATAAGGAAGAAAAAAAATATAAGCAGTTTGCCAATTCACAGGGATGTGATGAACGAATCAGGTTTATGGGCGTTCAAAAAAAGACGTTACCTTTTTATCAGCTTGCAGATGGTTTGTTGCTCCCGACCTTATATGATCCGTTTCCAAATGTGATACTGGAGGCAATGGCTTGCGGACTTCCGGTAATAACCAGTACGACATGTGGTGGCGCTGAATTTGTTAACTATGGGAATAACGGGTTTGTATGTGATGCTCTGGCTATTTCAGATATTACGGAAGCGATTCAGAATACGCCTTCAGATCATTTGAATAATAAAATGTCAGAATTAGCGAGAACAGGAATACTCTGTTATACACCGGAACATTTATCACAACAGCTTATTGGATTATACGAAAGGGTGCTCTCATCATGAAAGAACACATATTATTTATCATTGATGGATTACCTGGAGGTGGTGCAGAAAATGTCACTATCCGGCTTTGTGATGGTCTGCAACGGAGAGGATATGCTGTTACGCTGCTCTCTTTGGCAGAGAAGTGTGAATATTCAGTGCCTGGTGGTATTGAACTGATCATTGATGTTGATAGCTACAAAGGGCCTTTTAGAAGACAGACTGAGATTTGCCGTCGGGCTAAATCTATGGATAAAGTTTTAGAAAAAGTTTTTCTTCGTAAGGGAATCCCTTCGTTGATTGTCTCAAACTTGCATAAAACTGATCGCATTGTCGTGAGATCAAAAGTATTAGCGGAATTAAACGTATGGTTTTGTATTCATGGCGTATTTTCAAGCTCATATCTTGGTAATAAAACGGGATTATCTCGCTGGATCAAGAAACAAAAAATCAAGTGGACATACAATAACCAGAATTTAATTTGTGTATCTGATGCGGTAGGAAAAGATTTAGAAAATAATTTGTTACTTACGCCTAATAAAATGGTGACGATTTATAATCCTTTCAATATCCCAGATATTAAAGAAAAATCTCTGCAAAATAACCCCTATTCGGATGAGACCTATTTATTACATGTTGGCAGATTTCACCGGGTTAAGCGGCATGATCGTTTATTGGAAGCGTTTGTTAAAGCGAATATTCCCTGTAAATTATTAATTGTTGGTCACGGAGATGAGGCTATTACTCAACAAATAAAACAGAAGATTGTGGATTTAAACCTACAATCTAAAGTTGTTTTAACCGGATTTCTTGAAAATCCATTACCTGTCATCCGTGGAGCTAAAGCGGTGGTCTTGAGTTCTGACAGTGAAGGATTAGGTAACGTACTGATTGAATCATTGATTTGTGATACCCCCATTGTTAGCACGATGTGTCCCGGTGGCGTTAATGAAATTATGGTTGGTGAGTTGGAAAAATATAAATCAGCACTGACCGTTGATTCGCTTGCAGAGAAAATGGAGTGTGTCTATTATAAACCGCCTGTAATTACAAAGGATATGTATAAGAAATTTGATTTAGATATTATTTTGGCAAAATATCTATCCTTAATGAAGAAGTAAGAGTGGTTATATGCGCTTTTTGAGTATGATTATTTAGATAAATTAATGAATGAAAAAAGTCTCAGAAATTAGGAGAACTTAATAGAAGAAAAAACAACTTCCCTAAAGATCTAACATTTCATAATGTTTCTTATTGATAAGATTAGATATGAAATATGGGATTTAATGAGATATGTAACTGCTATATATATGATAGGATAATTGCACTATTTTATAGATTTGCGTACTATAAAGGCATCATTTTATTCTATTGTAGGCATATTCTGATGACTCGACCTGCATTTATTATCACTATTGATACTGAGGGTGATGACCTGTGGCAAAATCACGGTCAGATCTCGACAAAAAACACCCATTATTTACCAAGATTTCAGAGTTTATGTGAGCGCTTTGGTTTTAAACCAGTTTGGTTGACGAACTATGAAATGGCAATGGATGATTTATACATTGAATTTGCCAAAGATATTATTGCCAGAGGACAGGGGGAAATTGGTATGCATTTACATGCCTGGAATAATCCACCACTTGTTCCTCTTACAGATGATGATATGCGTTATAAACCTTATCTGATTGAATTTCCGAAAGAACAAGTCAGAGCTAAAATTGATCTCATGACTAAATTATTGGAAGACAAACTACAGATTAAAATGTTAAGTCATCGGGCAGGTCGTTGGGCATTTAATGAATATTATGCTGAATTACTGGTGGAATATGGTTATCACGTCGATTGTTCAGTAACGCCACGGGTTAATTGGCGTTTCACCAAAGGTGATCCTAATGGCAAAGGTGGAACTGATTATCGTTATTTTCCATCTTATGCCTATTTTATGGATTTGCAGGATATTACTAAAGAAGGTGATTCTCCTTTGCTGGAAGTCCCTATGAGCATTCAATATAAACATCCTCCGTTGATGAATTTCCTTAAACAGAAATATGACAGCTTACGTGGGAAACAGCGTTCTCCATCTGTTAACTGGCTAAGGCCAAAAGGGGGCAATCTGGAACAGATGAAAAAAGTGGTCCAGCAGACATTAGCAGAAGGTTGTGATTATGTTGAGTTTATGCTGCATTCATCTGAATTTATGCCTGGTGGTAGCCCGACGTTTAAAAATGAAGAACAGATTGAACTACTTTATCAGGATTTGGAGGCATTATTTAACTACTTACAGCCACAGGTTCGAGGAATGACATTAGCTGAATATTATCAATTTAAGACGTCATCATGATTAATAAAATAGAATTAACATAAAGATATTAATAGAGATTCGCTTAATTTTGGGCAGATAATACTGCCTAAATTAGGTTAAGTATTAAATATATTATTTTGTTTAAATTAGGACTCATTATTATTAATAAGATTAAATTTAAAGGAAGTTTTTGTATAATATAGTTTACGATAAAAATAGTTTAAATAATATATTTGATATCATTGGGTTAATGGAGGAATATGACTTGAAATTATTTAAATCTATTATTATAAATCGCTTATTTTAACGTTTGAATAGGTAATATAGAATATGATTTATGGCAAATTATTTGTTTTCAGTTGATGATTAAAAAATCAGGCGTCTACCAGAAACGCCTTAGATTTAATAATTAATCAACCAATATTTTTTTGAAGATGAACTAATACTTTCGATGGCGTAATACTTTTGATATTTCCATCCTCCGCTTTTAAAGATATTTGTTCTTTGCCATAACCACCAATTAGTCCTGGATCTGTCGGACCAAACAACGTGATATTCGGGCGATCCAATGCAGCAGTGAGGTGACTCAGGCCAGTATCAACAGAAACAACCGCTTTTGCACCGGCCAGTTCTTGGGCTACTTGTGCCAAGGTCAGCTTTGGTAACACTTCCACATGAGGAAAGTTTTCCGCCAGCCTTAGCGCACGTTGGTATTCATGTTCTGCGCCCCAGGGGAGCTTAATTCGTACACCTGACGGCTGAATTTCAGCAATAAGTTGTCGCCAATAGCTTTCCGGCCAATGTTTTTCATCGCGAGTGGTGGCATGGAGAAAAATCAGATAATTACCCTGATTTTCTGGATGCTGATGCAGAAAATGACGGGCAATCCCATAATCGCCCTGTGCTGCCGGTTTGGTATAACCCAGGCTGACGGCAAACAGTTCCCGGATACGTTCTACGGCGTGCTGTTGCTTACTGACTGCATGACAGAAATCATAAAAAAAACTTGCTAATGGCTCACGGATACTTTTACGGTTGTAACCATGCTTAGGGCCATAAGCTAATCGAGTGACCAAAAATGCGCTTTTCAATAACCCTTGAGCATCGATGATGGCATCATATTGATGTAATTTTAATTTTTCTTTGAATAAACGGCGTTCCGCGCGAATTTCTGGACTAAACCAGTTTTTACGCCAGCGGCGAATAGCAACAGGAATAATTTGATCAACCGCATTGTGCCAGCCGGGGATTTGAGCAAAACCTTCCTCTACTACCCAATCAAAACGGACATCAGGTAAGTTTCTTTCTGCATCAGTCAGTGCAGGGAGCGAGTGGAGGACATCGCCCATAGAAGAAGTTTTAACCAGTAAAACCCGCATTAACTCTGGTTCTCCGCTTGTAATAATTTTTCCAGGGAAGCTATCACCTGCTCTGGTTGGATATCAATCAAACTCTGATGATAGCCATGTGCGCTGTCACCTTTTCTGACTTTGTGATAGCCAGTAATAAGGCGAATAACTTCCGCTTTATCGGATAATGGTGGGGTAAAATCTGGGCTACTTGGGCCGTAAAGTGCAACCAGAGGGCGATTAAGTGCTGCGGCAACATGCATCAAACCAGAATCGTTGGTCACAATGGCATCACAGGCAGCGATAATATTGACTGCCTGTTCAAGAGAGGTTTGTCCGGCAAGATTGACGCAGTGTTCACAGGCTTCTTCCGTCAGTGCTTTGCGAATATCCTCTCCACCTTCGTGATCTTTGGCAGAGCCAAATAGCAGAATTTGATATCCCTTTTTAGTAATAAGCTGTTGAGCCAATGCGGCGTAGTGATAATGCGGCCAGCGTTTTGCCGGGCCAAATTCTGCGCCGGGGCAGAACCCGATGATAGGCCGATGATCAGAAATATTGAATGCTGCGGTGGATTCAGCAATATCTTCATCACTGACATCTAATTGAGGCCAAAGTAATGGTTGAGGCAGATCTGCCGCACAACTAGGTTTTGCATCGTAAGCCAATGCCGCATAGCGTTGAACCATTAGTGGGAAGGCTTCTTTATTCAATGTACGAATATCATTGAGCAATCCATATCTCATTTCACCACGCCAGCCGGTGCGCAGAGGAATATTGGCGAAGAAAGGCACCAAGGCAGATTTGAAAGAATTTGGTAGCACATAAGCACGATTATATTTACGTTCACGCAGGGCGACCCCCAAACGACGGCGTTCGCCTAATGCCAGTGCGCCATGCCCTAATGGCATAGCTAATGCTTGATTGACCTCCGGCATTTTGTCCAGCAGTGGGCGGCACCAGGCTGGCGCCATCACATCAATTTCTGCATTAGGATGCAAAGCCTTTAATGTCCGGTAAAGGCTCTGCGACATCATCATGTCACCCACCCACGAAGGGCCGATCACCAATATTTTCATAGCGAGTAGATTACTTATCCTGATTAAGCCAATGCATATATTCCGTTACTCCTTCGGCAACGGTTTTGAATGGCTGATCATAACCCGCCGCGCGAAGCTTGGTCAGATCCGCTTGCGTGAAGCGTTGATAACGACCTTTCAAATGTTCAGGGAAATCAATATGTTCAATAATGAGTGATTTATCTTGATGGAATTCAACCACCGCATCGGCAACTGCCTGGAAAGATTCAGCACGGCCCGTTCCACAGTTATAAATACCGGAAACGCCGTTTTTCCAGAACCAAAGATTAACCGCTGCGGCATCACCAACATAAATAAAATCACGTTGGAAGCTTTCACTGCCAGCGAATAGTTTTGGGTTTTGTCCCTGATTGATTTGATTGTTCAAATGAAAGGCAACGCTCGCCATACTACCTTTGTGCCCTTCACGTGGGCCATACACATTGAAATAACGGAAACCACAAATTTGTGAATCAGCTTGGGGCAGGATATCCCGGACATATTGGTCGAACAGAAATTTAGAGTAACCATAAACGTTAAGTGGTTTCTCATATTGACGCTCTTCGATAAAATTATCAGTGCGGCCGCCATAGGTTGCCGCTGAGGAGGCGTATAGGAAAGGAGTGCGGCGTTCAAGGCAATAGTGTAGTAATTCTTTTGAATATTGATAGTTATTATCCATCATATACTTGCCATCCCACTCGGTTGTGGATGAGCAAGCGCCTTCGTGGAAAATAGCATCAATGTCACCGAAGTCATCACCGGCTAGAATACTGGCAATAAACTCTTCCTTGTCCATGTAATCAGCAATATCCAGGTCAGCCAGATTGGCGAATTTAGTACCATCTTTCAGATTATCTACGACCAGAATATCTTTATATCCTTCGTCATTTAGTGCTTTGATAATATTGCTGCCAATAAATCCAGCACCGCCAGTGACAATGATCATTAGATTTACCTCTACAATCGGGTTAATGAAGCAAATTGCTTCTATAATAACATCTAACACCCATGACGACAGCAGCTTAAGCAGGGGAATATACTGAAATATTATGGTAATTCAGATTGCATGACGTGACGGATACAGCAAAGTTAATATTATCTGCCTGATAGTGTCGTCAGTAGCCTGATCAATGAGTAAAATATGTCACAACCCTTCATTTATAAATCAGGAGAAAATAAATGTCAGCATCATTTTATCAGCAAATTAATGAACAATTAGAGCAAGCCCACTCTGAGGGGTTATTCAAAAATGAACGTATCATCACTTCTGCACAAAATGCTGACATTGCTGTAGCCGATGGCAGCCATGTTATTAACTTCTGTGCAAATAACTATTTAGGTTTGGCTAATCACCCTGAGCTTATTGCCGCTGCTAAAGCGGGAATGGATAGCCACGGTTTTGGTATGGCATCTGTTCGTTTTATTTGCGGGACTCAGGATACTCATAAAGAGCTGGAGAAAAAACTGGCAGAATTTTTGGGTATGGAAGATGCCATTCTTTATTCTTCTTGTTTTGATGCTAATGGTGGTCTATTTGAAACACTGTTTGGGCCGGAAGATGCCATTATCTCTGATGCGCTGAACCACGCTTCTATTATTGATGGCGTCCGTTTATGCAAAGCGAAGCGTTATCGTTATGCTAATAATGATATGCAAGAACTGAGAGTACAATTAGAGAAAGCCAAAGCAGATAATGCACGCCATATTGTGATTGCAACCGATGGTGTGTTCTCGATGGATGGTGTGATCGCTGATTTGAAGTCTATCTGTGACTTGGCTGATGAATTTGATGCAATGGTCATGGTGGATGACTCTCATGCTGTTGGTTTTGTTGGTGCTCATGGTCGTGGTACTCACGAATATTGTGACGTAATGGATCGTATTGACATCATTACCGGCACATTAGGTAAAGCGTTGGGTGGTGCTTCCGGTGGTTATACTGCGGCACGTAAAGAAGTTGTTGAATGGTTGCGCCAGCGCTCACGCCCATATCTGTTCTCCAACTCACTGGCCCCGGCGATTGTAGCGGCATCCATCAAGGTGCTGGATATGCTGAAAGAGGGAGATGCATTGCGTGATCGTCTGTGGAAGAACGCTAACCTGTTCCGTGAAAAAATGACAGCCGCAGGTTTCACTTTGGCGGGTGCTGACCATGCGATTATTCCGGTCATGTTAGGTGATGCGAAATTAGCACAAGAGTTTGCCGCAGAATTACTGAAAGAAGGCATTTATGTTACTGGTTTCTTCTATCCGGTAGTCCCTAAAAATCAGGCCCGTATCCGCACACAAATGTCAGCAGCGCATACGGAAGAGCAAATTGAACGCGCAGTCGCGGCGTTCACGCGAATTGGTAAGCAATTAAATGTAATTGCATAAGGCATCTCTATGAAAGCATTGTCAAAGTTAAAAGCAGAAGAAGGCATCTGGATGGTCGATGTGCCTGAACCAGAGTTGGGGCACAATGATGTGATGATCAAAATCCGTAAAACGGCGATTTGTGGTACGGATGTGCACATCTATAACTGGGATGACTGGTCGCAAAAAACCATTCCTGTACCGATGGTTGTTGGTCATGAGTATGTTGGCGAAGTTGTTGCGATTGGTCAGGAAGTAAAAGGTTTTAAAATTGGTGACCGGGTGTCTGGCGAGGGGCATATTACTTGTGGTCACTGCCGTAACTGTCGTGGTGGCCGTACTCATTTATGCCGTAATACCATTGGCGTGGGGGTAAATCGCCCCGGTTCTTTTGCTCAATATCTGGTTATTCCTGCATTTAATGCGTTCAAAATCCCAGATAACATCTCTGATGAACTGGCTTCTATTTTTGACCCATTTGGCAATGCTGTTCATACTGCGCTTTCGTTTGATCTGGTTGGTGAAGATGTGCTGGTTTCTGGCGCAGGCCCAATTGGTATTATGGCCGCGGCAGTTTGTAAACATGTGGGTGCGCGTCATGTTGTTATCACAGACGTTAACGAATATCGCCTTGAACTGGCACGTAAAATGGGTGTTACCCGTGCGGTGAACGTTAGCCAGGAGAATCTGACCGATGTCATGGCGGAACTGGGTATGACGGAAGGTTTTGATGTTGGTTTGGAAATGTCCGGTGCCCCCGCTGCATTCCGTGCCTTATTGAATACCATGAATCACGGTGGCCGTGTCGCGTTGTTGGGTATTCCACCATCAGATATGGCAATCGACTGGAGTCAGGTGATTTTCAAGGGCTTGTTTATTAAAGGCATTTATGGCCGTGAAATGTTTGAAACCTGGTACAAAATGGCGACATTGATTCAATCTGGTTTGGATCTGACCCCCATTATCACTCACCGGTTCTCTGTTGATGATTTCCAGCAAGGTTTTGACATCATGCGTTCAGGGAAGTCTGGTAAAGTTATTCTGAACTGGGATTAACCGACCAAGTCAGTTATCACTAAAATTAATAGGCGCTTTTAGCTCTTGAGCGCCTATTTGAGGCATTAGCAATATTGCAAGCTATCATCGATCAATAGAAATAATAAAATAATTAGCCATTTCTTAAGATGAATTTCTATTCTGTTTTATCCTGAGATTTATTTCCGGCTAGTTTCTGGATGTATCGACTCACCGTGTTCACAATAGGATTATCAACCAGAGTATCGCCAATAACGGCCAGATAATCTTGGCTGTTAACTGTGACGGGTGATTCTTTTATTTCACACAGCTTGCCCCATTTATAGTGATTATCACCAACAGGTTTGCCACTTAACAACCTACTTGGGCTGACTAACTCAATATCAGTGGGAAGCGTTGGCAGCATCTGTTGTAGTGCGCGAATGGTTGTTGGATGAGGATGGCCGATAGCAATAGCGGAACCATTCTTACGGGCAATGGAAATTGCACGGTTTAACTGATGGCGAGTTTCTGCTTCTGATTGCACATCATCCAGGAAAACATGACGACGGATAACGCGCACAGGCGTGCCTTGTGCTGCCTTTGTTACTTGAGTATTGCCAATCGTCACGCTGTCGAGAAAATAGAGGTTATAACCAGACAGTGAGCGCATCACTTTCTGCATTCCCGGCAAGCTCGAAGTCATCGCGCTGCCCATATGGTTATTAATTCCTACAGCATAAGGGACTTTTTGTATTGCGCGCTGGATGATGCGGTCAATTTCTTCACTGCTCATGGTTGGCTGGAGAGTATCCGGTTCTAGCAATTGTTTGCTTAAAGGTGCCATTGGCAGGTGGATTAAGATCTCCCGCCCTTGTTTGTATGCTTTTTCAGCCATTTCCCTGCCATGTGGTGAATCTGGCAGAATGGCGATAGAGATTGCAACAGGCATCTGCAATATTTTGTTTTCATTATGAGGACGATAGCCAAAATCGTCGATAACGATAGCCAAACGGGCAGCACTGGCTTGTAGGCTCAAAAGTAATAGGGCGGTAGTACCAATGCGTTTTGCGAACTTGCGTTGTCTCACCTGATTATCTCCCAAGCCACGGTTGTGGGTTTACCGCTCTTCCCTGACGGCGGATTTCAAAATAGAGTGCGGGTTGCTGCTGACCGCCACTGTTTCCGACCAATGCAATAGGTTGTCCGGCCCGAACTTGCTGACCAACACTGACCAAAGCACTCTGATTATAGCCATAGAGACTCATATCACCTTTACCGTGCTCTATAACGACAACTAGCCCATAGCCTTGTAACCAGTCAGCCAGCAGCACCCGGCCATCGGATATCGCTTTGACTTCAGTGCCTTCTGTGGCTGAAATCACCATGCCTTTCCAGCGTAATTCGCCTTGCAGCGCTTGACCAAACTGATGTATCACCTTACCGTGGACAGGCCAGATTGCCTGACCAGCAGGACGGCCAAGGCCCCCGGTACGTGCCATCAATGCGCGTTCATCTTCAGTTGGCTTATAGCTGGAGCCTTTTTGCTGTGCTTGTTTCTGTTTCGCTGCAATCTGAGCACGGACACGGGCAGCTTCTTTGGCTTCTCGTTCAGCACGTGCTTTCGCTTCCCGTTCTGCCTTGGCAATTTTATCTTGCAGACGGGTTTCATTTTGTTTTAGTTCAGCGAGATTTTTCTGGTCTTTCTTTAAGGAAGATTCCAGTTCAGTTAGGGTTTTTTGTCGGGCGCTGCGGGCCACTTCCATCTGCTGCTTCTGTTGTTGTTGCTCAGTCAGAACTTGTTTTTGTTCTTCCTGTTTCTGCTGCTCAAGTTTTTTCTGTTTAGTTAAATCCACTGTTGTTTGCTCAAGTTTAACAATGGTGTCCTGACGGGCTTGATTAAGGTAGCTATAGTAAGCGAGTATGCGCTCCCCCCTCTTACCCTCTTCTCCTCTGAACATGAGTTCAAGCCCTTGATGTTGCCCTTGACGGAATGCCGCATCCAATTGGCGTGCCAGCATATCTCGTTGCGCTTTTTGTTGTTTTTCCAGTTTTTTGATGTTGGAGATTAGAGCGGTAATCTCTTTATTCAGCTTACTGAGTTGAGTTTGGGTGTTGTGTAGAGATTGACCAATTTTGGAAATGGTATTTTCCTGATCTTTCAGCTGATTTAGCAAAGAACTCCGTTTTTGCTGCTGTTGTTGCACACTTTTCTCTTTCTCCGCGATGTTTTGTTGGAGATCTTTCAGCTGATTTTTATTGGCGATAATTTGATTCGCAAAGGTATTAAAGCTGAAAATAGCTAACAGGAAAGCATAGAACAATAAGGCACAGATATTATTCCGCCGTGAGTTCTGCTTGCGCCGATAATGACGGCTATGCATTTCCTTGTTGTCAGCCATTTCTGTAAATATACCTTGCTACTGTATGCACTAGATTATTTCATGATGAACAAAGCGTTACCAGATGCTACGCTGATTTTTTACACTTTCAGATGATGCTGTCTTAACATCGAAATCGGATAATAATAAACATATTAGCCTATTTATCGTTGAAATTCCTGCATGCATCCAGTGTGACAGAGCAGATGCTGATAATGCACTTAACGTGTTCCATTTTTAGGGTATTTTTATTTTTTCTCGAAACTCTCCGCAAAATTTGCACTGAGCTTGTGCTATTTGGCTGTAATTGACGCAACACAAAGGTATACTCTGGAACCTTAGATATTTGTTATTAACCAACGGGAGTTTTTGCCCCCATGCTGCAAGAAATCATGCAATTTATTAACCAGCATATGACCTTAAGCCTCATCTGGATTGCACTGCTGGTTGCCGTTATTGTGACTACGACGAGAGGTTTATTCTCTAAAACCAAAGAGATAACTCGTGCGCAAGCGATTAATCTGATCAATAAAGAAGAAGCCATTGTCGTGGACTTACGTTCCCGTGAAGATTTCCGCAAAGGGCATATTATTGGTTCAGTAAACCTGACTCCCTCTGAAATTAAAGACAACAATTTTGCTGAGTTGGAAAAACATAAAAAGCAGCCTGTAATTGTTGTTTCTGCGAATGGCACGGAATCTCGTACGCCGGCAGAGAATCTTATTCATGCTGGTTTTGAACGCGTATGTTCCTTGAAAGAAGGTTTGGTTGGTTGGACAGGCGAAAACTTGCCATTAGCGTATGGTAAAAAGTAATCATTTTGGGCGTGAATGGCGACATTCACATAAAAAATTTAATAAGGACATCTAAAGGTAACAATTATTATGTCAGAACAAAGCAATACAGAAATGGCTTTCCAGATCCAACGTATCTACACCAAAGATATCTCTTTTGAAGCACCAAACGCACCGCAAGTGTTTCAGCAGGAATGGCAGCCGGAAGTAAAACTGGATCTGGATACAGCTTCCAGTGAGTTGGCTCAAGGGGTTTATGAAGTTGTTCTGCGTGTGACTGTAACAGCAGCTTTGGGAGAAGAGACGGCATTCCTGTGTGAAGTACAGCAAGGGGGTATTTTCTCTATTGACGGTATCGAAGGAACTCAACTAGCTCACTGCTTGGGGGCATATTGTCCGAATATCCTGTTCCCATATGCTCGTGAATGCATCACTAACTTGGTGAGCCGTGGAACCTTCCCACAACTGAATCTGGCTCCAGTAAACTTTGATGCCCTGTTCATGAACTACCTGCAACAGCAGGCAGAACAGTCTCAGGGTGGTGAACAAACTGAACAGGAAGCTTAATGAATAGTACTGTTTCTATGACAGTGATCGGTGCCGGCTCATACGGCACCTCATTAGCCATTACGCTAGCTCGTAATGGTCATAATGTTGTACTTTGGGGGCATAATCCAGAGCATGTTGGGGCATTGCAACAGTCGCGTTGTAATCAGAAATTTCTGCCGGATGTTTCCTTTCCTGATAGTTTATTGCTTGAAACAGACCTAATAAAAGCACTAACAGCGAGCCGCGATATTCTTGTTGTGGTACCTAGCCATGTGTTTGGTGAAGTGTTAAAGCAGGTAAAACCACATCTACGACCTGATTCACGTATCGTCTGGGCAACTAAAGGCTTGGAAGCTGATACTGGTCGGTTACTACAGGATGTGGCCCGTGAGATATTAGGCAATGAAATACCGTTAGCGGTGCTCTCTGGGCCAACATTTGCTAAAGAGTTAGCGGCTGGTTTGCCTACTGCGATTGCTATTTCCGCGACGGAATCTGCTTTTGGCGATGAACTTCAGCAATTATTCCACTGTGGCAAAAGTTTCCGGGTTTATAAAAATCCTGATTTTATTGGTGTTCAACTCGGTGGTGCCGTAAAAAACGTGATTGCCATTGGTGCGGGAATATCTGATGGTATGGGTTTTGGTGCTAATGCTCGTACTGCATTGATAACTCGTGGATTGGCGGAAATGAGTCGCCTTGGTGCCGCGCTAGGTGCTGATCCTTCTACCTTTATGGGCATGGCGGGATTGGGCGATTTGGTCTTAACTTGTACTGATAACCAATCACGTAACCGTCGTTTTGGCATGATGCTGGGGCAGGGAATTAGTGTTGAAGAAGCTCAGAATCAGATTGGGCAGGTTGTTGAAGGTTACCGCAATACCAAAGAAGTGCGCGCATTGGCTAATCGTGCCAATGTAGAAATGCCGATTGCAGAACAAATCTATCAGATACTGTATTGCAATAAAAATGTGATAGAAGCTGCTCAGGCATTATTAGGAAGAGCGAGAAAGGATGAGAGCGATGATGTGCGCTCTTAAATAAAAATCTAATGAGATAGGTTCTAAATGTGAGAGTAAAAAATATGTCGCTAGAGGAATTGGACGAAGTTTGGAAGAACATAAAAACAGAAGCGAGAGCACTGGCTGAATGTGAACCGATGTTGGCCAGTTTTTTTCATGCAACATTACTCAAGCATGAAAATCTTGGTAGTGCCCTAAGTTATATGCTGGCTAATAAGCTGGCTACGCCGATTATGCCGGCTATTGCCGTTAGAGAGATCGTAGAAGAGGCTTATAGCTCAGATCAAAAGATGATTGTCTCTGCTGCCCGCGACATCATAGCGGTACGTCTACGTGATCCCGCCGTAGATAAATATTCAACTCCTCTGCTGTACCTCAAAGGGTTTCATGCTCTACAAGCCTATCGTATTGCCCATTGGATATGGGGAGAAGGACGTAAAGCACTGGCTATTTATCTGCAAAACCAAATCTCGATGTCTTTTGGCGTTGATATTCATCCGGCAGCAAAGATTGGTTGTGGCATTATGCTTGACCATGCTACAGGCATAGTGATTGGTGAAACGGCGGTAGTGGAGAATGACGTATCTATCCTACAATCCGTCACCCTTGGTGGTACTGGTAAAACAGGGGGTGATCGCCATCCAAAAGTCAGGGAAGGGGTGATGATTGGCGCAGGTTCGAAAATACTAGGTAATATCGAAATTGGTCGTGGGGCAAAAATTGGTGCGGGTTCAGTTGTACTTCGCTCTGTTCCACCACACACAACAGCTGCTGGAGTGCCAGCCCGTATTGTCGGTAAACCAGAAAGCGAAAAGCCATCACTGGATATGAACCAGCACTTTAATGGTATCAACCACGGTTTTGAGTATGGTGATGGGATTTGATTTCTCGAAATATATACCCTTCATCTTTCAAGCTGCTGCTTTGTTGGCTGCTTTCACTCACCCCAGTCACATAGTTATCTATGCTCCTGGGGATTCATTCACTTGCNNCTCGAAATCTATTAGGTATAGGCATTAATGATCTTCGTCATATTTTCACATGTTAAATGTGAAAATATGATCTGGCATACTTAATTTATTCAATCTTCTATAAATTATTTCTTTGCTACACCTATTATAATATAGTGCCAATGTTTAGGAACGACTTTATTTAGAACTTTATTATCTAACACCCCTAAAAATTTTCTTTGAAATTCATTCCTGCCAAGAGTAGCAAGGAATCCTAATGTTGTATAATTAACATTTGAAAATTCTGATAGATAGTCTGTCATTTCATTGACGGTGACATAACCCCAAGCATTTCCCCACTTAATATAATTTTTCCTGAGAAATTTATGCAATGGTGATGCAACTAAATTTTCTGCAAACCAAAACTCACCACCCTTTTTTAATGAATGAAATATTTGATTAATAGCCTCTTTTTGTGCTGTTTTGTTTGAATTATAGCCGATTCCGCCTAATACTGATTTAAACATAACGATATCAAAATGGTTCTTATACTTAATATCCAATGCACTTAATCTTTCATATTGGATGTTATCTTCTATATTATAACGCTTATGTTTCTCCAATGCCTTTGTTGTAGGGCCATTTAGGTCGGTACATAAAACATTTCCCCCATTCAATGCAGCCCACAATGATAACCCACCATGTTCACTTCCTATTTCTAGAATATTAGCGGATTTTAATTCTAAGCCAGAATTATCTTGCCAATATTTTAAGGCATGTCTCCAATTATATATGTCCCATTCTATGACATCTTGGAGAAATTCTTTTGAATTTATTGCTTTCATAGCGTAACCAATATATATCAATGAAAATGAGTTGTCTTAATACTAACTTTATTAAATTATTATGATCTAAATAGTTTGATAAAATAGTCGATTATTTGAGGGAATCAACCCCGATTAAGTTATATGAATCAACTTCTAAAGGGAAAAAATTCCCCGATAGGGTTAATTTATACTAATCATAGCATCTACGTCTTGTGATGAATTATGATTTAACGCAAAAACTTGTTCAGAAAACTTAGAATAAAAACTATGCCCTTGATGTCTTAATGTTTTCCTAACGATACATTATGGGTAAATTCTGTCACTTACATCACCAATCTGCCCATCTCTTGTCGGAAGCGATATTGGAGTACTGAACTGATAACCATCGCGGCCGTACTATGCGTTATCCGAAAACATGACGAAAATAGTTGTTTGGTTCTCACCGTGGGTCTGGTACAGAGCTGTACTTCTGTGACCCACGCAAAGAGGAAAAAACTGCCGTGATATGGTCAATAACATGTTAAACCATTGCAGGAATGTGTAGCGATATTAGGCATATTTATTGATGCACTATTTTCTGATGATAGCGCCCTGATAATCTAATTGTCGCCAGGCTTCAAAAACGACAACAGCAACTGAATTGGAGAGATTCATACTGCGGCTATTTGCCAGCATTGGGATACGGATTTTTTGTTGTGGCGGCATATTATCCAATACGTAAGGTGGTAACCCTCTGGTTTCTGGCCCGAACATTAAATAATCTCCTGCTTGATAACTTACCGCACTATGTGCCGGCGTTCCTTTCGTTGTGAGAGCAAACAAACGAGCAGAAGAGTCTCCTATTAACTTTTCATTCTCTAAAAAAGCAAAATAATCATGATGTTGTTTAACATTGGCAAACTCATGATAATCCAGCCCGGCTCGACGTAGCCTTTTATCATCCCAGGTAAAACCCAGAGGCTGAATCAGATGCAATTGAAATCCGGTGTTAGCACAAAGACGAATAATATTACCGGTATTAGGTGGGATTTCAGGTTCAAATAAGACGATGTTTAGCATAATGCCCCCCAGAAACAAGGGGCACAGGTTAGCAGAAATCAGGAGGAGATGCAGGGGGGATCTTCATATACTCATTATCTTTCACGTTGCCTCTTTGTTGGCTGCACTCACTCACCTCGGTCACATAGTTCTCTATGCTCCCGGGGATTCGTTCCCTTGCCGTCGCGATGCATCTTGAAATCCATAGGGTATATTTGTTAGAAAATCTTTCCTTATTGGAGTACTCGATTGTATTGTCAGTAAACTTAAAAGTGAAAAAAACATCACTGGATATAATCCAACATACTAAATTTTTTAGAAATTTTCTGGATTATTTTTTTGCCACACCGATTATAATATAGTGCCAATGTTTAGGAACGACTTTATTTAGAACTTTATTATCTAAGCTCCCTAAAAATTTTCTTTGAGATTCATTTCTGCCAAACGTAGCGAGGAAACCTAATGTTGTATAATTAACATTTGAAAATGCTGACAGATACTCGGTCATTTCGTTGACAGTAACATAGCCCCAAGCATTCCCCCAATTAACATAATTTTTTCTGAGAAATTTATGCAATGGCGATGCAACCAAATTTTCTGCAAACCAAAATTCACCACCCTCTTTTAATGAATGGAAAATCTGATTAATTGCCTTTTTTTGTGCTGATTTATTTGAATTATAACCAATGCCACCTAATACTGATTTAAACATAACGATATCAAAATGGTTTCTATATTTAATATCTAATGCGCTTAATTTACCATATCGGATTCTGTTTTCTATATTATAACGCTTATGTTTCTCCTGAGCCTTTGGAGTCGGGCCATTTAGATCAGTACATAAAACATTACCGCCATTTAATGCTGCCCACAGTGATAATCCACCATTTCGGCTTCCTAGCTCTAGAATATTAGCTGACTTTAATTCTAGGTTAGAATGGTCCTGCCAATATTGTAAGGCATGACTCCAATTACATATATCCCACTCTATGACATCATTGAGTAGCTCTCTTGAGTTTTCTGTTTTCATAAAATGACCAATGGGTTAATTATTTTGATAATACTTTTATAGTGAATTATTATGATCTAGTGATAGATTATTTTTTAATGATGGTATTCTAGCAAAAGATTATGGGAGGGCTTGTTTAGCAAGAATTTTAGATAGATAGGCTGTACTCAGAGTTGTTTTTGTGTCGGTTTCTCCTTAAACATTTTCGTGTTATTCAGTACATTCACTGCAATATGTTTTATACCCGTTATCTTTCAAGTTGCCTCTTTGTTGGCTGTACTTACTCACTCCGGTCACATAGTTAGCTATGCTCCGGTGGATTCGCTCCCTTACCGTCGCGATGCATCTTGATATAATACGAGATGGCAACTCTGCTTGAATTGGGAGCGCCTGACGGTTTCTCCATCTGTGGTATTCCCAGAGCTTTTCGTCAGTTCACGGTAAATATTCATCCATTCAATGAAACACTTTTGGAACTGTTTGGAGCTGAAACGGCTTTTGGTGTCATAAGTTGGAATATCCTGTTCAAATTCACTCTATTGCTTTAACTATCCTCAACGTTCGACACCAAAATCTTCAATTTCTTACCAGACTTTGGCGCCAGTAAAATAACGTCACAATTATTAACGGCAGAATATCTGCCAGCTTATAGTTATTTGCTGTTTTGACTAAGATTGTGAGTAACTGAGAGGTTGCTAAATCAATCGTGAAAGGCTTTTAGCGTTCTTTCCCTAAGCGAAAACCATGAGGATTATTCTTCTGCCAATTCCAACTATCACGCATCATATCGTCAATATTGCGTATTGCTTGCCAGCCAAGGATATCGCGAGCTCTGGACGGATCAGACCAACACTCAGCAATATCCCCAGGACGTCTATCTGTAATTTTATATGGAATATCTTTACCTGATGCTTTTTCAAAAGCATGAAGTAGTTCAAGTACAGAGTAACCAGCACCTGTTCCTAAATTAAAAACTTCATAGGATTGCTGTTTATCCAGATAGTCAATGGCGGCAATATGGCCTTCAGCCAAATCCATCACATGAATATAGTCACGAACACCGGTACCGTCTTTGGTTGGGTAATTGCTGCCATACACTGATAAACATTCCAGACGACCGATAGCAACTTGAGTAATATAAGGCAACAGATTATTGGGAATACCGTTAGGATCTTCGCCTATCATCCCTGATGAATGAGCACCGACAGGATTGAAATACCTTAGACTGGTGATTTTGAAACTTGGTTCGGCAGCGGCAAAATCTTTTAGAACTTGCTCAACCATCATCTTAGAAGTGCCATAAGGATTAGTTGTACCACCAACTTCGGCATTTTCCGTGAGTGGTACAAATTCAGGATCACCATAAACCGTTGCGGACGAACTGAAAATTAGTTTATGTACGCCATTGTCACGCATAGCCTGCAACAGAACTAAAGTGCCAATAACATTGTTTTGATAATACTCAAGTGGCTTTCTGGTAGATTCACCAACTGCTTTTAAGCCTGCGAAATGAATCACAGATTCAATGTTATTTTCTTGGAAGATTTTGTTTAGTAAATTTAAGTCAAGAACATCGCCTTGATAGAATTTCACGGATTTGCCAGTGAGTTTTTCAACTCTACGAAGAGATTCTGGTGATGAATTGCAAAGATTGTCGATAACAACAACATCAGCTCCTTTTTTCAGAAGTGCTAATACTGTATGTGAGCCGATGTAGCCGGCTCCGCCGGTGATTAATATGGTCATATTATTTCTACTTAGTGTTATAGTTGTATTACCTTGTTGATGTAGTTTAGCTTCCTACGAAGGAACAAGCAGTTAGCATATAGCATTTTGGCAACAAGGTATGAGGAATTGGAAGATTATAATAAAATGTATAAAATATAGTAAAAGTCATAGCTCGTTATGTGGAACGCACGGTATGTATAATTATGATTTAACTAAAAATGAGTCTTTGTATTTGGATTTAGTCAGGGTTATCGCCTCACAGTTAGTCCTTGTGGGACATGCGATATCATATTTTTCTTTATTTGAGTGTCTTCATGAGCCTAATTTCCCATGGATGCAAAATATTTCAGTCGTAATTTTTTTCATATTGTCTGGGTTTGTCATTACATATAGTATAAATATAAAAAACAAAGATGGTAAGTATACATTTAAGTTGTTTTTTATCGATAGATTTTCTAGAATATATTCAGGGTTTGTTCCTGCAATTATATTCATAGTGCTATTAGATTATACGACGATGCTTATAAATCCATCTGGATACCACTATTTTTCGGCATTTAATATGAGTACTTTTTTTTCTAATTTACTCATGCTGCAAGATTTTCCTATAAATAATATAAATATATTCAAGATATTTGAGCCTGTAGCAATAGTAGATATACCAACATCATTTGGCTCAGCTAGAGTCCTCTGGACTATATCTATAGAATGGTGGATTTATATGTTTTTCGGGTTTGTCTATTTTCTGTTTATGAATAAAGAGAAATTCAAATTTACGTATGCATTTTTGTTTCTAATTTCAATTGTTGTATTCTTAAGTAATTTATTTGATGGTCGAGGAAATGCTTTAGCTATTTTTTGGTTGTTAGGAATGTTTGGCTGTATTGTCTATCCGAAATACAAGGAGACAATAAAAGATGTAGGGATTAAAGCTCTTATCTCTTTTATTTTTCTATTTTTATGTATAAATAGACAATTTAGTGTGATTTCTGGATATGATAGTTACTTTGCATTTTATCTATTTTTATTGATGCTTTCTCTTCTTGATTTAAGTAATAATATCAATATATGTAAATTTAAATCGATTATTAAAATATTGGCAAGTTATTCTTTTAGTTTGTATTTAATTCACTACAGTATTCTTGATTTTATAGCAAATAATTTTTTTGGACTTAGTGGAATTGAGAAGTTTTTTGTCAGTTTTTTTGCTTCAAATTTACTTGCATTTATTATATCTAGATTCTCAGAAGTAAAGCTAACCAGAAAGGTCAAAAGCTGGTTGACAGCATAAAGATAATCTCTGGTCAGTTGACTAAAAAACTATGGAATTATCAGTTTGTCTCTTTTTCCTTGATCTATTTGGTGTTTCTGAGGATGATAATTTTTATGGACAGGATAGCATCACTTCATTATTAAATAAAAGATTATGACTCTCAATATAATCTATTTTTGATCTAAATTATTAGTATATCCTGACTTAAACTAGAAAGTCAGGATATATTAGCTATTTGCAATAACTCATGTTGTCATTATAAGTTAAGTTGTAATCTAATTTTATGATTGAGTTGCTTCCTGTGTTATTTACTATGATATCTCTTGATGTTATGGATGTATCATTAGGATAATACCAATCACCTGGAATTTTAATCCAACATTTATCTTTCACTTTATTAATATTTGCCCATTTAACGCTTGATGCATCCGTAACAATTATCTTGTCATTGTTAATATAGATATATGATGGGGTATTAAAATAATCATCATTCTCACCAACATTATTTGATGTGTTCATTCCTTGATAATTTGTTTTGTTTAGAGTTCCAATTATTTCACTAACAACACCATCCTGATCGACACGAACAACAACGTTATTTAGAGAATCTGCTATGTATGTATCTCCATTACTATATTTTATAGCATGTAAAGGTTCCTTTAGTGGAAAATCAATAGCTCTAATTCCAATTTTACCTAACTTATCAGATTTTCCATTTCCGGCTATAGTCTTGACAATTCCATCGTGACCAATGGATCTTATCCTGTTATTTCCTGTATCTGCAATCAAGAGGTTACCCTCAGGCGTTACTGAAAGTGCTCTTATGTTTAAGAATCTTGCATCTAACCTATTTGTGTTATCAACAAATCCATATTCTTTAGGTTTACCAGCGTATAGTTCAAATTTTCTTATTTCTTTCTTATCATTCAGATTTAGTCTATATATGCCATGTTGTTCAGCAATATATAAATATTTACCGTCAAATGCGATTCCAGTTTGGTAGTAGATGGGAGAATTTATTGCTAGAACACTCGATTTAATCCAATCGTTAGATCCATTTCCACATATTTTTTCCTGTTTTCCTGTTTTCCTGTTTTCCTGTTTTCCAATCTTTTTCATATATTGCACCAGGTCTGGTAGATATGAAAGTTCTATTTTTCTTACCATCTGCAATACTAACTATTGATGAATATGATAATATATTACCAGCAATTACTTTAAAAGAGGGGGATGATATACTAGTATCGATTAATTCTTCTTTGTTTAAGCAGATTAGTAGAGGGTCATCTGAGTCAAGGATGCAAATATCACCATTAATTTCTTTTATCCTCATTATATGAGTGAAGTTATTCATTACTTCTTTTATTCCATTCTTATCATTGTATAAAATTAAATCATTCCTATTCCCTGCTATAACTCTATTTTCATCTATAGCTAATAAACCATTTGCATAATTTCTTAGATGAGATATGTGGTTTATTATATTATTTTTTTCTTTATACAAAGACCAGCTATTATCTTTATTATTTCTGGCTATAAAAAATGTCATATCTTTATATATTGATAAATTTTCAATATCATACCCTTTCATGTTGTTATATGATTTTATTAACTTTATATCAGGGATTGAATATAGTTGTGGTATTCCATCATTATTAATAATGATGCATTTGTTTTTCCCACAATTTGTTATTTCATAATTGTTGTATTTTAATGAGTTTTTTAAAACAAGATCACCTGTTAATCTTGAGTTTGATTTAAGTATTTCATCATCAACAAATTGAATCATCCTAGAGTCAGCTATTACTGTTTTAAATTTCCTATTTTTTTCGTCTGGAATGCTGTCAATAAGGCCAACTCCAGAAAAATCATATTTATGAATGCTTTTATCTTTATTTACTTCGAATATGTTTTTTATTGTTGCTATTTTCCATGCTTTATTTTCGTAAATAAAATCAGTAGGTAAAGACATACCAGTAGATAAGTAGTTTGCATTATCGTCAGCCATTCCGAATCTATTATCTGATTTATCAAGGAAATCAGTATCTGATATCTGATCGTTTCTTATGCATAATTTCATATTTTGGATATTTCTGTCATATGAGCAATTTTGTTCCTCTTTTTTTGATATTATATTATTTCTTCCGAATAAAAATATTAAAAGTAATGATAAGCAGCATATAATGATTATGTTTGGTTTTTTCATGAAATATTCTCTGATGACTTATTGAATTTAATATAATATATTTCAGATCATAGTAAGTTAATTTCAAATCTTAATTTAGCAATCCATTTTATTGAATATTTGATTATGAGATTTAGTTCATTGCTGAAACCCCCAGAAGAAAATTTAGTGAGTTATAGTGATGTATATATATTCAATATATGATGCTTTTTGGGTTGTTTTAAAGATTATATCTTTAAAATATTATTTTCCTATCTACGAAAATTGAGTAATATGATTGTTCACTGGGATCCTTTATGTATTTATACCCACTTAACTTGAAGATACAGGATTCAGAATCTGGAAGTTGTCATTAATACGGCATGACAGGTTCCCGGTAAGTTTCGGTAATATTTCAGTAAAAAAGCGATGTATCGCCTGCCTGAACAAGGCCGTTGAGGCGAAGTAACGATTATTTCTGACTTTTTCATTCATCACTTTCCACAGCCTTTCTATCGGATTCAGATTCGGGCTGTATGGCGGTAAGTAATGAAGCTCAATATTCATCACATAAGCCCAGTCTTTCACCCACTCACTCCGGTGATAACCGGCTCCGTCAAGGATAATATGAACCTTCTGACTGACCGGATAGGTTTCACGCAGGGCAATGAAAAATTTTGCGATGTGATAACTATCGATACGAGCATATTCGCGTACGACTGTTTTGCTAATATCGGCCAGATTCAGGGCACCCATCAGATTCAGGCGGGTACGGCTTCCCGTTGTTTTCACCGCGGTTTTCTGGCCTTTGCGTATCCAGCCATAAGCGAGTTTCGTCCCCTGCGTGGGATGAACGCCATCAATGAACAGGATGGGTTCATTGTCTCCGGCTTCCTGTTTTATTTTCCCGTAGGTTTCCATAAAAGCCCGTTGCTGTTCCGCGTTGAACTTGTGTGGCACGCCAGTCGGTTTTTTGTAACTGCAACCATTGTAGTGCAGCCATTTATTTATGCCGGGAACGGTGTAACTGATATCCCACCGTTCTTCGATAAGGCGGATAACCGCCTGTGTGGTGGGCGGAAGATTCGTGGTCAGATAAGCTGATAAGTTCCTGAGTCTGTGTTTCGCTGAGGTGGTTCTGAGAGCCGCCATTTTCGGGTTTTAGTTTGCGGTGATTAAGGTAATCGCTGATATGACGATTAACCGTCGTTTCATGCAGGCGCAGGGCCTGAGCGATCATGACAGAACTCCAGCCCTCAGAAGCCAGCAGAACCGCTTTGATGCGATCACACTCCTCTTCGGCAGGTGTGATGAAGGTGTTCGAGTTCGGCTTTCTGTTCATCGGTAATGAATATTTTCATGACGGATACCATGAGCCTTATTTTGGGGAAAATCAAGCAGTTTCAATAATCACGGGTATATATATTTGATAATCCTAATATTGACCGAATATATGTATCATATTAACTAAATTATTAATTGTCTGCTAGTAGAACTAAATAAAAAGTTGTCTTTATGTTGAAAAATTAATAATAGTGTTTAAATCTAGTCGATGTAATATATCTAGCGTGATGATGGTATAATACTATTCTGTAAACTCTTTTCAGAGCTTACAGAATTTAATGAGTTTTTAATCAGGACTGAGGTTGATTAGTATTTTTATTCTGTTGTTGAGTTTTCCATACTAAGTCGCAGATTTCATCGGTAGGTTGGAATGCTGCGGGTGCTTTAAGTAACAAAGAGCGAATTTGCATGTGATCATAATCATTACATGCTGAATCTAATTCCGTAAGCAATGAATGTAATATCGGCCATTCTAACATGACTTCATTAGCAGTCATAATTCTAGGATGAATAGTTCCTTTTACATCATTACCAATTAAAAGCTCTTCATATAATTTTTCACCTGGACGTAATCCTGTAATTTCAATATCAATATTACCTTTTGGATTGTCTTCATCTTTAATAGTTAAACCATTTAATCGAATCATGCGGTGGGCTAAGTCGAAAATTTTAACTGGTTTTCCCATATCTAAGACGAAAACATCTCCTCCTTTTCCCATTGCACCTGCCTGAATTACTAATTGAGCTGCTTCAGGTATAGTCATAAAGTATCTGATGATATCTTTATGTGTTAGTGTAATGGGGCCACCATTGTTGATTTGCTCTTGGAATAAAGGGACTACAGAACCGGATGAACCAAGAACATTACCAAAACGTACCATACAGAAATTTGTTTTATTTTGCTCTTTAGATAGTGCTTGAAGTATTAATTCGGCTAAGCGTTTTGTAGTACCCATAGTATTAGTTGGTCTGACCGCTTTATCTGTAGATATTAGGACAAATTTGCTTACACTTGAGTTAATAGCTGCTTGGGCACAATATAGGGTGCCAAAGACATTATTTCTTACTCCTTCGATTATATTATGTTCAACTAAAGGAACGTGTTTATATGCCGCAGCATGATAAACAGTGTTCACCCTGAAATTTTCCATTGTTTGCTGAAGTTGATCTTTCTTTTGCACTGAACCTAATAATGAAATTATTTCAACATTTATTATTTCATCATTACAAATAGAAATAATTTCTTTATTAATAGTATAGAGAGAGTATTCTGAACTTTCAAAGAGTATTAATTTCCTAGGTTTTGCTCTAATTATCTGTCGACATAATTCGGAACCAATAGATCCCCCAGCTCCTGTAACCATTACAACTTTATTCGTGATATTTTCTTTTAATAAACTATGTTCAGGAGGTACAGGATCTCTACCTAATAGCTCTTCAATGGAGATTTTTTTTAAGCTATCAATTTTAGCTCTTCCTTCAACTAAATCAGACATCTTAGGAATAGATAAGACTTCACAAGATAGGTATTCAAGATGAGAAATTATTTTTCTGCGTTGTTCAACGGATAGTCGTGGCATTGCTAACAGAATTTTATTGACATCATAGCGTTTGATTAAATATTCAAGTTTGTCGGGAGAATAAACTGTAAGCCCATGAATAACAGAGTTATTCAAATGAGGAGAATCATCAATAAAAGCTACTGGAAAAAAACGATTAGTCTGGGTTAAAGCGGAGATTAATTGCCTGCCGGATTCTCCTGCTCCATAGATCACAATAGAAGATTTTGTTTTTACGTTTTGATTTAATAATAAACGTAAAATAAAACGAGAACCACAAATGAATAGTAAAGTAAAAGAAAAATATATTATCGGGACTGTTCTTGGTAAGAAAGTATTGGAAAAATAGGCTAGTAGAACAAAAACTATAGATGAAAATATAATACTAGCTAAGACACCAATAACAATCCTAGAGTTAATATAGCGTAAAATAATTCGATATAAACCAAGTTTAGTAAGAGTAAGTATGGTGATGGGCAAAATAATAGCTAGAAGTATCCAATGTGGAAGACTACTAATCGGTGTTTGTCTATCAAGCCTAACCCAAAAAGCTCCCCAATATGATAATGTGACTAATACTGTATCACTAAATATCATGATGATACTTTTTGCTGTTCTGGGTAAAGATAATAGTGGTTTGAAAAACATATATATACCTAATATAGCAGATTAATATTTATAAGCATTAATAAGGGAGTAAATAAATTGAACATGTTTATTGTTTATTTGGTATTCTTTGAAAAATATTAAATGTTTGATATCTATATGATAACAGATTAGCACTCTATGCTAACCATGGATAAAGATAATGAAATTTTTATTGTTTTATCTGAGTGATTCTTTAAATAATAATTCGGCAAACTTAAAATCAAATATATCGTCAATGTCTATAGATCTTTCTTTAGGTACTTCTATGCTGACGACATTGCCTTCAAATATAGATTTTTTCTTGAGAATATAATTAGGTGATGTTACGTAAATTACAGTAGTCAAATCATATGTTTTAGGAGAGTCTTGCCTTCTATAGGGTGCTGAATCTGTACGAATCAGTAGATCGGTGAAACCAAAATGGTTAATTTTGACCATATTAAAATAGGGACTTCGATTAGAAGGTGTCACTGCTAGGCAAATATCTGCTTGAGTTTCTTTTAATTTATTGATGGCATTATTCACATCGATAACACTACGCAAGGGACTTGTAGCAGGCAAGCTAATAAATAAATCAAATATACCGTATTTATTTATGACAAAATTTACTGCATGGTACCAAGCATCCCATTCTGAAGATGTATCAGTTGCTAATTCTTTTGGTCTAATAATGACCTCTGCACCAGCATTGTTTGCAATTTTTGCTATTTCCTCATCATCTGTAGATACAAAAACTTTATCTATTAATGAACAGTTCTTAGCAATTTCAATAGACCAAACAATTAATGGTTTGCCAGAAAATAATTTGATATTTTTTCGAGGTAAGCCTTTTGAACCACCTCTTGCGAATATAAAAGAATAGGTTTTCATGTGATTATAAAGTTTGGAATATTTTATATTAGATAGTTATAATATCATTCATTAATGATATCACCCGGATTATATGAATTTTTAGATATTTTATCTATCAAATCCCAATAGCTATAAGGACTCATTCCTGTTCCAGGTCTTTTTATTACCAAATCATCAGCACTAATAACTTGGCCTTCTTTTATCATTCTAGCAGCAATGATACTTCTCCTGGCAACAAGTTTGTTTTCAATTTCAGAAGGCTGTGGACTTTTTATTCCGTTGCCAAGTGCTTTCTCTACTGCTCTAATAGCTTTTATCATATTAGAAAGTTCATAGGGCTCAAGAGATGCTTTGTGGTCAGGTCCTTCCATATTTTTATCCAATGTAAAATGCTTTTCTATTACTATTGCGCCTTTGGATACAGCTGCAATTGGAATAGTAATGCCTTCACTATGATCAGAATAACCAACAGGTAGTTTGAATGCTGAGTTTAATGTGTCGATAGCTTTTAGGTTAATGTCATCAAGTGGTGCAGGATATTCTGTAGTACAGTGTAGTAAAATAACTTTTTCTTTTAATAATTTTTGGCCGACAGGAGAACAGTATGCAGAATGAAATGCATTAATATTAGGTTTAATATTTTTTTCATTCAAGAAGCCAAAAGCTATAACAGCTAATGCATTTTCAATTTCAGACAAAGAAGCCATTCCAGTAGATAAAATTAAGTTACAATTGGTTCTGGCATGTTGGAGGAGTAATGGAGCGTTAGTTATCTCTCCTGACGCGATTTTTAAATTTCTTAGTCCAAGGTCTGAAACTAAAAATTTAAGACTTTCGTTGTCAAATGCAGTTGACATAAATTCAATACCTAAATTCTTGCAATAAGAAATTAGCTTTTTGTGTGATTCATAACTAAGCTCAAGACGTTTGAGCATGTTCAGCTGTGACTCTTCTTTTTTTGTGTTTGCTAATTGATAATTAGCTTGTTGTGCATATTCAGTAACCAGTTTATTTGCGTTAAAAGTTTGAAATTTTACAGCATCTGCACCAGCAGAATATGCAGCATCAATTAACTGGAGAGCGAGTGATATATCTCCGTTATGATTTACACCAGCTTCGGCAATGATATATGTTTTAGGCATATTGATTCCATATACTATTAATTGTGAATTAGATTTTTATTTCTTAAGCACTTCTCTAATTATATCGATTACACGATTGTGTTCTTGTTGAGTCATGTTTGATCCTGAAGGCAAACATATGCCGTTATCAAATAAGTAATCACTAATGCTTATATCACCATGTTTAAAGTATTCATAGTTTTTGAAAACTGGTTGTCTATGCATAGGATTCCATACGTGACGAGCCTCTATATTGTTTTCTTTTAATGTATTAATTAAATCTGATGGACGGATATCTGTTTTTTTAGGGTTCAGAATGGTAGCAGTTAACCAATGATTTGAATAATATCCATCTAAATCAGATATCCAATCTAAACATTGGATATCTTTCAATTTACTAACATAGTATCGGTAAATATCTCGTCTTCTTTTTATTCTATCTTCTAATACACGTAGTTGACCTCTTCCAATGCCGGCTAGAACATTGCTCATTCGATAATTATAACCAATTTCCAAATGAAGGTAGAATGGAGCAGGTTCGCGTGCTTGTGTGGATAAATATCTAGCTCTATCTATTAATGACTTGTCATCTGATACTAACATTCCTCCACCAGAAGTAGTAATTATTTTATTTCCATTGAATGAATAGACACCAAGTTTCCCAAAGGTACCGCTATGTTTGTTTTTATATTTCGAACCTAAAGATTCAGCTGCATCTTCTATTATAGGGACGCTATATTTTTCACTTAAGGCGACTAGGGCATCCATATTAGCGCTTTGTCCGTATAGATTAACAACAATAATGGCTTTTGGTTTTAATCCTTTCTCATTATAAGTTTTTAATGCAGATTCTAATGCTTGGGGTGACATGTTCCATGAATCTGGTTCCGAGTCAATAAATACGGGTATAGCATGTTGATATCTGATAGGGTTGGCAGTTGCGGCAAATGTTAATGATGAGCAGAAAACAAAATCATTGTAACCCACGTCTAATAAAATAAGAGATAGGTGTAATGCTGCTGTTCCTGAAGATACAGCTAGTGCGTATTTTGTACCGACCATGCTTGCAAGCTCATTTTCGAAACCATCGACATTAGGCCCTAAGGGGGCAATCCAATTAGTTCTGAAGGCTTCATTTACAAATCTTACTTCTTCATTTCCAAGATGAGGTGTGGAGAGTAAAACTGGTGAGAAATCGCGTCGATGGCAAAGACTAGTAACTTTATTAGAATCATCTAATATAATTAAATGATCTATTTCTTTCGCATTCATTATACGTAGTGCATCATGTGGATTTAATTCTAATGAAGCTGTTGTAGGTTCTATTTGAGAAGGTAATTCATTTATTATTGAATTTGTATTATACCCATTTAGTAATGCACGACGTATATCACCATCAGTTAAGAGACGAATAAGTTTTTCGTTTTTATTTATAACAACAACTGCACCTTTGCTATTTTTATTAATCATAGATAAAGCGTAATGAATGTTATCTGTATCAAAAACACATATATTAGACTTCATTAGGATATTCCTTAAAGTGTTTTGGCTGGTATACCTACAGCTGTACAAGACGGCTTTAATATATCTTTAGTGACTACAGCACCAGCACCAATGATTGAATCATCAGCAATGTTAATACCAGGTAAAATAGTTGCGTTGGCGCCTATAAAAACTCTCTTACCTAATTTAACTGCTCCTAATAATGTAGCATTAGGGGCTATGTGAGAAAAATCGCCTACAATACAATCATGTTCTACTATTGCTCCATGATTTATGATTACTCCTTTACCCACAGTACTATCTGCTGCAATAATTGAGTTTGCTGCCGCGAATATACCTGAGGATAAATTAGAAAACATAGATATGTTTGAGAAGGGGGAAAATATATTTTTAAAAATTAAATTCTCTATAAATATATTATAGATATTTTCTCTTATTTTATTATTACCTATGGTAATGTGGAATTCTGGAGTATGTATTTTTTTATCTAAGAAAGTTATTTTTTTAGATAAAATTTTATCTCCAATTTTATTGATATTCATATCACAGACAACAAAATCATTATAATTTAGTTGTAATAGTGTATCAATAACTACCTTAGAGTGGCCTCCAGCACCAATGATAGTCAATTTAGTAGGTATTGCATTTCTTTGTGATATCATTATCTAATCTCAATGTAGCTAATAAATTTGTTATTCTTTCGCCTGCATTGCCATCACCATAGATATTTGAAGTAATAATCTTTTCTGCGCTGAGTGATTCTTCTAGGTAATTTGATATTAATAGAGTATCAATAGGTACATCAATGACATTTCTATTCCTTTCTCGGTTGTTTTGGCGTTCACCAATATTGATTACTCGTGTACCAAAAGAAGCTGCTTCTATGATACCTGAGCTTGAATTTCCCATTAAAACATCTGAATAAGCTATTAGAGAAAGATATAATTCACGATGTAGATGCGTAACTATTTTTATATTATTCCTTTTAGTTGCATATTTAAAAATTTCACTTCTTATTAAATTACCTCCAGTATCTGCATTTGGCAGCAGTATAATGGTCTGCAATCCTTGGGGTATAGAGTTTAGTATTTTTTTTATATCTTCACCAGCAGATTCTGCATCCTGGACAACTGGGTGATAAATGAGAGTGAGTAGTTTTTCTTGAGGATTTAGGAGCAGAGAATTAAAAATTTTACCCTTTGTGGGTAATTGTATATTCAAAATGTCATCTAATCCAGGAGCTCCTGTTATAAATATATTCTCTTCTTTTTCTCCCATACGGATTAGGCGTGTTTTTGACTCATTTGTTGCTACAAAATGAAAATGTGATAGTTTTGATATTGCATGACGAATAGATTCGTCTATAGTTCCAGAGCGTTCCCCTCCATGGATATGAGCTACTGGTATATTCATGTATAGTGCAGCAATAGCTGCGGCTAACATTTCTCCCCTGTCACCTAATACTAGAATTAGGTCAGGTATTAATTTAGTAAATAGAATCGATAATCCTTTTAGTTGTTCAGATATAGAACAAGAGATACTTAAACGGCTGTCGTCGTTCAGGCAAGAATCTACAACATAGGTATCGAGTTTACATGCGAATATCTCTTTTTGTGTTAATCCAAATTTGGGATCTAAGTGCATTCCTGTAACTGCAAGACTTAATTGAAGTTCAGGATGTTGATTTATTTTCGTTAATGTTGACTGTATTAAACCAAAATCGGCTCGGGTTCCTGTTATATAGCAAATTTTACGCATCATAAATATCTATGTTGAGATGTGGTTAAAAAATAATTATTGACTATATTTTTAAAGTTTCTCTAGTTTATATTTCAATTCCCATTTTCCATCTTTGTAATCCCATATGTCTTTATTTCTAAATTTTTCAACAACTGACCAGAATTCTTCTTCTGTGAGGTTATGGAAACGTAGAAAGTCTTTATAATCATTTGATGGGAATTCATCTTGTAAACGATTAACTATATCTACGGCTTCATTACGAGTTAATCTATTATTCCATATGTCATAGCATGTTTGGTCAGTGGCTCTCCAGAAGCCAAATTTCATGTATTTAAACCAAATATTTATTTCGCATAATTTTTCATCAATATTGTCGTAATCAATGTAGTTACCAGGTAGAGGTCCTGCTTTACGGCCAGTAAATCCCCTAGCTTTAACAATTTCGTAATTGCGACGACCATACCAATGTATAAAGTGTCCTAGATAAATACTTTGTATACCGGCAGAATTTAGTTTTGAGTAATCAGGGTATTTATAGAAAAAAATATCTCTCTCAGAGATGTCATCATCAATCCAATCAAGAATAGTTTTTTCTTTTATAAGGTCACTTTTATTTATTGCTATAGCTGATGGTTTGCTATAATTACGCTGTAACCCACCAAACTCAAATGATATATCTTCACCCCAAACAACAAGAGGAACTTCATAAATCAAAGCTGTGTTAACGACACTTGAGAACATTGCACAATGCTCTGCCCAATTAGGTTCTCCTTGACGTAAGAAGCATTTCCGTCTAATTTTCCTAAAGACACTTGGTTTAATTGTAATTTTCATATGATCAACGTTCAAATCCGTGATCATATTATTTAAATTATCTATTCCTTCTGTAGTTGGAAGATGTGCAGATAATGTAACACATAAAACTTTTAGACCATACTTTTCAGCTAACATTATAGCTTGAAACCAACTATCTTTTCCTCCGCTTACAGCAACAATACAGTCATAGAAGGGATGATTTTGTTTCTTGATATCATCTATAATTCTATCTAGATCTTTTATTCTTTCATCCCAATTAATAGATTCTTTAATTTCTTTAGTCCGGCATGCATTACAAAAACCCCTTTCATCAAATATAACACCAGGTTTTGTATCTGGCATAACACAGTTTTTGCAAAATTTCATAATTATTATCCTTCTTTCGCTTTAAAGTTTGCTTCATCCATATAAGTACGTCCAAGTAATATATATTCAGTTAGCCAATTTTGTTCTTCAAGTAATGATGTTTGAATGTATTCTCTAGGATCATGTATTAGTAATTTATCTTTTGTATTAGTCGGTAGAGGGTTATTAATTACACTTCCATAGCATTCCCATTCTTGGTTATTGTTTTTTCGCCATGCTCTAGGATCTCGGTGTTTGTCTATGTGAGTCATAAGCTCCTCTTCATCCATTCCAATCCAATATAGAAAAAGTTGTAGAGATTTTGGTTTAATTGTCAAATATTTATTGATTAATTCTATTGCTTTATTTCTATCTATTCTACCTAATCGTATATCTCTAGCAACATGGTCTGATACTTTGCTATATCCAAATTTAAGATACTTTATATAATCATGTAAACTTGCATTATTAACACAATATATTGATTCATAAAGATTAAAGGTTCTTTCTTGTTCATGTGTTTCATAGCCAAATCTATCTATCATGGATTCAATTTGTTTTTGTGAATCCCAGAAAATGTAATTCCCTATATATATACCACGAACACGAGATTTTTCTAATTGTTCGTCTGATGGATAAGTAAATGCTTGTAAATCTTTTTTAGTGATTTTATCGCTTTCGCCTATTAAAGATTCTGCATCGTAACCACGTAATGCATGTTCTTTCCGAACTTTTTTTGTCATCTCAACTCTATCGTGATGACTAAACATGCCTACTTGATCTAGCCAGCCATTAACACCCCAAATTATTAAAGGTATGTTTAATTTAGTTGCAACCTGCACTGGAAACGTTTGACTTCCTGCTAGTACATGCCAGTATATGTCTCCAAACTTCCGTAATGTAATCTTGGTGATTTCTTTGACAGTATCTGGGCCTACTGTTGACATCATATGATCACAATCTAGTTTTGTAATTAACCGAGCTAAGTTTCTTATACCAACTTTAGTCGAAAAATGAGTGTTATATGTAACTAGTAGTGGATTAAGACCATATTTGTTTTTAATTAAATCGACAATAAAAAAGTCATCTCCAGTACCTACCACAGGAATTACACAATCATATGAGGTATTTGGTCTGTTTTTATATTGCTTTAGAAGTGAAAAAAGTTCCTTTTCTTTTTCTAGCCAGTTTATTTGATATTTTTCTTCATGAATTCTACATCCGCTACATATATTTTCAGCATCGAAAATAATATTAAGAGCATGATTTTCGGGATAAAGACATCTTTTGCAAAATTTCATTTTAATTTCTCTACTAAATAATTAATACGGTCGCCCTAGGAAATCTAAAGTGAAATCTTCATATTTTACTTTAGAACTTAGCCTCACATTTAAATTTGAAGCTCGCATTTGAGCCTTGGCAGCTATAGTACTATGTTCCATATGTTGAAATATATTTGCAGCAGCGACAGCTTGGCATCCACCAAGAGTTACACCATTAGCTAATTGGTCAAATCTGCCAATTCCACCTAAAGCAATAACAGGAATATTAACTAATGAGCTTACCTTTTTTAGTAATTCAATGTCATAACCTTGTCTGGAGCCATCACGATCAACCGAATTCAAAAGGATTTCACCTGCACCAGCTTCTTCTATTTTTTTCACAAAATAATCAAGAGGTGTTTCTATATATTTTTTACTTAGGTGATCAAAGGCTTTATATTTATTATTATCTTTTTTTATGTCAATTGAGACTGTAATACATTGACTACCAAATTTATTAGAAGCTTTGGTTATAAAATTTGTATCTCTTGATGCAACGGAATTTAGACAAACTTTATCAGCACCAGCCTTTAAAAGATTATTTATATGATCAATGCTATTTATGCCACCACCGACTGTTAATGGTACAAAACATTCGGAAGCTGCCCATTTCACAAGCTCTATATTGGGATTTCTTTTTTCACGTGTAGCATCAATATCTATTATTATAATTTCATCTACATCCCAGTTAACAAAAAATTCAATTGCTGTTTTAATGTTACCTATCGGTAAATAATTATTAAAATTAAAACTTTGAACTACTAATTCATTTTTTGTGATAATGCAAGGGATTAATCGTATTTTTAACATTTATTATCCTCATTAATTTTACTTATCGACCACTCTAGGAAATTTTTTATGGCTAATAATCCAACACGTTGACTTTTTTCAGGATGAAATTGCATGCCAATGATATTATCTTTTTTAACCGCAGCTGTCATTAATTCACCATAGTTGAATTTAGCGAGAATATATTCATCGTCGCATTCTACATGTAGGCTATGGACAAAATAGAAGTCTTTATCTTCTTTTAAAGAATTAAAAATTTCATTGTCTCTTTCTATTATTAATGAATTCCAGCCTACATGAGGAACTCGTAATCCTTTTTTAGGAATTATATAGCTAACTTTTCCTGGAATAAAACCGAGGCCATTGGTTAATTTTATTTCTTCTGATGAACTAAATAATAATTGCATTCCCAAGCATATACCTAAAGTTGGCTTTTTATTTTCAATTACTGCTGTATGTAATGTATTTATTAAATCTTTTTCTTTTAATTTATTAATTGCATCAGGAAAGGCACCTACCCCAGGTAATATAATACAATTAGATGATAAAATTTCATCTTTGTCATGAGTTACTGTTATTTTATAGTTATCGCTGATGTGTCTAATAGCATTGATAATGGATCTTATGTTACCCATATTATAATCAATAATAGCAATTTTTAAATCTTGTTGCATAATATTATCCATCTAAAATCATTTATGTTCTTATAGTGTAAAACCATCATCTATAATTAAATTCTGGCCATTAATATACATTGATTCATTTGAGAGTAAGTAAATAAGCCCACCGCATAGATCTTTTGCGTCTAACATTCCTTTATTCAGGCAGTACTTAGAATAGTTATTTGTAAAGCTTTTATTATGATTATCAAGAATGCCCCCAGGGCTAATACAGTTAACTCTAATATTTTTTCCTTTAAATAATTTGGCCATATATTTTGATAGATGTATTATGGCTGATTTTATTGCTGCATACTCTGCTGGCATTGTTATAGATAAATCCTCATAGATATCAAAATTTGGAGCAATGCATCCATAAATTGATGCTATATTAATTATATTTCCATTTCCTTGCTTTATAAAATATTTGGAAAATTGTTGGCAGCAAAGAAAATACCCGCCAACATTTATTGATAAGTTATAGCAAAAATCATCGTATGTAATATCAAAAAACTTTCTACCATAGTTGTTATTTCTAGGATAAGCATTGTTTATTAAGGCATCTATCTTACCATATTTATCCGATACATAACTTATACATTTATTTATGCTGTCAATATTCGTAATGTCAAGTTGCACAATATCAATTTTTTCTACATTATAATTATTGTAGTTTAATTCTTTAATAAATGAATCAGCTTTTGCTAAATCAATTTCTCCAATGACAACTTGTGCTCCTTCTTCTATTGATGATTTAACAAATGATTGGCCTATTAATCCTGCACCACCAGTAATGACTATAATTTTATTATCTAATCTTTTCATTTTATTAAGTTTTATCTCATGTTGAATTTGAAAATTTATAAATAATCAACTATTCTTTAGCCAACTTTTTTCCATATATTGATCAGTGATTATATCAATGATCTTCATTGTATGATTTCCATCTTCAAATGTTGTAATGGTACTCTTTGGAGTTGATTGGTTTAATAATTCATCATGTAGGGATTTATATGTGTAGTTACGATCTACCCAATCATAATTGTAGACTGTTAGGCCCTTATGAATATCTGTGACTTCTAGTATGTTTGAAATTAGATCTGCTTTTATTGTTAAATTGTTGGTTTGTATGAATACAAATCTTCTATGGGTTAATGCTAAATAATCCATCTGAATTACTATATGAGCAGAATGGTTATTTGATGCAAGGATTGTGCATATATCGTCAGATTTTAGATTTAAATTAGAATGAGAGGATGATAAGGCAGATATAAGCTTTATATTTCCACAAATGTATTTCACCAAGTCTATTTCATGGCTTAAATCTCTTAATACACCACCACCTTTTTCCAGGTAGGCACTATAGCTTTCTAAATAATTTTTATTCTCTCTCCAGCTCGGTAAATATTGTCCAACTACTGCATTACAAATTAAGATTTTTTTATTATTTATTATTTTTTTTATTTTATTAATAATAGGATGAAATCTAAGGTTATAACTTACAAATATATTATTGTGATTATTAGTCTCTAAATCAACTGATGATTTAGATAGTGGTTTCTCAACTAAAATTACTTTGTTTTGAACTAAATTATTTATATATTTTAAATTTTTTTCATGTTTGTATGTTTCTGTACAGATTATAAAGATATGATATTTAGATAAATCTGAATGTGATATCTGTTCTAAAAAAGTGAATATTCTTGCGGTTTTTATTTCGGCATATGTTGATACAATATCAACACATTCAACATCATTTCTTTTTTCTAATAAAGAATAGTGTCTTTTCCCGATTGAACCAAAGCCAATTAATAGAATTTTATATTTCATGATAGTTTTATTCAAGCATATTATTAATTACAGAGATTATATTTTCAGTTGCTCTAGAATAATTGTAGTTTTTATTGTATGGTTCACATAACTTGGATGCAATACGATGTATTATATTGGGTAGTTCTGATATTTCTTTAACACCTGTAGAAATCCCCATTTTACTAAATGGGGCATCGTCAGTGAAAATGGAATTGTCAATTGTAATAACCGGTTTCCCAATGAGATGAGCTTCAAGGCCTACTGTTGATGCGGTAACTATAATTAAATCTATGGAGTGTAGTAATATGTGTAAGTCTTCGTCTTTGCTGCTTAATTTGACATTTTTTTGTTCTTTATAAATAATATTTTCGCTGGGATGATAACGTATGATTAACTCGTATTGTTTATTTTCTTTAATAAATTCTCGTAAGGTTTTTTCAATAATACGTGGTAAATTAGGATCACCAATTTTACTATTAAATGGGTGTTTTTGAGGTTCTGGTTGAGATGCATATAATATTTTTATTTTTGATTTTGATAAATTTTTCTGGCAAAGATATTGTTTAATTTTTTCATTATCTATATCAAATAAAGAATCGAAAGCCGGGTTACCTGTGACGATAATATCATTTTCTTTTCGCCCATATTGGACAAACATATTTTTTATAGAATCATTTAGAACGCAAATTTTTGTTGCAAAGTTATTTTTACCAATCCATTTTATTTCTTGAAGAGCAAACATGTCTACTATACATAAACTTTTAATATTGTTTGTAGTTGCTACATCAATTGCGCATTTTTCAGAACGCGGTGAGTTTGTTGCAATAACTAGATCTGGATTGAAATAGGATATTATCTTTGATATAAAATTAATAGGATAAAAGCTTTGTCTATCTTTATATTTATAAATTTCTTTTGCTTTTAGGCTACCGTATTGAAGTACCAAATCTAAATAATTTATTCCGTAATAAGCAATTGATTCATTATAGTTTATTAAAGGTGATATTTGGTTTTCATAAACTAGCTCTTTTCCAAATGTTTTCCACCTATCATCTTTTACTAAAAAAGAAAGCTCATTGAATCCCAATGAATTAATTTGATATTTATCGAGTACAGATCGAGCTGTAGTAAGAGCAATTATATTGATTTTATATTTATTATTATTTTTTATATTTTGGATAATGGGTAATAACATTTTCACATGACCACCACCATAGCAAATAAAAAGAATTTCTTTCATTATTTTCTCTTAATTAAAATTATTATTAGTTTTTGAGTGAGTTAATTAATTTTATTCGATGTTTTTAGATGATGCGCATGGCATGATTTCATATCGATCTTGAAAAACATTTTATAAAAAATAAGGAAACACATTGAATATGAAATAAGTCCTAGGCCTTCAAAAAATATTGCAGGAATACCAGATAGAAAAAAAACAAATAATCTATCTTTAATGTTTTTATTATTTATTAATAAACTAGTAAATATACAAAATAGTAATGAGAGACATAAGGATATGTAGAAAAAAAGACGGAAATAATTTCCATCGATTATAGATATATAAATATTACTTCTTTCTATTATATTTCCATTTTCTTTAATTCCATTTGTAGTGAACATGAAATAAAATTTATTTATGAGTGAACCAATTAGGCCTGTGGAAATAACTAAAAACAATGGAAATAAATATTTGTATGATTTTTTTAAATAAAAAAATGATCCTAATGATACCATTATCCAAGATAGAACGATACCTGAGCTCAAGTTAGATAAAAGAGCTGAGAAAAATAATAGAGAATAGCTTTTTATATGACAGAATAACAAAATGAATAAATATGTCATACTAAGCATTCCAAGAACTGTTCTGTAGCTAACAAAAAGTGGAAGAAAAATAAATAAACACGGCAAATATCCTACTATATGTAGATATTTTTTTTTAAAGAAAGGAATTAGGTATAAGATGAATCCTAGTGATTCAATATAATTAGGTAATCCTAATATATTATTTATATAGAATGGAATTATAATAATAAGCCTAACTAAGTGTATAAAAAATAATGGCTCATAATCTAATTCACCATTAAATATTTTCGAGACATAGAAAATTTGGGATTTGAACCCATCAGCGTTATTATCAAACATACTTATATTGAAATAGTTAGATAATATTACAAAAAAGATAGATGATATTATAAATAAAAATAATTGAGTGTTAATTTTCATTTTAGCTATATTTTCTATATCTTTATTAAATTCTTCTAAGAGGTGAAATGGATTATTTATCCATAAATTTTCTGAACCATATTTCTATAGCCAGTAATAATCTTAGCTCTCGCGTGTTATTTTTTTTACCATTGCAATGATCTTTGTAAATCCTATTAATATAGTCGATGTTAAAAATATTTCTTTTTTTTGCTTTTTCAGAAAATAATAATTCATTAACTAAATCTTTTAATTCGTTTTTAAGCCACTCACCAACAGGTACTGTGAACATCTGTTTTTTTCTATAAGCAAGATCATTACCAATTAAATCTACTACGGATTTTTTATATATATATTTAGTTTCATTATTTCTCAACTTGAGATTACCGGGTATAGAGAAGGCAAATTCGATAACACGGTAATCCAGAAATGGAGCTCTGTTTTCTATAGAGACTGCCATTCCCATTCTATCAGGTTTGACTAAATTATTTCCTGGTAATAATAGAATTGTATCAATATATAATACTTGGTTTATTCTATCCATATTTTTGGATTTGTCGAATAAAGGCTTAATAAATTCCTTTGCATCGAAATCTTCTAGAGATTTATAGAAATTTTTATTATAGAGACTACTTCTTTGCTCTTTTTTAAAAACAGAAATATTATCAATATATTTAGTGCGAAATTCTTCATCTGTCAGCGAATCATTATTTTTTTGGAAAAATGATTTATATTTATCATATCCAGCGAATAACTCATCTGCACCATCACCGGTTAAAACCATTTTAACGTTATGAGCTGCTAGCTCAGCTACTCGATAAGTAGGCATGAATGAAACATCACCATGTGGCTGATCGCAGTGATAAGTAGCTTTTGGCCAAAGATTGAGTAGATTTGATTCGACTTTTTCCATTATGTGGTCAGTATTGAATCTATCTGCTGCTTGCTGAGCGAAAATAGATTCATCATATAGTGGATCATGGAAACCAATAGAGAATGTTTTTACGGGGTGCTCTAAGTGTTTTGACATTAATCCAACAATTGTACTGGAATCAACTCCACCGGAGAGAAATGCTCCAAAAGGAACATCAGAGCGTAGGCGTATATTTACTGCATCTTCTAATAATGAGTTAAACTCATTAATTATAATTTCTTCGTCTTTTATCTGGACTTTAATCTTTGATAAATCCCACCATGTAATTGTCTCGCATTTATTACGGGTTATTTTTAGATATGTTCCTGGCATTACATGGTACACATTTTCGAACATTGTTAGAGGAGGTATTACATAATTATAAGTTAAAAGTGTATCTAATGCTTTTTTATTTAATTTTTTTTCAATACCAGCCGCAAGGATTGACTTAATTTCTGATCCAAAGATAATAAAATCTTCTTTTTTATAGTAATGTAATGGTTTTTCGCCAATTCGGTCCCGAATTAATAGTAATTGTTGGAGCTTACTATCCCAAATGGCAATTGCAAACATTCCATTTAGTTTAGAAATAAAAGTAGGGCCGTATTTTTCATAAAGCCTTAAAATGACCTCTGTATCTGAATGTGTTTTACATTCAAAAGGGGTATTAATTAGTTCTTCTGCCAATTCTATATGATTAAATATCTCACCGTTTTGCACAACAACGATAGTTTTGTCGTCTGAATAGAATGGTTGGTTACCATTTTCTATGTCTATTATGGCAAGGCGTTGATTACCTAATGCTACATTTTTTGATGAATATATTCCTTGACCATCTGGACCGCGATATTTAATTATATCTCCCATAGCTTTCACTGTGGGATCAGTTAAATTATTATTATTGAAGCTAACATAGCCAAAGATACCGCACATAATTAATTACCGCCTTTTTTTATTACTTGCATTATTGTCATAAGAATAATTTTAATATCAAACAATAAGCTGGAATGATCAATGTAGTCGAGGTCCATTTTTAAACGTTGATCTTCTGTTGCATTAGAGCGTAGTGTCGCTTGAGCCAGTCCAGTAATACCCGGTTGAACTGAGTTTCTTTTCTTCCAGTTATCGGGCGTATATAAAGACTCTTGTTGTGGAACGTTAGGGCGTGGCCCAACAATACTCATGTCGTTAAGGAATACATTTAATAATTGAGGTAATTCATCGATGCTAGTTTTGCGTAGAAATTTCCCTATCTTGGTAATCCTTGGATCATTATCTGAAGTGAAATATGGGCCAATTTTATCAGAGTTAATTTTCATGCTTCTAAATTTAAATATTTCAAAACTTTTTCCATTTAAACCTACTCTTTTTTGTTTGTAGAAAATAGGGCCATTATCAGAAAGGCGAATCATTATGGATATTATGAATAAAAATGGAGAAAAAAATAATAATGAAATACCAGATATTAAAATATCAAACAACCTCTTCATTATGCATCCTATTGATAATTGAATTAATTATTCTTTTTACTTTATACATATCTTCTTGTATTTGTTTTGAGTTACGAGTTACTAGTTCATCCCTTTTAATAAGGATCTTATTAACTTCTTTATCTAGAGACATTAATGCTTCTAACTCACTTAATGATTCACTACGACGGTGGAACGTGCGTGATAAAATAACACTACTTGAGCCTAGACGGGCATGTTCGGCTAAAATGAGTTCTGCAGGTAGTATTCCTTCACCGAGGCGGGCTATTCCACCAAATCCGAAAGGTAAATTTGCGGTTTTGATTATCGATGCTAGATGGTCGATTGTGCCATTTGCTAATGGTTCGAACATGAAATTAAGGCCTAAGTCTCTATGTAGATCATTTAAACCGATATAAATTTCACTAACTCCTGGAATTTTTACTACTTTTTCTAAACATTGGCTTGCTGCTTTTGTTTCGAGTAAGGGTATAAATTTAACCCGATTATTAATGATTTTAGCGCAAAATTCCACTTCTTCTGCTGTTTTATACATGGGAAGCATAATAATATCTGCTCCAGAATAGATTACATCATTTATTTCTTTCTCTGTTCCTGAAAATACAGGATTAATTCTCACTAATAATTCAGAGTTAGTAATAGCATTACGAATGGGTTTAATATCATCTATTGAATGCTTACTTATTAAAGTATCCAAATGTCCTTGTCTCTCGTATTTCCCGTTAATTTCTAGATCAATGAAAATTCTATTTACACCAGATTTACTGGCATATCTTACAAGCTCTTCATTATTGGTAATAAAAATTAAATTAAAATTATTACTTTTCATTGGAATTTCATTGCCTGCTTAAAATCTTTACTTATTAGGAAACATAGGAAAATAAAGATAATACCTATTAATGTTGTTATCATAAGAGTAAGTAATGTGCTGAGATTACTTAGGATATTACTTGAAATTATTAAGCCATAAGGCAATGTTAATAATGATATTTTGGTTATCTCTATAATTAATCGTTTATTAAAGATAAAAACTTTCTGTTTGAACCTTAATAATAACGATAAGAATGTTGTCATTAGTATATAGCTTAATACCATACTGTTAATAACAGTATAAATGTCATTCTCATATGTTAAATTAAATAAAAAGAAAATTATGACAACTATACTTGATATGAGAAGTGGGGTCAGAGTATCTCGTCTTGCTGCAAAAGCAGTTATAAATAATACATTAATTCCTTGAAATGGAAGATAAATAAGAGCCGCTTTAAATATATTATCAATAATAGCTAGTTGTTCATGATTTAAATTTCCCCAATCATATATTAATGATATAAAATTTTCAGATAGGAAGTAAAGAGGAATAAAAATTCCTATTGATATAGTTATTACTGCAATAAGTATTTTTCTTAGAATTTCATCGAATTCTTCTTTGTTTTCATTAGTATAACTTTCTGATAATTTAGGAAAAAACACTATCGAAAATACAGTTAATACAACTCCTAATGGAAAATCAATAAGTTTTAATGAATAATTTGCTAGAGATAGTATACCTTCTCCTGAATTTGAGGCTATTGCACGAACAAGCACAGGAATTAAAAATATGATTCCACCATTGATAACTCCATATAAATATCTTCTTAGGAGTTCTCTATTTATGTATAAGGATTTGAAGCAGTTTGAGCTTATTAATGATGTTTTACTATAAAAAACTAATATTAACCAACGAAATAGTGAAGCAACAATGATCCCTGATGAAAGTACTTGTAGAGTATGTATCGTATTTTCTGTTGTAGATGTATGTAAAAATATAATAATTATTATATTGAAAATTAGGGTGCCATAAGCTGGCAACCCAAAATGCCCTTTATAGTTAAGATATGCTGTTGTTATACCAGCAGCGACAGTTAATGGAATAGAAATTAGGCTTATTTTAAAATAATGTAAACTAATGTTTATCATATTTTCCGATATTCCAGGAGCTAATGATAACATTATTTTTCTTGAAAAAATAATTAGGGTAATTGTTAGTAAGCTGAAGGAGAGCAATAATAATAACATTACTTGCTTATAAAGTATTTTTGCCTCATTTTCTGTAATCCGTTTAAACTCAGGTATTAATGCCATACCTAACGCCCCACCGACTAATAAATTAACTAAAATATCAGGCGTTGTTAATAGTAAAATAGTTAGATCTGTTAGTTCTGAAGCACCATAGTGAGATGCAATGAAAGTTTCTCTAAAAAAACCAGAGATTCTACCGATAAAAAGACCAAAAGATACGATTACTCCAGATAAAACTAATTTATTCATTAATAATATTCATCTTTGATTTAGATGCCATAAATTCTTATATGATAGATATGAACAAAGCTACCGCACTAGGTTATGGGCCCCCAGAGTGCCTGTAATATTCGGAAATCTTATCTATTGCACTGATTTTTCAATACTTTTGTCTGTCTTAACAAAAAGTAATGGGGGATAAGATTTTGTAACTAGTTGGGGGGAGATTAGACTGTAAACTTACCTGGGTCAAGCTTAACAGCCAACTTGTTTAACTAATTGGTAGAATACAGTTAGTTGAAATCTGTATTACTGCTCATGGAATGGCGGTTAGATCTTACCAACAACGTACTATGATGCCTTGTTTTTCAACAGGTTTCCTTCTATCTATTCTATTCGCCTTGGGATGCGGCAGTATTTCCGTGATATCCATTCGGTAGTAATGATTAATTGTGACATCATGCTTATTTAGCATTGTGATTGGTGAGATAACGGTGTTCTTATTCTTCAACCTAAAATCTTTGAAGGTATAGGTAAACCCAGTGGTGATTGTTATCTAAAAGGTCAGAGAAGAGGGGAGAGTGGTTGGTGTAGGTTCGAGAATACTTGGCAATATATTATTGACGGCCAGCAGAGCTTTAGTGCTTTTCTTTAACGATAGCATTAAAACGAACTTAAGTTTGCTACGAATAGAATCGCATTCATTTAAGTGTCAAAATCAATTTCTTAATATTCAGTGGATTGACAGCAGTCAGGAATGAGCCAGCAGAGACTCCTACACATAGGAGCAACAGTTTTATAGAGATGGGTTCATCTACCAGCAAACAAGCAAAAATCACCGCCCAGATAGCGTAAGTGATGTTTAAACTCATAGCTCGGATGGGTTGAAGTATGCTGATTGCTTTGTAGTAGAAGAGGTACGATAGCGTGGCGACCAGAGAAGTGAAGAATAATAAGGAGTATAATTCTATATTTGAAAAAATATGTGTAACTTCAGGAAAAGAGTGAACGAATAATATGATAATGATTAAGTAGCCCACCGAGGATGATAATTGCCTTATAAAATAAGCAATATCAGCAGGTATATCTTTATTCATGCCATAAGAGCTGATAACAACTTCGGAACTCCAGCCTAGTGCGCATATAAAAGCGAAAAGAAAGCCTATCCAACCAGATATTGTCTGAGTTAATGCTGAGTAACCTAGTATCATAGTACACACAACAGCTAATATTAATCCCAATATGCCGATAAGGTGGATACGATCTTTAAGTAGAAAAAAAGAAATTAACGCGCCAATAGCAGGGTAAGTGGCTGAAATAGTTGCTGTGTAGCTAATGCCAATGTATTGAATAGCTAAGATATAGCAAGACATGCCCATTGGGCCACCAAATATGGCCGCCAGTACGATTATTCCGTTTTTCTTGTTCTTGGGGATAAGGCATATCTCTTGGTACTTTCCTTTAATTAAAAGATATATAAACATATATCCGCATGAAATCATATCATTCAGGAAAGCAAGTACGATGGGAATAAAAAAATAAGAGGAAAGTGCGGTGTTTTTTAGTAATAATGCGAAAAGTACTCCACTTAGCCCCCAGAAGACTCCAGAGGAGAGTCCATAGGCATTGGCTGTTATTTTACGGTTGATGAATATAGCCATTTGGGTACTGTTTCATAAATTTATGGACTCATGCTGAGAGGCTAGCTCAATAATTACAGATGTTTAATCATTCTCCTTTGTTGAAGGAATAAATGAAGGAAGTATAATGCATATGATATATCTAATAATGAGGTTTTTGTTGGCTTGTTATTTGATTTACTGAATTATATGGCTTTTAATTTCTCGTGTGTTAAAAATTTCATAGGATTATTGTTTATCAAGAAGGCCAATGTCGGCAATATAACTTTTCTATTTAGCTTGTTAGAAAGCTTAGATACTATTTTAAAAGATCGTAAATATAATCTTTAGGATGAAAATCAATAGGAGCATTGATAAGGATCTGCCTAATGTTCTCAAAATCGTAATTTTCACAAGATGTTTTTAGGTCATTTAATAACGGATTTAATTTATCCCAGGTCAGAAAAACTTCATTAGCTGTCATGATTCTTGGGTGATTAGTGCCAGAGACATTATCACCAATTAATAACTCTTCATAAAGTTTTTCACCGGGCCTTAATCCGGTAATTTTGATTTCAATATCGCCATGAGGATTGGTTTCATCTTTCACTGTCAGTCCTGAAAGATGAATCATTTTCCGGGCGAGATCATAAATTTTTACTGATTCTCCCATGTCCAGAACAAAAACATCACCATTATTGCCCAATGCTCCTGCTTGGATAACTAATTGGGCAGCTTCTGGGATCGTCATGAAGTAACGGGTAATCTCTTTGTGAGTGAGGGTGATTGGTCCGCCACTTTTTATTTGTTTCTCGAACAGGGGGACAACGGAACCGGATGAGCCAAGGACGTTGCCAAAGCGAACCATTGAGAATTTTGTATGGCTGTTCTCTTTAGCAAAGGCTTGTAATATCAGTTCTGCAAATCTTTTTGTTGCGCCCATTGTATTTGTCGGGCGGACAGCTTTGTCGGTAGAGATTAATACAAATTTGTCAACTTTTTGATTGATTGCTGCTTTGGCTAGTGAGAGGGTGCCAAAGATATTGTTATTAATGCCCTCTATGGTATTCATTTCTACCAGTGGAACATGTTTATATGCCGCAGCGTGGTATATGGTATTAATGTTAAATTTATTGATTATTCTATTTATTTTGTCTGAATCTTTTATATCACCTAAAATTGCAATAATCGTTATATTCAGATCTCTATCTGAATTTATCTTTTGTAACTCTTTTTCTATTGAATAAAGGCAGTATTCGGTTAATTCAAATAAGACTAAATGAGATGGAGATTGAGTGATGATTTGTCTGCATAACTCTGATCCGATTGAACCGCCAGCACCGGTAATAAGAACATTTTTATTTTTGATGTTTTGACTGAGTAGGCTTTGTAATGGATCAACTTGTTCTCTTCCTAATAGATCATTAATGGAAACGCGTTTCAGTGAGTTTATTTGCGCTTTGCCTTCAACCAGATCATTGAAGCTTGGAATGGTGAGGATTTCACAATGTTCTTTTTGCAGTCTTTCAAGTATTTTTTTTCTATTAGATATTGATGCACTGGGTATGGCTAATAATATTTTCTTTATATGATATTTTTCCACTAAAATCGTTATCTTCTCTGGCGGGAAGACATAAACCCCATGAATCGATAAATGATGTAATTTATGATTATCATCAACAAAAGCAATTGGGTTGAATTCTCTATGTTCTCTTAATATGGGTAAGAGTTGCCGGCCAGATTCTCCTGCCCCATATATGATAACCGGAGCGCCTTTATATTTTATTAAATTACGTAGCGTTCTATAGACAAATCTTGTGCCGCAGAGCGAGATCACTAAGAAAGAAAAATAGATAATCGGTACCGTTCTGGGTAAAAATGCTTGTTGATATAAGGAAATTGCGGTTAATAGTAGAGTAGATAGAAATGAACCAACAATGGCCCATTTCAATATACTCATGTTGACATATTTTAATATCGACCGATAAAAGCCAATTCTTAAGAAAATGAATAGCGTGAAAGGTATGGTGAATATAATCGTTAACCAATGTTGTAAGCTGTAGATAGGTACTTCTCTATCAAGGCGTAGCCACATACTTAGCCAGTATGAAATAATGATGATAAATATATCTACAATCAGAAGAACGATGGTTTTGATTAATCTATCTTGATTGAAAAACATTCTCTTGTTCATCATGGTTAATTACCTAAAAACTACTTTGTAAATGGTTTTAAAAATAATCTTCAGGTCATAGAAAAATGACTTTTTATCTATATATTCTAAGTAGTACTTAGCTTTTATCGGCATAATAATGTCAATATAGGCTTGATGAGGATCTTTATATTGGCTTAATATCTGATTTTCATCGATCATTTCTATGGAAGCCAAATCTGTTATGCCCGGCTTTACCGATAATATTTTGTTTCTGACATCATCTGGATATTTGTCTATAAATTGTGGGACTTCGGGTCTTGGCCCGACTAAGCTCATTTTGCCTCGAACAACATCAATGAGTTGAGCTAGTTCATCAATTTTATATTTGCGTATAAATTTTCCAGAGTTGGTAATACGGAGATCATTACCGATAGTGAGTTGTCCTTTTTGCTCTGATCCAGTGCTCATGCTCCTAAATTTGTGAATATAAAAATCGTGATTATATTGGCCCACTCGTTTTTGTCGGAAAAAAATGGGTCCTTTCGAATCCATTTTTATCCAGACGGCAATAGTTATTAAAATAGGGAGTAATAGGATGAGTCCAATGAGAGAAGAAAAAAAATCAAAAAGCCTTTTTATCGCTAAATAATATGTCATCATTTATGCCAAGATCTCTTTAATTGTTTTGATAACGTAGATTTGGTCTTCTTTTGTCATTTTGGTATATAAAGGAATGGAGATAATTCTTTTAAAATTTTCTTCTGCGACTGGAAAGTTGTTTTCATTAAGAGAATAGGTATTTTTCCAGATGGGTTGTTTATGCAGTGGTATAAAATGGACAGAGCAGCCGATATTTTTTTCTGCCATTTTTATGATAAAGTCATCTCTGGATATTTTGACTTCATTATTTAATCTAATGGTATATAGATGCCAGGCGTGTTGGCTATTAGGCTCTTTAGGTTTAGTGGGTAAGGTAATGGGTAGATCTTTTAATTCATCATCATAGAGTTTAGCCATTTCCTCTCTTTTCTTGTGAAAAGTGTCTATTTTCTGTAATTGGTGGATGCCGATGGATGCACAAATATCTGGCATGTTATATTTATAGCCTGGCTCAATTACTTCATAATACCAGGCAGGTATTTTAGATTGATATCTATCAAAGGCGTCTTTGCTAATGCCGTGGAGACGCATTATTTTTGCTCTTTTTATGATATCTGGATGTCTGGAAACTAGCATGCCACCTTCTGCTGTTGTCATGGTTTTATTCGCATAGAAGCTGAATACAGTGACGTCGGTGTCTAGCGTGCCAATTTTCTTTCCTTTATATAAAGTCGGAAATGAATGGGCGGCATCCTCAACTATTCGTAGATTAAATTTTTTAGCTATCGCAATGATGGCATCCATATCACAGGATAAACCTGCAAAATGCACCGGTATAATCGCTTTAGTTTTGGCGGTTATGGCTTTTTCTATTGCTATTGGATCAATATTCAGGCTATCAGGTAAGGAATCAACAAAAATGGGATGAGCCCCCAGATAACGGACAACTTCTGCTGTCGCCGTAAATGTATAGGTTGGGACGATGATTTCATCACCCGGCTGAATACCAATGGCTTCCAACGCTAAATGCAATCCCGCCGTTGCTGAATTTACCGCAATGGCTTCAACATCAGACCCTAAATATTGGGCAAAATCTTGTTCAAATCTTCTGGTTTTAGGCCCGGTGGTTATCCAACCGGTTTTAAGTGAGTCAATAACTTCATCAATTTCAGATTGTCCAATTTCAGGTAATGCAAAAGGAAGGAATTTATTATTCATGATTGATGATTGCCTTTATGAAATTTTCTGCTAATACGGAATAAGCGTGATTTTCTAAAGCGTAAATTTTACCTTTTTGCCCCATTTGGTTTAATTCGTCAGTTGATAACTCACTGAGTTTTAATAGGGCATGAGCAATGTCTTTTGGTTTGCCTGATTTAACTGTAATACCGCAATTCACGTCAGAAACGGGATCATTACCTGCATCAATCGCACATAAAATGGGTTTTCCAGCCATCATATAATCAATAAGTTTATTCGGACTGATGCCAAATCTGAATAATGATTGTTTTTGTAGTCCTATATAAGCAATGTCAATTTTATTGAGTAATGTGGGTATTTGAGTTTTGGGGATCGGATCAAAGAATATAACGTTATTTGTTCCCAGTGATTGAGATTCATTTATTAAGTTATCCTTTTCAAGGCCAGTGCCGACTAATAAGAATGTCATCGGTTTATCATGAAGCAGTGAAGCGGTTTTGAGTAGTTTTTCTAGCGCATTTGGATGCCCGTGAGCTCCGCTATAGCATACAATTTTATGCCCTTTATTTTTTTCGGTTGCAATAATTTCTTCTAGTGAACTGTTTAACGGAGTAAGTTGATTTATCCAATCTTCTACAACCACGCCATTAGGGATAATATGTAATTTGCTGAGCTCTAATCCATGTGCTTTCGTATGTTCTTGTACATTAGGCAGCATGGAAATGACCACATCAGGATATTTATAAGCCGCGTTTTCCGCGAGTTGACATAATTGAATAAATGGATGTTTAGGTGACATTCCTCCTAATTCTATGGGGGAAAGAGGCCATAAATCATGGATTTCAAAGACCAGTTTGGCATTAGCTTTTTTGGCGAGACGTTTTGCAATCCATATATCCATCGGATATGTACTTGAAGCAATGACAACATCAGGTCGATATTTTTTGACTAAGTTATGGCTATCAAACCAAATTTGTCGTAAAAAAGAGAAAATATTTTTGACTCTGGATAATCCATTTCCATTATAACTCGGGGTGGGATACCAGATATATTCTAATCCATTAATATTTTCGGTGGTTTTTTTATTGCCTATCAGTTTGGGTTGTTTTGTCCGTACATGAGAATAAGAGGCTGAGAGTATCGTAATATTATGTCCCGATTTAATCCATTCTTGCCCTAAATGATATGGACGAAATTCCATACCCAGGTCCGGCGACCCGGCATAATGGTTTATATAGACGATATTCATAGTAATGTTTCTAATTCGTCAGCAATTCTTGTTGCAGCGATACCGCCGCCATACATGGATTGAACCGAGCCTATATCAATACCCATCATGTCATGAACTGATTGGGTTATTTTGTTACTTTCAGCCTCTGAGAGTTTGTTGACGCCTGCTGCAATTAATTCTACCCATTCAGTTTGATCTCTCACGGTGATACAAGGTTTTCGGAAGAAGAAAGCCTCTTTTTGAAGTCCGCCGCTATCGGTAATAATCAGGGCGGTATTTTTGAGTAGCCAGATCATCTCTAAATATCCCACTGGCTCAATCAAATGGACATCTAAATGTAAGCCGTATTGCGCTAACATTTTTTTAGTTCTTGGGTGAATCGGTATGATAACAGTAGCAATTCTTCTATGTATGTCATTCAATGCGTTCACTATTTCAGTTAAACGTGCCTGATTATCGGTATTTTCAGCACGATGGAGTGTGGTTAATATGAAGTTTTGTATAGAATCCAGCCCATCAGGTTTTTTTGCTGTTTGGCTGAAATATAAAGCGGCATCTTCCATTACATCACCGACTTTTCTGATATGAACCGGCTTTGAATTGAAGCCTTCTTCTTGCAGGTTATTGACGGCGGCGTCTGTTGGGCAGAAAAGAATTGAGCTGATATTATCGGTTAATATTCTGTTGATCTCTTCGGGCATCCTCATATTAAAACTACGTAAACCGGCTTCAACATGGATAATCGGAATATGTAATTTAGATGCGGCTAATGCGCCAGCTAAAGTCGAGTTTGTATCACCATATACCATGACGGTATCCGGTTTTTCTGTAATAAGGACTTTTTCAACTTCAATTAGCATCTTTCCGGTCATTTCACCGTGCGAGCCACCATGAATATTGAGTGTGTAATCCGGTTTGGGAATGGCTAATTCATTAAAAAATATATCAGACATATTAGTATCAAAATGTTGGCCAGTATGAATGATAATTTCTTTAAATTTATTATGATTTTTTAACGCGCGAGATACTGGGCTTGCTTTAATGAATTGCGGTCTGGCGCCTAATACGGTAATGATTTTTTTCATATCGATTAACGTCCAATTTGTTGATAAAATTTAGTTAGTTTATTTTGTTCAATATCCCAGTTGTATTTTTCATTGACTGCCAGAAGCCCATTATTACCCATTTCTTCTGCTATATCAGGGTTATTTGATAAGTAATCTATCGCATCAGCGATTTCTTTAGGGTTTAATGGATCGACACAAATACCACAATGATTTTTGACAACAATATCTTTCCATAATGTAAAATTTGAAGCGATAACGGGGATGCCGGCACTCATATATTCGAATATTTTATTGGGTTGGGCATCAATATGATTGGGTAGTGGGTGGTATAGAACGATACCCGCAATAGATTTAGATAAAAGCTCCTTGGTTTCTATGCGATTCAAAAATCCCAGTGCGTCTATTTTGTGCCAATTTTTCATGCTCTTTGTTTTATTCTCTAAATCTTTATCTGAAAAATTGCCCGCTAATTTCATTGTTGTATTCGTCGTGAGGTGAGAGAGGGATTCAACCATCTCGGTTATACCTCTGATGTCGGAAATGCCGCCGACATAGCAGACCTGTTTTTCTTTTTCATGCCAGTTGGCGTTCTTATTATGTAATTCACCTAATATGGGATAATTATTAATGTCTATGGTATTGTTATTGAGTTTTAAAAATTTGTCTCTTATTGATGGGGTGGCCGTAATAATGCCATCAAATTTAGCCGCCGCATATTTCTCGTAGAGGGCGAATAATTTAGAGACAATAATTTTAGTGAATTTATTTAAATAGGGCTTGCTGAAAATTTGCTTAGGGACATCTTCATGGGCATCAAAAATGACTATTTTACCTCTCTTTTTGAGTTTTAATCCGATAGGGATGAGTTCCGGATCATGGAAATGATATAAATCAGAGTTTAATTCTAATGCTTTTTTATAAACTTTATCGGTTGTTTTAAAGATTCTATTTAATCGACCGGGTAATGTGCCGACATCAATGATAGCAATGTTATTCTTGACTTCATTACCTTTACCATCTGCGACAATAAGGGAGACCTCACATTCTTGTTGTAAGGCAGAACATTCTTTTAGGAAAATACGGATGTCGAAACGCGAATGTACCGAGGTCATATGTGTGATTTTCATAAGGATATTTTGTTAGTTTTCGTAGGGAATAAAAATAATAATATGCTTAATGCCAGCAGCCCATAGGTCAGTAGTAGTGCTGTAATCGCTGAGTTTGATATCGTGTATACAAAGGGTAAATAGAGTGTCGTTGAAAATTCAAATGGAACCTTTTTTGAGCTCAGGTTCATTGCAAAGATTAATATATTAAATATAAAAAAGTTTATGAGTAAACCCAGTGTGCCGTATCTGGCGATACCGTCGCCAATAAAGCCGGTATTAGCCGATCCTGAGGTACCATAATAGATTTGAGAAACGATTTGAGGTGCCTCTGTCGTAAATTCACTATTGTTGTTGTAGATGTAATCATAAAAGTAATAGGTATTTAATGTCGGTGTGAAGAATACTCTACGTAGCCAATGTATCAGTGGATCATAAAAATCGAAAATAAAATATAATACTCCGGCGGTAAGGAATAAATAGAGAATGATATTTATCACCGAATTACTTATCGATTTTGTTCCTTTTATATAGAAGTATAGAATAATAACGGCGAGATTCATAAATGCTATGCTTTTTAATCCTGAAGAGCTGTAGATTAAATAGGAAATCAAAATGCTTATTGTAATGAGGATATATCTAATCGGACCTCTGAGATAGAGTGAAGCTAATAGGAGTAATGGTGAGATAACATATCCCCCATTGGTGATGATGTACATCGTGAGTAGCGGTGTGTTGTCTTTAAAGTGCTGTCTCACGGAATAAACTTTAAATATATTAGGAGGTATTAAACTTAATCCAGGATTACTTATGACGAATAACAGTACAATAATACCACAGCCTATTATCAGTATTTTATATAAGTCCCACGGGATTTTTAGTTTCGGCATGGTTATTCTATCTATTATCCGAAAAAATAATATCGATGAGAAAAATAATATGTTTATTGTGCATACGAAAATGATTGAATAGACAGAAGCTGAATTAATAAGTGGGAATATAATGGATACCGGTATAATGTAAGTGATATAGATTAACCATAAAAAAACCATCACGGGATTTTTCTGGTTGTTGAGTAAAATGAGCGGTAAAAATGATATCCAACAGAAAAAAATACTTAAATAACCTTGTGGGGAAATATCATAGCCTCTTACCTCATGGAATGTGTCTAATATAAGCACTGAATTCAGGTAAATAATAACCTGATAGATAAATATTTTCAGGATTATTTTAATATTATTTTGCATTTTTGCGGGTAAAGAAGTAAATGAGTGATAATACTAAGATAGACAGGAGATACATAGTGATAAATTGATAGTATGCCCAACTCGTAGGGCCATGTTTTATGTAATAATATCCGCTATTAGCGGCGGATTTATTCCAGTTATTATATAAATCTATTATTTCTTTATTTTTAAAGTTTTGATTTCTTTCTATCAGATCTTTTAAAAGAAGGGTATGGATTTTATGATATTTAATATTACTTGGGTTGCCAATTAAATCATAGCTGGACCATTCATTCTTTATGTCGAACTTAAATATATTATGGCTGATTGATTGATATAGTTTATCGGCTATTCTGGTATTTTCATCTGTATTTAAATAATTTTCAAATGACTCAATACCGTAAGTAGAATAGATCATGCCGTTTAATACAAAAGCCAATTGGTCTGAATTGGCTTGAGGATCAACATATTCTTCAATCCACAGCATATTGTCTAATGTGGTTAAACTGCCGCCTTTATGGATAGGTGCTAGTGATGATTGGTATAGTAATTTCGACGTTAGCAGATATTTATCATCGCCAAAATGGTCATAAGCTCTTAATAACAGAATAATGGCATAGGCATCTGTTAATCCTGACCACCAGGGAGCAGAGAGTTTATTGTTTTTGTAGCCTTTATATGACCAATCAAAATCATATAAGTAATGACTTTCACCATGAAATAATTTTATATTATTTAATAACCAATCTGCTGAAAATTTAAAATTATTAATCAATTCGTCTTGATTGAATTGAGGTGGTGGTACATTCCATCCGGGTAAGGCGGAATCGGTTCGCCATAATATATTGACGTTATCGTTATTTAAGCCTAAAGAAGAGTATATCAGGCCATAGTGAACAACATAAAATGGGGATAAGAATGGTTCGGGAATATGAGGTGAATGCGATAATGGAAAGCCATTGCTATTAAATTCGCGTTGCGTGAATTTCCCTTTCATGACTAAGTTTCTCACATTGCCATTGAATTCATCTAACTCATAAGCATATTTATTGAATGCATAGCTGACAATCATCACGATAATGATATAGGGGATTATTTTTATTATGATTTTCTTCATGTTAACCTTCTTTACGCATGAAAGATAATTTTAAAATATAAGCCGTACTCGTCAGATAAAGAGCAAAACTTGTGAGTGAAAATAATAAAAGGGTCAGATAAATATCGCCTAATAGATATCCAGTAAGGAGGGCTATTAGTCTTAATATAATCGATGTTGTCTGAATAAATAAATTGCTTTTCTGATGTTCATAAATGGATAAATATATCGATAACGATGAGTATATTATTTGTCCGCATAAATGTGGTATTAAACATAATAGATATTTACCTGATTCATGCCATTCTTCACCGAAAATAAAGGTGATGATGGGTATGCCCGCAAAGTAGGTCACGATAGCAAATAAAAGAGCAATAAATGTTAGGTAATAAAATGTTTTTTTTATCTTGAAGAAAGGGGATACAGTCGTGTCTTTCAAATATCCTTGTAATATAGACGAAACGGTTTGGGTTAATAGTGTAATTGGAGCGCCTGATATTCTAGAGGCAATTAAATAAAACCCTGCGGATTTTAGCCCATAGGTGGACATGATAAATAATTGAGGTAACTCATTACTCAATGTGTTAATGAGAGCCGCAGGGAAATCATAAACGGGAAATTTATAATATTTATGAGTCAGCAGTTTTATTTTTCTAAATTCATGTTTGCCTGTAATTAAACGATATTTGGATCTTTTACTTAAAAATAGGACACCTAATGATTGACCTAATATTTGGCCTAAGATGAGACTGCTTGCTCCTAAATGGGCAATGCCGCCAATGATTTGGGTGCTAATCATGGCAACGGTTTGCGTTATTTTAGTGATAGAGAGTGCATGGTATTGTTTTTCTCTTATACTCTTGAAACTTACTGCCCGATAAAACCCATAAGTGATAATACCTAGTGGGATATAGTATATATAGTTTCCTATAATTATTTTTTCTGAAATGTTAGATATTGCAAAAACAGTGATAACTATTAGGCTAATGGCTATTGGAAGAATGCAAGATAATGTGACTAATGAATTAATTTCACGATTTTTTTCTGATGAACTTATTGAAAATTCATAACGGAGACAAGCGCCTACGGCAAAAACACTTAAAAGTGATGAAAATGAGGCATAAATACCTAATTCTTCCGGTGAAAATAATCTTGTTAATACAGGCGTTGATAGTAATAATAATATCTGGCTGAATAATGATGAGAGTAATAAGCCAGATATATTCCTCAATAATTTATAATTCATAGATTTTAAATTGAACTGGCAATTTTATTAATTAAATCTATGGATAAATAGGGATGCATCGGCAAACTAATAACCTCTTGTGCAATGTCGTCTCCAGCAGGCAGAACACTATTGCTGGCTACCGCCGGTTGTTTATTCAGAGGAATAGGGTAATGCACGGCGGTTGGAATGCCTTGTTCTTTTAATTTGTGCTGTAATTCATCACGGTTTTTAACCCGGATAGTATATTGCGCATAAGCGGAGAGATTATGTGGCTCAATATACGGGGTGGTCATGATGCCGATGTCATTCAACGCCTGATTATAGTTTTTTGCCACTGTCTGACGTAGTGCCATTTCTTCATCAAATATCTCCAGTTTGGGCAGCAGAATGGCCGCTTGCAGGGTATCTAAACGGCTGTTAACCCCGACTCTGACATGATGATATCGTCTGTCTTGTCCATGACGGGCAATTTGACGAATAATTTTCGCCAGCGCTTCATCGTGGGTGAAAATAGCGCCGCCATCACCGTAACACCCCAACGGTTTGCTGGGGAAGAAGCTGGTACAGGAGATGGTGGTGAGGTTACAGGAACGTTTACCTTTATAAGTCGCGCCAAAACTTTGGGCCGCGTCTTCTATGACGGTCAGGTTATATTTTGCTGCGATGGCATTAATTTCGTCAAAATCGGCACATTGGCCGAATAAGGAAACTGGAATGATCGCTTTGGTTTTCAGGGTAATCGCCGCTTCGAGTTGCGCCGGATCTAAGTTATACGTGGTGGGCTTGATATCAATATAAACCGGAACCCCGCCGAGTAGTGCAACGGTTTCAGCGGTGGCAATGTAGGTAAAGCCGGGGGTAATTACTTCGTCGCCGGGTTTAATGCCAATCGCCATTAAGGCAATTTGCAAGGCGTCGGTGCCATTGGCGCAGGTAATACAATATGGCGCCCCGGTGTATTCAATCAGCTTTTCTTCTAATTCGGCCACTTCGGGCCCTAAAATATATTTTCCATGTGTGAGGACTTTCTGGATATTCGCGTCAATTTTATCTTTAATTCTCAGTTGCTGTGCTGCTAAATCGGTAAATTGCATGCCTTTATCCTTTAATTACTTTATTCGCACGACACGATTATTCTCTAGCTGATAAATATGGTGAGTATGAGGACAGGTGGCAGTGGCTTGCCCGTGTAGCGGTAAGTCTAATTGTTCACCAAATTCACTCATCCAGCCAATGTGTTTGGCCGGCACACCCACCATCAGGGCATAATCAGGGACATCTTTATTCACTACTGCGCCAGCGCCAATAAAAGCATAAGCGCCAATGGTGGTGCCACAAACAATGGTACAGTTGGCGCCTAAGGTGGCGCCTTTTTTTACCCGTGTGTTTTGATATTCACTTTTTCTTTCAATCAATGAGCGGGGATTATAAACGTTAGTAAAAACCATGCTTGGGCCACAAAATACCCCCTCTTCCAGATGAACATTGTCATAAACAGAAACATTATTTTGTATTTTGCAGAGGTTGCCGATAGTGACTTTATTGCCAATAAAGACATTTTGGCCTAGAGAACAGCCTTCGCCAATTTGAGCCCCAGAGCAGACATGGGTGAAATGCCAGATACGGCTGTTTTTGCCGATTTGGGCCCCGTCATCAACGATGGCACTGGGATGTATCATTACGTGTTCTGCTGACATGAGACCGGTTCCAAGGATTTAATAGGTTAAAGGCAAAGAAATGGTTTTGTTATCTCTGGCTGACAAATAGGCGGCGATAAGCAGCTCTAAGGATTTTAAGCCTTCCCGGCCATCCGTTATCGGTTGAGCTTCGCCTTTCATCACCTCAATGACATTTTTATAATAAAGCGGATGACCAAATCCGTACACCGACGTGGTTTCGTAATTGGCGGCTTTGACTTGTTGGTCATACTCTTTTTCGTCAGCGAAATGCCATTCCTGGATTTCATTGACGGCTAACCCCCCCACTCTGACTGTGCCTTTTTCTCCTAGGATGGTGATTGAACCTTCGAGATTTTGCGGATAAGTGCACATGGTGACGGCCATTGAGCCTAATGTGCCATCCCGCCAGCGGATATTGAGTACCCCGGTATCTTCCGTTTCGATATCTAAGTGGGTCGATGTCATGGCCTGAACATCTTTGACCGGGCCGATTAGCCATTCAATTAAATCAACATAGTGGCTCGCCTGATTCATGAAGGCACCACCATCAAATTCCCAGGTGCCCCGCCAGGCGGCCTGGTCATAATAGGCTTGGGGGCGGGTCCAGAAAACATTGAGGTGAACCATGTGGATTTTGCCAAAACGTTTTTCACTGACTGCCCGTTTCAGTAATTGCAGGGTGGCATTTAAGCGGTTCTGTTTGACGACAAAAAGGTGTTTTCCGGCTTTATCAGCTGCTTTAACCATGTTTTCCCCATCAGCCAGCCGGGTTGCCATTGGCTTTTCGGTGACGACGTGAAAGCCTTTATCAAAGCAGGTCATCGCCTGTGCGGGATGAAGGCCAGAGGGGGTGGTCAGGATAATGATATCCGCGGTGATGTTATCCAGCATGGTATTTAAGTCGTTGAAACCCGGGACGCCGGTTTTTTCTACTGCCGCGTTTAATGCGTCTTGATCGTTATCACAGATAGCGACTAATTCGGCCGCGTCTTGATGTATTTCCAGCGCATTGAAATGATTTTTAGCGATCCGCCCACAACCAACTAAAGCAAATTTTATCTTTCTGTCTTTGATAATACTCAGCATATCTTATCCTAAAGTTAAGCTTTGATAATGTTTGTGTGATTAGGTGAATATTTGCCACGGGTATCAACAACTAATTTTGCGTGATTGATAATTAATTCATAATCAAATTTGTCGTGATCGGTAGCTAAAATAACGCAGTCGAAGGTTTTGAGACTATTTTCAGTGATAGGCTGGCTGATTAAATTAAAATGATGCTCACGCATCTTCGGAAAGACTGGGACATGCGGATCGGCATATTCAATATTAGCCCCTAATTCTCTTAATTTTTCCATAATATGCACTGAGGGACTTTCTCGCATATCATCCACATTCTTTTTATAGGCGATGCCGAGGATTAAAATGCGGCTGCCATTAATGGATTTATTCGCTTTGTTCAGTGCTAATACGGTTTTAGTGACCACATAATCGGGCATGGAGGAATTGACTTCACCGGAGAGTTCAATAAAACGGGTATTGATACCATATTCTCGGGCTTTCCAGGTTAAATAGAAGGGATCAATCGGAATACAGTGCCCGCCTAATCCGGGGCCGGGATAGTAGGGAACAAAGCCGAAAGGTTTGGTTGCCGCGGCTCTAATCACTTCGTGAATATCAATGCCCATTTTATCGGCCACGAGTTTCATTTCGTTGACTAAGCCAATATTGACCGCCCGATGGATATTCTCCAGGAGTTTTGTCATTTCGGCGGCTTTGGTTGAACTGACGGGAACCACCTGGTCAATCGCGTGTTGATAAACGGCGATACCGGCTTTTAAGCAGTTTTCCGTGTGGCCGCCGATGACTTTAGGAATGGTGCGGGTTTCGAAATCAGGGTTACCGGGGTCTTCTCGTTCGGGTGAATAGACCAGAAAGATATCTTCGCCGACGGTTAACCCGCTTTCTTCAACTCTGGGTAATAATTCTTCTTCGGTGGTGCCCGGATAAGTGGTACTTTCTAAGGAGAGGACTTGCCCGACTCTTAAATACGGTTTTACCCTATCGGTGGTGTTAATTACGAAACTAATATCGGGTTCACGGTATTTATTTAACGGCGTTGGGACGCAAAGAATAATGGCATCGCATTGAGCGATTTTGGTGAAATCCGTCGTGGCTTCAAAACCGGTATTTATCGCTTTACTGATTTTGGCAGAGGGAATATGTTCAATGTAACTTTGGCCTTGATTGAGTTTCTCTGTCTTTTCTTTATCAATATCGAAACCAATGACTTTAAAACCGATATCGTTATATCTGAGCATGAGCGGTAAGCCAACATAACCCAGGCCAACAATGGCAATGGTGGCGGTTTTATTATCAAATTTCTCGGTGAGAATGTTGAGTGAGGACATATTTTGCCTTTTAAGATGATGACTTAAAAATGAAATTGTGAAAATAAATTACATTTGGTTTTTAATAGGGTGCTATCTATTTTCATAAGTTTTATTTGGCAAGTGAAACTTTAACAAGCTTTTTAAATAGGTTGTGTAAGATATATTGCTGAAATAATAAATAAGGTAATAACAAAGCTACCGCACTAGGTTATTGGTTCCCAGAACTCCATAGAATGTTATGATTTTATCTACTGTTTTGATTTTTCAATGCTTTTGTCTGCTGTAATAGGAAAGCAATGAAAGGTAAGAATTTTTAATGAATAGCAGGAGAGATTAAACCGTCGGACTTGCTGGGTCAAGCATAAATAAAATTTATTTATTTAATGAATTTGTAGAATGAGGTTAGCAGAAATTTGTATTACCGGCCATGAAGTGGTAGCCAAATAACCAAACGTAGGCCGCCGAGTGGGCTGTCTTCAGCACGAACCCAACCGCGGTGCTGGTTAATCGCGGTTTCAACAATTGCCAAGCCCAGGCCAGTGCCGCCGGATTCCCGATCGCGGGCTTCGTCTGTACGGTAGAAAGGGCGGAATATGTGTTCGCGGTCTTCCGGGTTGACGCCCGGGCCGTCATCATCAACGGTAATGGTGATCCCTTGATTATCGGTGTGAAATGCAACCGCAATATGGTGGTGGGAGTAGCGTAAGGCATTACGCACGATATTTTCAAAAGCGCTGCCAAGTGCTAATGGATTGCAGTAAATTGTCCAGGAACTCGGTGGTAAGGTTGCTTCAAGGGTTTTATCCATCTGTTCAGCTTCGAAGCGGGCATTGTCAAGAATATCGTCCCATAAATCTGTCATTTTGATGTTTTCTCTCAGCAGTTCGTTTTTATGCTGACTGCGGGAGAGTACTAACAGATCATTAATCATGCTATCTAGCCGTTGGGCTTCTGTCTCAATTCTTTCCAGCTCTTTATTTTCACCATGACGGCGGCGAAGTAATGCTGTTGCAAGCTGTAGGCGGGTGAGAGGCGTGCGTAGTTCATGGGAGATATCGGAAATTAACCGTTGTTGTGCGGTGACCATTCTTTCCAATACACTGATCATTTGGTTGAAACTGTTACCGGCGGCCAGAAATTCTTGTGGGCCGGCTTCCAGTTCTGGATGCTGGCGTAAATTACCTTTAGCAACATCGTCTGCGGCATTTTTTAGTTTACGGGCAGGTTTAGCCAAACTCCATGCCAGCCATAACAGTAATGGCGCACTGATTAACATGGTGGCGGTTAATAATAATAGTGGCCGGTCAAACATCAGATTAATAAAATCCGATTGCGGGCTATTCGCCGGACGAACTAAATAAAGTTGATAGTGATCTTCTCCATCTCGAATGGAAAAGGGCCCTAGCATTTCAGAGCGGCCATATTTTTTCTTTTTAGGATGATCCGCGTTATCGGATTGTCCAATAAAGTTACGGACAACTTGCATTTCACTTCTTTGTGCCCCAATAACTCGCCCTTCGCTGGTGACCAGTATCAGGCGTTGACTTGGGGGGGCCCATTTTTCAATTGCGCGAAATAAGCGGCGCCACCAAAGTAAATCGTTAGCGGGATCTTGAGCTAATTCTGCTTCGATATGTTGTTCCAGCATAACTCCCTGCCGGTATTCATTTTCCAGCAGAGAGGTCAGTTGTCTGGAATCCAGTTTCGGCACCATTAATACCAACATCAGGACTAATGCCAGAGTAAACCAGAAAATTGCGAAGATGCGCGCTGTTAAACTGTTTATCATGTCGCGGAAACCATTAAATATCCTCGGCCACGTAAAGTCTTAAACCAGGCGAGTCCATCTTCCCGTTCAGGTAATTTACGGCGTAGGTTAGAGATATGCATATCAATTGCTCGGTCAAACGGGGTGAGTCGCTTACCTAATACTTCCTGGCTCAAATGTTCGCGGGAGACAACTTGACCTAAATGTTGAGCTAATAAATAGAGCAAGGTAAATTCAGTACCCGTTAAATCGAGAATCTGATTAGCAAAGCTGGCTTCCTGTCGGCCAGGGTTCAATTGTAGGTTATCGACCTGAAGCGTGGGGGGACCGTTGTCTGTTTGTTGTTGCTCACTCCAGTTTGAGCGGCGAAGAATAGCACGTATACGTGCCACTAGCTCACGATCATTAAATGGTTTGGCAAGATAGTCATCCGCCCCTAATTCTAGTCCCAGAACACGATCCAAATCACTTCCTCGCGCTGTCAACATAATGACTGGAGTTTGATGGTGCAGACGAAGCTCCTTTAATGTCGTAATGCCATTTTTACGCGGCATCATAATATCGAGTAGTAATAAGTCGATCGAATCGTCAAGGAATTTTAATGCCTGCTCTCCGTCATGAGCGATCACAACGTTAAATCCTTCCATTTCAAGTAATTCTTTTAATAGTGATGTCAGTTCACGGTCATCATCAACTAATAGGATTTTATGCATCGATTACTTCCTCCAAGAGCAAAAATACGATAACAAACTTTGCTATTCCACGACTTTACGTTCTTTTACAAGCCTTTGACGCTAGTTTGCAGCCGCGTAGGTATAGTTGTCCACATTGGACCTAATAACATCGTTCGGGGAAACGAGGAGTTGTTTAATGCGTAACATAGCAGCGTTAGCTTTAGCGTCAATGTTTGTTCTTAGCTCGACAGCATCTTTAGCTGGAACAGCAAGTACAATCCACGCTGCTACGGTACCTGATAATTGTGCACCTTGTGATTATAAAAATGTAGGAAGCTATCATTATCGTAATAATAACGATATTGGTGATAACAACCATATGTTTAACGGTATCACTTTAACTGAGCAGCAGCGTCAACAAATGCGTGATTTGGTAGGGCAGAATCATCAACAGCATTCATCGATATTAATGAGCCGCGCAGAGCGAGAAGAGATGCGCAAGCTGGTCACTGCGAAGGATTTTGATGAAGTGGCAGTAAAAGCTCTGGTTGAAAAGATGGTCAGATGTAATGTGGAACGTCAGCTAGAAATGGTCCGTATTCATCATCAGATGTACCAACTGCTGACGCCTGAGCAACAAGCACAATTGGAGCAACATTATCGACAGCGTATGTCTCAGTTACCGAACTGATTTGTAATACCCATAGCAGCAACGTAGTAGCAAATGAGAATTTTTCCTTGCCATAGACACCATCCCTGTCTTTTCCCCCGCCTTCTGGCGGGATTTTTTTATCTGGCTAAGATTGATTCACTTTAAAATCAACTAGATAAAGTTTTACAAGCAACTGTAAGTAGCGCGGAAATTTTTAAGTGTGGACACTTTTGAGTGCTATGGTTGCTTGTTACTGCTAAATTTCTATGCCGCCATTTAGTGGATTTAACGTGGTTGCAAATAGTCGGGTGCCAGATGAGCATACGCCATAGTTTGTTGTATATTGGCATGACCGAGTATTTGTTGCAGTGCAACAATGTTTCCACCTTTCATCACAAAGTGACTCGCGAATGTGTGGCGTAGAACGTGTGTTGCTACCGCTAAAAACTTCAAGTTTTTGCAATGTCGTTATCATTCCTGATAGACGATACATATCCCGATTTATCGTTGACACTTTGATCCCATCAGCTAGGCGATTACTGCGGTGTTCCAGTAAAACATGCTTGTTGAGACGGTTTATAGATGGATCATTTAACTGCCTGATTGTCTTCATCAGTTGTCGTTTTTCTATAGTGCTGTTCTCTGCGAAAAGAGAACATCACTGTCAAACGCAAGCGAAGTAAGACCAATCCGCAGCAAGAAGAGAAAAAACAGGACTATTATCTGGTTGGCAGTGAGGGCAACGTTTTTGTGATGAAACACATCTATGCTAGCCGAACGTTCAGCTAAAGCAGAATGGGAGAAAATTCAGCGCGGTGTGGCGTCATTCTCTATTAGATTGGCGAAGGGAAGGCCAGAGCTGCTCCCTGAAATGAAAATCAGGGTGAGCGGCTTCAAGCCCGAAATTGATGTGGCAGACTGGACTCTGGTTACCGTCACTTATACTTTGGATGACAGAGGATTAACGTCATCTTTGCAATTGGAAGTGAAAATTTCTGATTCAGATATGGTGTAGTTGCTTTAGCGCCAGTTTCAGCTATGGCAACCTGTTTGTTAAGGTACTCGCGTTATGATGAGATGCCCCTTATGCGGTTATGCCGCCCACACCCGTAGCAGTTTTGAACACACGCCCCAAACCAAGGAACGTTATAACCAGTGCCAGAATATTAATTGTGGCTCAACGTTTGTTAATCATAAAGTTAACCGTCAGTTATTAGAAATGTAGCTGACGATATATTTAATATTTCTTAGTGCTTTCTTGTCAAAATTTACTCAACAAGAATCATATAGTGCTAACGATACTAACAGTGATCATTTAGCTATTAAAGATATTATAGTATTTAATAACGTTACTAAAGAGTTTGTCAGGTAAATACCACATTAAATGTGGGGCGCTTATGCTGCAACAGTTTCTGTAAAATAGTTACCCTTTTCTTCACTTAATTTTATACCTAGATATCAATGCTCAAATTTGGCTTTTAAATCACCATTTAATACCTTTGTTCGAGTCTGTAGTAAATAATGTGTGCCCCGTTGGTTCAATTGCATTTGCTGTTTTTTCACCATGTGCTTAGATATGACTTCATTGATCGTGGATTCAACGAACGTAGAAGAAATAGGTTCTCCATAATTTAGGATCATTACCAGATTATTGACAAATTCCAGCAGATTTTTGATGTTGCATCAGCGATGGCAGCTCGCAGGACGAGACAGCTACGCTCACAGCACAACGTAGCACCTGCCCGCTCAAAGAAGATGACGAGAGCATAAAAATACCCTATAGATTTTTATGCTCTCATCTTCATTCGTATTTTCTCTGTTAATGCTACAGAACTATTTAGCCTACTTCCTCTTTCTAGGCCGCGAACAGTAAATCTCTTACTATTCTTGAAAAAGTTTTCTATATCATTATGTATACATATAGCTTGTTTACCGCACGTGTAAACATCAATGCTTATATAATTTGTCTCGGGATATGTGTGAAACGATAGGTGAGATTCAGAAAGAAGGAATAATCCGGTGACACCTTCTCCTTCATCGGCAAATTTATGATAGATATGTCCTATTATTCTAAATCCAGCTTTTTTAATAGCCTCGAGAAAAAAAGTATTCAATGTATTGGCATCAGATAATATTTCATTATCATGCAAAACAATATCCCAGATATTGTGAAATCCACGATCGTCCACCGTGAAAGCCTCTATCGATAATGGGTAATAGAAAATAAGCAAGGACTGGCCTTCCTCACATATTATATATACAGAGATTTTCAGATCGTAATAGTTAATATCTATTTCAAAAAAATTCAACTTCTTATTCCATTATTTTTATCCTTACACTTGATCAGTGTGTAATTTAATTATTAGTTATAATGTTTTACTAAATCTATCGTATAATAGTAAGTTGCTAATGTCAAAATATAAAGTAAATGATCTAATAACTCCAGGGGATCGGATCTTACCCGCAGGCTCTCACGCAATCGGACGTGAAGTTGCTTCTTAATGCATGACAAAGAGATTGGAACTTTCATTTATCGTGAATACTATATTAATAAGGAATCTAATTATTCCTGAGGTAATTAATTTTTCGCGAAAATAATGATACTAGAATATTGCGCTGTTCAAATTTCTTCTAATCAAACGTCAATATGCCCTAATAACTCACAGGAATGTGCAAATGGATCCCAAAAAGATTAATTGGTTAATTTACAATCGCCTTTCATGTGGTGAAAAGTTATATTTTGTGTTGATTTTTTAATTTAGTTGTGATGGATGGCAAAAAATGTTAATTTTTTAATAAAAAAAATTGAAATAAAATTTATTTAAGGGTATTTTTTGTTGGAAATTTTTTAATGAGGAGCGATAAATCTTTTTAAATTAGTAACTCTTTTTAACTCAAAAAGAGTTAGTAGCATCTTATAGATGAATAAAAATCACATGTGATTGAATGTTATTTTAATAGACACAAAGTGCTGATAGACGAATAGTAAGTCGGACGCCGGACATATGAACCTTTATTTTGAGCTAGATCTGAATGACAATCTCAGAATAAATAATGGATGCATCGTTTAGCCTATGCGTATCTGAATTTTCAGTCTGTTAATCTTTATCTACCGATGAATAGTCGATGGCTGATGACTTGTTATAGTAATTTCGCTTCTTTATTAATGTCAAAAGTATTAATTTTCAATTTATGGTTTAAAAAAATTTACAAAAACTACTTAGGCTTTGAGGCTCTACCTCAAGGGCGGTAGCATTCTTTCGAATTAAACGATAGGTAATTTTTATCCCATGTTTGATAGCTCATTCACGCATTCGTGTGCATGATAGAGAAGAAGCCGGATGGTACTGAATACCAGGGCAAGATTACGAACGTTTTTTGCTCAAAGATAAATCCATTGATTCGAAAGGATAGCTGTGATCTTACTCTCTTTTTGAGAGCGAATACCATGTACCTCGACAGTTTTACAGAACATTTTTCAGAGATTCAAGATCCACGTCGAACAGCCAAAATAGCCTATCCTTTGTTTGATATCTTGTTTGCAACACTTTGTGCGGTAATTGCGGGTGCAGAGGGATGGAGTGATATTCAGGAATATGCGGAAGGCCATCATGACTGGTTTCTTAAACATGGTATGTTCAAAGAAGGCGTTCCAGTTGATGACACCATTGCCCGCATTATTTCACGCATTAATCCGGAACAATTTAACCTCTTTTTTATCAATTGGATGCGTTCAGTTCATGAACTCACTCAGGGAGAATTAGTGGTGCTTGAGGGTAAAATATTACGTGTCTCTTACAATCGTGAAGAGCGCCGTTCTACACTGCATCTGGTTAGTGACTATGCCGCAGCGAATAAACTGGTAATTGGGCAGGTCAGAACGCAAAAGAAATCCAATGAAATCACGGCAATCCCCGAAATGATTAAACTATTAGCGCTAAAAGGCGCCCTGATTTCCATTGATACAATGGGGTGTCAAACCCAAATCGCTCAGGAAATCATTGATGCCGGTGCCGATTATTTGTTAAATGTGAAAGATAATCAGAAACGTCTCCATCGCGCAGTCCAAAAAGCCTTGGAAGTGCAGCGTATCACGCCCTCAATAAGAGAAAAAGTCATGTTATCAGTGCCGATTCACTCAAAGCTGACTTCCCGGAATGGCCGGAATTAAAAACACTGGGTGTCACCATTGGGTACAGGCAAGAAAAAGGAAAATCCCCCAGTCTTGAGTATCGTTACTACATCAGTTCAGCCGTGTTGACCGAAGAAACGTTTTCTCAGGCAGCTCGGAGTCATTGGCATATCGAAAATAATCTTAATTGGGTATTAGATGTCACTTTTCGTGAAGATGATTGCCAGATTTATCGAGAAAACGCGGCAGAAAATATTGCCCTATTAAGACGAATTGCCTTGAATATGCTGAAATAGGCAGAGACTAAATTAAGTATAAAAATGAAACGTAAACGGGCTTGGATGAAAACCCAATTTCTGGATAAAATATTGCAGGCTGGCTTTTCTAGTGTGAGCGATATTTGATCATTCATGAGGTTGTCCTGGTGTCAACTGTCATTTTCTAAATTTGAAAATGCTAGTGATTCTGGGATCTTCAAATTTTCTTTGTCAGCATTTTTATGAATAGTTATTCAAAAAAGTGCTTAAGTGAGCGGTATTAGGCAGAGAATGCGGATTTTTATCAGGGCTCATTGAAGCCGAATATATGTTTGCGACTACGTTGTCAGAAAAATTTACTCATCCATTTGAATTGAGTCGGTGTCCATATAAGCTATTTAGGAACACTTTCTTTTATTCCTTCTGGAGAAATCATTCGTAAGGATTTTAATGGAGTTTTAAATACTGGGATCTTGAAATTTGTTAGCAGCAAGGTTCTTTGTATGTTGAGGAGAGAAAATATGCACGAATTGAATTCTTGGACAAAGAATAAGTATAGTGGAAATAGAAAATGCGACGTTGTCAGTTTCTGGTGTGATAACCTGTAAGGCATCATCTGATGCTTTTGGGTGTTATGTGCAATGTATTACTGATAATGCTATTACAGTACAATATATTCGTCATTTTTTGATCGAACAGTTAGGTACAGTTGCAACTAATATCGCTATTACTATATTGACAAATCTAGATATTACTTCTAACTACAAATCTAAAAGGCCGGATTGAATATGAGGTGTTCTACTACAAGATTTATTTATCAGCTTAGTGAAATTAAAGCACGATATGATGAATTAACATCGTCAATTTCTGCACATAGAATTTATTACTCTGTTAAGTCTAATCCTAATCCTAAAATCTTAACGTTTATATCGCAACTAGGATTGGAGGCTGAAGTATCGTCTCTAGGAGAGTTGAGTGCTGCAATAAATGCAGGATTTAAACCTGCCTATATTGTTTATGGTGGACCTGGAAAAACTATTAAAGATATATATTCTGCAACAGAAAAAGGTGTTGTTTATTTCAGTTTAGAGTCACTATATGAACTCGAGAGAGTTTGTTTTGTTGAGAAAAAAATAGGAAAAAAGCTTAATTGTATTCTGCGCTTATTTGTACCTGATAATAACGGGAGATTAAATATGATGATGCCAAATTCTAAATTTGGTATCACACTTGACGAAGTAAGGAAGTATATAAAAAATAGTGATTACAGTGTATATGGAATTCATATTTATAGTGGAACCCAAATAAAAGAATCTGAATTTAGAGCATCTGTCATTAAAACAAATAAAATCGTATCTGAGGTAGAGTCTATAATAGGCTATAAGTTAAAATATGTTAACTATGGAGGTGGCTTAGAATGGCCATTTATGCATTCAGGAAAACCAATTCTTACACCTGATAAGGTTGAAGGTATTTTATCCGGTATTGAGTCTTGTTTTGAATTTGGAAGATATTTAGTTGCATCATGTGGTATTTTAGAAACAGAAATTTTAGATATTAAGAAAAGAAATGGCTATCAAATATTGATCATAAGTGCCGGCATCAATATTATGAATGGAATTTCTGCAAGTGGTAGGTTAATTAGACAACAACCGGAGTTTCACACTTTCAACAATAAAAGTGATAATATAATGTTGCCTACAGCTATATATGGCCCTCTGTGTACACCAGTTGATTATTTAACGCTAAATACATTATTACCACAATTATATCCAGGAAATATTCTAAGAATCTATAATTGTGGAGCTTATGCCGCTAATACAGGTCTTTCAAATTTTCTGATTCGAGAACCTGCTCAGGAGATAGTCATTGAATAATATTCAGATTCTTCATGAGTCTATTCTTAGAGAGTTTGGACTAAAATATTTTCAAGATTGTGATTATAATAGTGTGTTTCCTAGTGATTATTTTAATAAGTTAAAAAATAATGCACTTTATCACCTCATCACTGATTATGAATTTGCCAACTTATTTAGTTGTATAGCGTCTATTATTGGGAAGTATTCTATTTCTGCGTCTATTGGTTAGGTTATGCATAATCAACAAATAAATATAATCCATAAATTATCCCCATTTAGAAATCGGCTATCTCAGATTATTGCTTTAGAATATAATAACAGATGTATTATCCAAGACTGTTTATGTAAAAGTTACAACATCTCTGGTACTTCTCGTAAATTTTCTCTAAATATTGTAAAGACAGAAGTTTCAAAAAATATTCGTAAGTCATCACATCTTATTGAAGATGTATTAGGCTCAAAATATATAATTACTCCTTTTGATGAATTTGGCGCTGAAATGTTTTGTCGAGATGCTAGATCTGCTAGTCTGATGATTAATGATGATATTTTCGATTTATGGATTTTAAAAATGGTATAGTTAAATATATTTTTCAATATATAAATAATTGTGTTTTTTTATAATCAAAACTATAGATAATACTTACTATGTTTAAAAAATTTAAAATTAATGAGTTGTTTTCTGATTGGATTAAACCTTTTGACTCTATTGGGGATATGCCCCCCAGTTCACCTGCTAAATTTATTATTTATTACCTAAGGCAGGCAAAATCACCTATTTTTTTTATGCTGCTGTTGAGTGGTTTTGTTGCTGGAATAGAAGCTGGTATGTTTTATTTTGTTGGTAGAATAATCGATATACTCGATGCTTCTCCCAAAAATTTATCTACATTAATGTCACTATATGGCCCTGAGATTTTAATAATGGCTATTATAGTAGTCTTTTTAAGAACACTATTTACTTGGTTACTAGCGTTAATTCAAAATTTAACTTTTACACTTGATTTTGGCATGATGGTACGCTGGCAGGCTTATACCTACGTAATTCAACAAAGTTTAAACTTCTTTAATAGTAAGTTAGCTGGTTCTATAGAACACAAAGTTTGGGAGTCAGGTGGTTCTATCGTAAATTTAATTAATACACTCATTCAAACACTATGGTTTATTATTATATACACGTTAACCACGGTATTATTAATTGGAAAAACCGAACCAACAATAGCAGGTGTAATACTTATTTGGATTGTTATTTATTTTTTTATTGCATTCTTTTATGTCCCTAGAATCCGCAAGTACGCGGTACAACATTCTAATAGTGGTTCCAAAGTAAAAGGAGCAATTGTAGATAATTTTGCTAATATAGTTACATTAAAACTTTTTGGCTCTAATGCTCAAGGATTAGGGTTTGTCAAAAATAGCTTTGATAAGTATTATTCGGATACAAAACAGCTTACTAGCAGTATTGCAAATTCCACTAGTTTAATAACATTATTATCAGGTTTAATGATAACTATGACAACTTGGATGTCATTTGTCAGTTGGTCAGATAACATTTTAACAATTGGATCAATTGCGTTTACACTGGGCTTAGTATTGCGGTTAAATACAATGCTTTCTAGTCTGTTATCACAATTGAATAATCTTATGCGCTATATTGGTGGACTTCAAAGTTCCGCCAAGCTGGTATCAAATCCGCTTGAAATAACCGATAGCCATGAAGCAACGGAACTAGAAGCATTCAAAGGAAGTATTGTTTTTGAAAATGTTTCTTTTGGTTATAATTCAGATAAAACCATAATAAAAAATTTTAATCTTGAAATCAAACCTGGCGAGAAAATAGGTATTGTTGGCCCATCTGGGGCAGGTAAGACAACAGTTTTTAACTTACTTTTACGTCTTTACGAGCCCAATACTGGTCGGATCCTGATTGATGGACAGGATATTGCTAAAGTTACACAAATATCTCTTCGTGAGCGGGTAGCTGCTGTTACACAAGAAGGTGGGCTGATTCACCGTTCTGTCCGAGACAATCTTATTTTAGGCAGGGACGATATTAGTCAGAATGATATTGAAAAGGCCATAAAACTTGCTAAAGCCGATGAGTTTATCTCAAGCCTTGAAGATAAAAAAAAGCGTAAAGGTCTTGATGCTTTTGTTGGAGAAAAAGGTGTAAAGCTTTCTGGAGGTCAACGACAGAGAATAGCCATAGCTCGAGTAATGCTAAAAGATGCATCAATTTTCTTATTTGATGAAGCTTCCTCTGCTTTAGATAGTGAAATAGAAGCTACTATTCAGAAAGAAATATTGTCTAAAATGGGAGGGAAGACGGTTATTATGATTGCTCATCGTCTTTCTACTATTACTTCAATGGATAGACTAATAGTCTTACGCAAAGGTGAAATTGTAGAACAAGGAACTCATGAGCAGTTGATTAATTCAAAAGGAATATATAGTAGATTATGGAAAATCCAGTCCGGTGGATATAGCTGAGTTCAGTATTTAATTTCATCAAAGGAGGTATCGCAATGACAATGAATATTGCACCTTTGCAATATTGTTTGCTTGAGAATGAGAAGGTTTTTCTTGCTAGGCAGCATAATATAGGAATTATTTATGAATTACCTAATGATGTTTCCGATTTGCAAGTTAAAATGGCAGTATTAGGTGTTTTTGATATTTTCCCTATATTAAAGTCTAGGTTTAATAAAATCTCTGGAGAATGGAATGCCGATTTGAATATAAATGATTTTTCTCTATATTTTTCAGAAATAGAGTGTCATGAAAATGAGAAAGTTATGGATGTAGCTCATAGGGTTTTTCGTAACTATGATTTACATCTTAATATATCTGAGGGTCCATTGGCTCGTTTTTTATTAATCAAAAAAAATATGAAATATAACCTTCTTTTTTTTGGAAATCATCTTGTCTATGACAAAATATCTCTAAGAAATATAGAGTCCTGTATATGGAAATTACTCTATAATAAGAGGTCCTCCTTGCCTAATTGTCGTTTTATAGATTGGACAGCTGAAGTTAAACACTATTTACATAATGATTTTTATAAAGATACTTCCTATTGGCTAAATACTGACTGGAATAAATCTGTTCATCTTCCGGTATTTAAGTATATTGAAACTGAGCCTGCAACTAGAAAAAGCTGGAAAATCCAATTTTCACATTCAGCTAGCCAATATCTTCTTTCTTTAATAGGAACTTCTGTTACATTAATTGATCTTCTGTTGGCTAAGCTTAATTTGGCTGTTTCTGAATTTATGTCTTCCTCTTCTTTTTCTTCCTCTTTATCTGTTAATCTATGGGATAATGGACGAAATTTTCTTAAAGATAGATATTCTGTTGGTCCACATGCTTCTTTTTGGCCTATTCTTATTAATAAGTCCTCAGGTTCTCTGTTTGAGAGTGCAAAAAAAATAGCGCAAATAAGAGCAACAGCACCACCTAAGTATGGTTATCTACTAGGATGTTTTAAAGGAAGGAATGAGCATGAACGGCGTCTTTTTGAAAGTATTCCCACTCCACAGTTTAAAGTGGATTTTCTAGGCCACTTTTCGGGAAAACGCAGCAATCCAAAAAAAATATCAAGAATAATTAAATTACCTTCATGTATTCCTATTGATCACTCAGCGTATTCTCATATATCAATTATTTTTTATGTTGAAAATAATATTATCACCATGAATTGGGCACATTCTTCTGTGGCACATAAAGAAGAGGACTTAAAGCAAATAGCTCAGATAATGATTGATATGGGTTTGTAGATTAAAAAAGATTGTCTAATTATTGGATGCCTCTATGCGGGACATTAAGCCATTTATAGTGGCTGATTGTGTGGCTGACTTCAGTCGTGAAGATCACCTAATGGTCTTGAAATATATTGTTGGACGTGCAGGGAAGATAGTGATGATCAATGAATTATTATTTGTGCTTCAGAACAAAGTACAACTACGTGAATTAATCCTGTCGCTACTGGATGAATCTGATTTCCCTAGGGGTGATGAAAACCTGATCGATTATGGTTTGGATTCCGTACGCATAATGGCATTATCTACACGTTGGCGCCGGGTCTATAGTGATGTTGACTTTGTTATGTTGGCGAAAAATCCGACCTTAGGTGCCTGGTGGTCGTTGCTTTCTAGAGAAGAAATCGTATGAAAACTGGATATGACTTCAGTGATAAATATGTGTGGGTAACGGGAGCTGGTAAGGGGATTGGTTATCACACTGCACTAGCATTCCATCAGTCTGGTGCATATGTGATCGGTTTGGATAGGGCATTTCCGTATAACACCTATCCCTATCGTATAGAAACGATAAATATTTCTGATGCTCAACAAGTTACCCAAGTTTGCCAACGCCTTATTCGTGAAACACAACGTCTTGATGTTCTAGTTAATGCTGCTGGTATTTTGCACATGGATGTAACTGAACAACTGACAATAAAAAATTGGCAAGAGACCTTTGATGTTAACGTCAGTGGGGCGTTTTATCTTTTTCAGCAAACGATACCTTTATTCAGACATCAATGTGGCGGCGCGATTGTGACAATTGCATCCGATGCAGCATATATACCGCGAATTGGTATGTCCGCTTATGGTGCTTCAAAAGCAGCATTAAAAAGTCTAGCACAAACTGTAGGACTAGAACTGGCACGATATGGAGTGCGGTGTAATATCGTTTCTCCCGGATCAACTAATACAGATATGCAGCGTGCGATATGGATGGTACCGGATGCAGAACAGCAACGTATTAAGGGAGATGCTCAGAAGTTTAAGTTAGGTATTCCTCTAGGCAAAATTGCACAGCCTCAGGAAATAGCTATTACTATTCTATTTTTGGCATCTGAACAGGCTAGCCATATAACATTACAGGATATTGCGATTGATGGCGGCTCATCGTTGGGAATATAATTTCCCTAGCATTAGTTGGCCGATACAGTTGTGTTTATATTCAATATCTAGTCGTATGATCAACTGCTTTATAAGCTCAACCTAAATTTAATTAAGAGGCTGTGGACGCTCACAAGTGAGTAGGAGCATAATGATCTCTATTTAACTATCTAGAAAACTTGATTGATATTGTTTTTTATATTTTATATGGGGTATATTTTATTACCAAGTTAATCATGATTTGCAAATTTTAATATCTGGATAAAAGTCTTGACTTATTATATTTTTTTCGTTTTGGTGTATTCTGTTAATTAAGTAAATAGGATAATTTAAATTATATTTTTGAGAGTGGTGGTTAGGCTTGAATATTAAAATGTAGATTACGTATTCAATCCGTCGATGATTGTGTAAAATCACCATTTTGCCAGTTACCTGGGGCTGGTGCCGAAAGAGCACGGCAGCTGCGAAAAAGCCAGATTGCTGGGGATCACAAAACGCGGAGATGGATATTTACGAAGTATACTTATTCATGGTGCTCGTTCAGTCATCTACAGATTGAGGAAATTGCCTGATGAACAATGTAATAAATTGCAACGCTGGCTAAAAGGATTGATAGCCCGTAGTGGACTGAATAAGGCGGTTGTTGCATTGGCAAATCAGAATGCGAGGATCGCTTGGGTTTTAGTCAATCAATAGTTGAATTATGTTGCTCGATGAATGATATACACGGAACTCAATTTTGTGATAGAAATGCGCAATGTGATGACTGACAGGTAGTACCGGTTCACCGTGGACCTGGTTTAAAACTTAGTCGTTAAGGCTGTGTCCGTGATGAGGACAGTGAGTACGGATTTTCATGAGGGATCTTTGAAGCCGAATATATGTTTGCGACTACTTTTGTCAGAACAGATTATTCACCCACTTGATTTTGACCAGTGTCCATATATGTTTAAAAAACTTAAACCGCGAGGCGTGACGACACTCCCTCTGGATAATGTCGAAGTTCAGCTTATTTGCGAAGTTGACGAAATGTGGTCGTTTGTCGGAAATAAAAAATGCCAATGCTGATTATGGTACGCTTGGGAGCCTCGGCTAAAGCGTATCATTGTTCATACGTTTGGAAGGTGGAACAAGAAAATGCTTAAAAAGCTTCTGAAAAAATTATCTCGATTCAATGTCACTTTTTGGTGTACAGATAAATTTAAAGCCTAGAATAGGTTAACTGAAAATAGACACCTCGTCGGGAAAAATTTCACGCAACGTATCGAATGTGAAAATCTTACCCTACGTAATCGAATTAAGCGATTAAACCGTAAAACACTGGGCTACTCAAAATCCCCTGAAATTCACGACAAAGTTATCGGTACTTTTATCGAAAGAGAATACTACATTTAAGGCAGTTCAACGGATTGAATACGTGACCCTTAGAGGCTATTTTGGAAGTAACAAGTTGTTTTATTTTTTCGGTTTGGATTAGGTAAATATAATGATTTTAAGATAAATCAATTTATGCCGTTTTTAAAATGGAATTGTTATTTTTGATTGTTTTAAATATATATTATTTTTTTGTATAAGAGGTTATATGGTGATTACTGTAGAAGAAGTTTGCGCACAAATTTCAGCGATTGCTCATGGTGTTACTGTTAATCCAGATGGTAAGCTAGATGAAAGTGGAATCGATAGTATGACATTAGTACGATTAGTTTTGCAACTTGAAGATGAATTTGATGTAATTCTTCCTGATGCACTGCTAGGTCCGGAAACATTTGAAACACCTCGAAGCATAACTAATGCGTTAAATTTGAGTAAAGGGTGAGTAATCTATATAAAGCCGTAATTTTTACCAAAAATAATTTATGTGAAATATTAATATTGTCACGGTATTTAACATCATTTTCGTCTTTTCTTGAACTCATTGTGGCGGTTATTTTTATTATATCAAAACAGCAGGTTCTATCTTTCAGGAGACAATAGAATAACGTTCCAATGTTGGATTGGAAAAAAATTTATAAAATCTAGCATAATTAATATTTGTGATAAAAGTCACGAAAAACAAACATATAATTAAGAGTGGTGTAAACAATAAACAATTATTATCAATCAGTTAGTGTGTGAATTGTATTTGATACCGCATTTTTAGGATCATGCTGATGAAAATACACGTCACTGGCGGCAATGGTTTTATTGGACAGAATGTGATAGAAAGTTTGCTAAATGGAGTTCCTAGCTGAAACCGTCCAAAATTCCGTCATCCTAAATTTATCACCGCTAGGGATTTTAGATGAGTAAACCAAAAATGGCCGTCTATTTTTCGATTGTGAGAGTTTGACTAGACACTCTATATTCCTGCTGTACATCGCAACTGGAGATAGTTATGGACTTCACTACACTACATCATCAAAACAACCCCTTACTCATTGCTAATGTCTAGGATGCTGACAGCGCGATTGTAGCACAGCAAGCTGGCTATCTTGCTCTGGGAACCTCAAGTGCGGCAATAGCAGCTATGCTAGGTTACGAGGACGGTGGATTAGTACCTTTTGATGAGCTGCTATTTATTGCCAGACGCATTAAGTCAGTCAGTGATTTACCTTTAAGTGTCGATATCGAGGCGGGATTTGGTGAAACAGCAAATGAGATCGCTGCTAATCTTAAATACATTGCACGTCTTGGGGTCGTTGGTATAAATCTGGAAGACAGCAAAGTTATTAACGGTGTCAGGTTGATTGAGGATGCAGTAACTTTTGCCAGCAAGATAAGAGAGCTTAGCAATATTATGATTGCGGAAAATCTCCAACCTATTCATTAATATTCGCACCGATATTCCCCGGGAATTAAATTAACTCGTTATCGGGCTCCTAACCTGATGAAACAACTAGATTTAGTGAGTTGTCAGCCACCTAAACATCGATCTCGGTACAATGACACAAGAACATATTGAAATCTCGAATTATTTAGCTCAATAATTCGCCACTATATCCCCGAATCAAGGATGGAGAGACGATGTAACTTACATATAGGCAAGACAACACTAGATGTATCTTACTGTAGTGATTGGCCTATTTTCCCAAAAGCCAGTTGGTTGGACGATGTTTTTGACTCCCGTCAGCAAATTGAGAGGTAAAGTGCTATTGATGACTTTTGAATCAAGAGGAAAGCCTAGCAAGTTGATGTTCTATAGCGATCAAGGTAGCCACTTATTTTGGCTGACCTAAAATAGATTTCATAATAATTCTTGATATAGGAGCGTCAATAGCCAAAATGGAGCGATTTTTTTAGAAGATTAAAAACAGAATGGGTGTTGGTTACAGAAGCTCAGTAGGAAATCATTGGTTATTATAGCTAACTCAGGCCACATCAATATAACGATGGTCTGATCCCCAATGAATCTGAACGGTTATATTGGAAAAACTCTACAACCATGGTCAATTTTTATTGACCACGACAAAAGTACGTTGGTTATTATGGGTCATAAGTTTATTAACTACAAAGAGCGAGCTTTATTTTACGATATAGAGTATAACAATAATTATGACGAAGAATTTATTGTACAATGCATCTCAAAATTGAATGTAAAGTCAATATGTGAAATTCCTTGTGCTACAGGAAGAAATATTACCCTTATTTCAAACTTATGTAGCGAATTACATTTAGTTGATATAGAAGAAGAAATGCTAAATCAAGCTAAGTGTAAAAAATGTAACCATACCGACACATATTTTTACATTTCAGATATGCAGAATGTTAAATTGGCTAACCGTGTGGATTTAATTTGGTTTCCTCAAGGTGCGCTTCAACTGTTGAAAACAAATGATGAGTTATTTGCAACATTTAGAAGTGCATACCATAACTTAAAAATAGGTGGAAGTTTAGTTATAGATATAGTTAATTTTTCATCTAATGATCTACCTTCATATGTATCAAATTTTAGTGATAATTATTTACTAAACTGGGAAAGAAAACTAGAGAACAAATTCATTAGTAGATATAGTAAGTCTAAATTTTTGGAAAAACGAAAAACAATTGAAATCTCATTCAAATACGAAGTGAAAGTTTACTCCTCATCAAATTTCTTCTATACAAAAATAAGTATGAAATGTATAGATTATCATGAATTATTTGAATTGTTAGAGGCTTCAGGATTTAAAATCGAATACAGTTTCGGTGATTACAAATTTGGACTATTTAACCCAAAATCACCGAACATAATATTGGTGGCCACGAGAAATGAAAATTGATTATAATGAAAGTTATTATAATAACTATTTTTACAATAATTATTATGAGAGGTTTATACCCGACTGTGGAGTCGAAGAGATTTTTGACCTATTAAAAAACATTGATAAACCGGTGAATTGGTTAGATCTTGGTTCTGGTGGAGTGTCTTTATTTTGGGCGTTAGCTATTGATAAAATAATTTCCTTGAGTATTTCTGATTTTTCCAATGTTAGTTTAGAACTACATAAAAAAAAGTTCAGTACTTTACCTATTCCAAGAGGTTACTCTCAGGCAGCTGATAGTTGTAAAATAATCAATGCAGATGAGCGTTATAGTAATGCTAAGAATGCGATTGAAAAATATCATGTAATAAATGCATTCTCTGAATGGGAAATAGAAAGTGAGAATTTTGATTTAATCACTTGTTTCGGAGTTTTTAGCCTTTCTGGCTCTTTAGGTTCATTTTTAAAATGTTTTCAATATGCAGAGAAGAATTTACGAAAGGGAGGTTCTATCATAGGAGCTAATTGGATCTTGTCAGAAAGCTACTCTGAAAAGATAAATATTAATAATAATTACTTGAATGATCTAAAGTTGTTCGATGCGTTGAACAACTTTGGCCTATACTTGTCCAACTCAGCTATTGTTGAGTTAAATGATAAGGATTATAAAAGTGTGTTGGTCTACGAACTTATTAAAGTTTAAGGTCTTTGGGGGAATATTTGTTTCATGAAAGCTCAAGGATAAATAATAAAATATTTATGATAAAGCACTCTCAACACAAAAGAAACGATTGATCAAAGTGGAGCTTTCCCGTACCCGAGTTGCCTATTCATCACAGCGTAACCAAAAATAAAATCGATCTTTATTGACCTACCGTAGTGATTTAAATCCTTGAAACATTGATCACACTCTATTTGACCATTTGAAACTATCGGTCGCCTCAACAAGCTTTTTGATTGGGGCATGAGCGGATTCTATCCTGTTATTGAGGTATTTAACCAGCTGTTGCTTAGCACCACTTCGGAGCTGTCCTTCTTTGAGCAAACGCGTGATGGCATAGTCGTATGAAATTTACAGTATATGAGAATCCCACGTCGATTGCCCGCAATCTTATTCATGGCTGGAAAAGCGTTCATAATATCACCCAACATGATGAAAATTGAGTTTTAAAGTTTTGAGAGTAAGTGATAAATAAATATTATTTAAACATGGAGCAATATCTGTGAAAATTATAACCGATGATGGTACTGAGTTAAACAAGTATCATTTAAATGAGAAAAGTAAGGCTCTAGCGTTATCTATTCTTACTGATTCAAAAATCTCTGCTTTATGTTGCTGGTCAACTGAAAAGATAGATTACATTATTTGTTATGAAGCCGCGAGACTGATGGGTATTCCTTTTATACCGTTATCAACATCTGTCGGATTCAATCAGGTAACGTTATTAATAAACACCCTACCATTCTCTGTTGCTGTTTATAAAGAGAAAGAAATTATCCAATTCAAAAACAGTAAATCGTTTGATGTTTCAGATTGGTTATCTGTGGCTAAACTATGTTTTTTTACCTCAGGTTCTTCAGGTGAGAAAAAATTGGTTTTTCTGTCTGATGAAAATATCAGTTCGGCAGTTGCAAGCATACAGGAAAGGTTAAAATATTCCGAATCTGACCGTGTAATAAATTTCTTGCCGATGGAGTTTGATTATGGTTTTTATCAATACTTGCTGGTTAAAAATTCCGGTGCGACACTTTTTCTCATTGATCAGGGATTATTGATTGCTACAGTAAGTTTAATTGATACTGTAAATGCTTCGATTTTACCTCTGGTACCGTCAATGGTTACGGCTATCATTTCTTTATTTGGAAGAAAGTTTAATGGCAAGTCAATAAAAAAAATAACCTCTACAGGAGAAGCCATTTCAAATGGATTAATTAACCAGATTAAAAGCATATTGGGTGATGCCGAATTTTATACAATGTATGGTCTTACCGAATGCAAAAGAGTGAGCATATTGTTGCCGGATGATGAGCCAGATAATAAGGATTCTGTTGGTCGAGCAATCTCTTGCTCAAAAATATTTATAAAAAATCCTGATGCACTAGGAGTAGGAGAGATTCTAGTTTCTGGCAAGAATGTTGCGCTTGGTACTCTCTCATTAAATCCGTCTAAAATTATAACCCGTCAAGACTTCAATGGAAAGCTGGCGACAGGAGATCTTGGCTACCTAGACAGCAATGGATTTCTATATGTATTAGGAAGAATAGACTCTCAAATAAAAATATTAGGTTTAAGAACAAGTACTATTGAAATTGAAAATGAGGCGTTATCTATCTCTGGCGTTATCACATGCAAAGTATCTGCGGATAAGGTTGGATGTTATCTGCAATGTATCACTGAAAAAAATATAACAGTAAAGTATATTCGTCAGTCATTGATGATGAGACTGGGTGAAATTGCTACAAAGCTAGTTATAACTGTATCAGAAAATTTAGAAATGACCTCTAACTACAAGTTAAAGAGAATTGATTAACTATGCTATGTAATTCAACAAGATTTGTTTATCGCCTTGGCGAAATAGAACAGTACTATTATGAATATATTTCCAACGCTGTAGATAAAGGGATATACCCGTTATCTTTCAAGCTGCCTCTTTGTTGGCTGCACTCACTCACCCCGGTCACATAGTTCTCTATGCTCCCGGGGATTCGCTCCCTTGCCGTCGCGATGCAACTCGAAATCTATTAGGTATAATTTATTTTAGCCTTGAGTCAATCACAGAACTTGAACGGCTTGATTATGTTGAAAGAAATAAAAAAATCCTTTAATTGGATCTTGTGGTTATATATTTCTGGCAAAAAGGAAAATTAAATATGATGACACCAAACTCACAGTTTGGTATCACTTACGCCGAGATTGAGAATTGCATTTCAAATTCCACATATCCTGTGTATGGAATTCACGTTTATAGTGGCACCAAGATAAATGAATTTGAATTTAGGATCTCAGTGAATGAAATAAATAATATTGTTCGGATAAAAATTAAAGTATATTAATTACGGTGGGGGATTAGAGTGGCCATTTATGAATTCCGGAGTTCCAGCTATCTCGTCCAGTAAATTAGACAATATACGCACTGATATTGAATCATGTTTTGAATTCGGAAGATATTTAGTCGCGCCTTGCGGCCAATTAGAAACGGAAGTCTTAGCTGAGTTAACATATTAAGTGCAATCGGCGGGGTATTAAAAGGAGTGAGTCAACAGTGATACATTTCACGATTCTCACACCTGAAATCATGGTCGATGATAGCGCTAGGTGACAGTAGGGAATTTAAAAATGTCGCCATTTTGCCAGTTATCTAGGGTTGGTGCCAAAAGAACACAGCAGCGGTGGAAAAGTCAAACAACTTGGTATCAGTAAACGAGGAGATGTTTACTTACGAAGCCTATTGATCCACCGCGCTCGTTCTGTCGTTTATCGGCTTAAAACGTTGCCTGATGAACGATGTAATGGGTTACAACGATGGCTAAAAGGTTTGATAGCTCGTAGTGGAATCAATAAGGCCGTGGTTGCGTTAGCGAATAAAAATGCCCGGATTGAGTGGGCGCTGATTCACCACCAAATGGTTTATAAACCCCGATAACAAGTGAATCATGTGGTTAAAGTGGAAGTTCATAATTTGATATACTGACAGGTAGCACCGACTTTCTGTGAACCTGGAAAAAACCATAGCTTACCAAGGCTGTTTGGGTGATGAGGGCAGAGAGTGCGGATTTTCACCAGGGTTCTTGGAAGCCGAATATATGTTTGCGACTACTTTTGTTAAAAAAATAGGTTACCTACTTGAATTGAGTTGGCATTCATATAAGCTTTTTAACACTTCGAGTTTACGGCAATTCATGTACCGCTCTTGAACTTTTAGGTGTGCTGTACCATTGTGAAAAGGGACGACTTGAAATTGTCAAAAAACTTACCGGAATGCGGGCGTTTATTGCGCTTCTGCGAGATTAAATAGTTTTCATGCTAAACGTAAAGTAGATGAATTGTGACTTGATTATGAACCTCTCTTTTTATACTTCCAACACAAAGAAATATACTTATGCTCAATCTGTTTTTTCCAGCTATGCTGACATAAACTTGGTTCATAAGAGCTTCGATTTTAAGGAATTACAAACTGAAGACACTCGGGAAAATCTACTATTTAAATTAAACCAAATCCCACACATCGATTCTTCCTATGTTTTTATTGAGGATAGCTCATTCCATATAGATGTTCTTAATGGTTTTCCCTCCCTGTATACTAAATACATTTTGTCTTCATTAGGCGTTCAGGGAATTATTAATCTGTTAGCAGGAAAAGATAACCGTGAGTGTTATTTCATCAATCATCTAGCGCTTAGAACGGAAAATAATGAGGTGGTCTTTTTTTCAGGCACTACACGGGGGCTATCGATTTCCCATACTCCGTTAGTGTGCAGTAAGAAAGAAGGCTGGTCTGACCTTTGGCAGATCTTAAAAGTAACAGATGGAGAGCAGTTCTACAACCAGTTAACTGAAGCGCATAAGCATCTTTTCAATCAACAGAATAATAATACTGATGCTTTTCAACTGCTCAGAAATCACCTCTATGAAATAGCGTTATGAAACAGCTGAATACTCAGCACCATATCATTGAAAACAGATTTTGCAGACGCAGGTCATCGCTCATCGTCACTGGAACTCGATAAATCATTCGTTATGTCATTGGTTATTATAGCCAACTCAGGTAGTATCAATATAATAGTGGTCCGACCCCCAACGAATCCGAATGGTTATATTAGAAAAACTCTACAACCGTGGCCAATTTTTATTGACTACTACAAATCCATATGTTTTCGGGTTCATAAATCGGCAAGATTGTAGATCTTTGCGCCAAAATTTTAGAAAAGACAGGCGTAATTGTTTGTGAAAATATTGATGCTAAAGAATTCATCAAAGCTAAAATAAAAACGCTATTTGACCAGATTCAAAGAACAACCACTAATTACAAAATATTAAAGCCCTCCATAAATAGCTATTTAGAATGCTAAGATTGAAAAAGAAAATATTCAAGAGTGGAACAAATATTGAAAGAGCAAAATACACTCTGTACGAAAATGACTTTAAAAAATCACGAGAAATGTTATTTAAAAGAATGAAACAAACTACACTAGATAAGTGGAGAGTAGCTCAAAACTGAGGAGGAATTCTCAATGATCGAATCAAATTTACCATCTTACAGGCAGAGTGATATCGTAATGGATATAGCTGAACAAACAGAGGCATTGGGGTACTGCCATGTAACTTCTGCGATAGAACCGAATATTATAGATAAACTTAAAGCTAAAATTAGAGAAATCGCCAAAGAAGACTATTACTATGGAAAAAAACATAAAGTAATGGTTCTTGATCCACAAGAAGAAATTATCCGTGCACTATGTAAGGAAAAAATTATAATAAATAACATAGCAAAATATTTGGGAGATACTTTTAGGGTATCCATGATAGAGGGCGCTTGCAGCGGTCAGGAAGAATACGAGGAAATCAATATTGCAGAAGGGTTTTCAAGTGATACTTTTTTAGGATGGCACCGAGACGGCGGTATTTTAAATGAACATTTCGACAACGTATTGAGAGAAAAAAAATTAAGCATAAAATGTGCTGTATGGCTGAGTGAAGTGAAAGATGGCGGAGGTAATCTATTGCTTCTTGAAGGAAGTCACCGTGATTTCCCCAAAAAAAATGAGGAATATAAATTAAAAAAAATCACGGCAAGTCCAGGAGACATCACTTTCTTTGACCGCCGTATTTTGCATACGCGAACCCCTAACTCTCTTTCAGAAGAAAGGTTGGTTATTTTCATCGAGTACTCTGTTAAATGGCTCAAACGGAAGCAAATAATGAACTTTAAAGTGACTGATGACGAGATTGATATTAGCTTGTTCAGCAACGAACAAAAAGGTTGGGAATTATATAAACAGGATGGCTATTAATGAATCAGAGTATTGGAAGACTATATTTTTCTCGGAGACTAATAAAATCTTACATTCATGACCATGATTTTGTGATTAAGAATGCAGAAAATATAGACCTACAACATGCCAATATTAATAAATTATTACCAATAGTTGAGTGGCATTTACGTCGTTTTTCAAGAACTAAAGAGTTAAATTCTAGGAATATCGAAATGATATTTCACTATAACAGGTATCAAGCATGTAAACAGCGTGTGGTTGAAGAGTATTTTCATGCTTTTGTAGTTGATAAATTAAAGAAAAAAGGTATACGTTGGGCGTTAAGAAAAGGGATGTCATACACGAAATATTACAAAGAAATATCACACCGAACCTATAATGATATTGATTTGTTAATCTCTGAATGTGATAAAATAAAGTTTGAAGATGCTATGTTAGAATCTGGTTTCGAATGCGGTATCTATAACAGTGAAAAAGGGAAAGTAATCAAACACAGCAGAGAAGATATTTTATATTATAAAATGAGCCCAGATCACCTTCCACACTACACTAAAATTTTAGAAGACGGAACAGATATACGACTTGATGCAGCATTTACACTTGCTTGGAATAATTATGATAATAAAGAAAGGTTGGCCGAAGTTTTAAACCTAGAACAGAAAAGAAACGGAGGAACACATATCATGACGGCGGGGGGCCACTATCTTGAATGTGCTTTCCATTTATATCGAGAGATGTTTAGTGGATCATCTAAAAAATCCAAAACTTTCAGAGCATCAGGATTGCTCGACCTGGCCCTAATACGAAAAAATATTGATTATCACTATTATGATAGCCTATTTCCAGAAGTTAATATAGTTTCTAGAATACTTGATGATTTTCTGGATATTGATATCCTAGATAAGCATCTGTTGGATAAAAATTATGGTGACGTTTTTAACAAAGTTAAAACAAAAACGATATGGTATTTTGCAAGCTATAATAACGTATGATAAAAAACATTATAAAGATTATTATAATGGGCGATACAGCCTCTGGCACCTCAAAGGAAAAGACGTTGAGGAGACATTCCAATTATTACGTGATAAAAGCCCACGCTATTGGATTAATTTAGGTGCAAGGGTATTGATCTATGCCACTATTAAGTTGTGGTAGGATATTGATATCATATATGTAATATGGAGAGACTTAAATTTTTCCTTGGACATATTATTAATCGTAAAATTCAGAAAGGTTACCACTAAGCGGTAATTTAAAATGGTATCGACGATTATCAGAAGATAATCGCCAATCATAAAGTATCATCCGTCATTCCACAGCTATATCTGTAATATACTGATTTTAAATCGTTTGTATAAAACTCATGCATTTGTGAATTCTTAATTAAAACAACAAATTACGAATGCGGTGCGGAATGTCGGATCATTATAATTATCGATGCTTTCCAACCTTGGGAAAATGGTGAAAAAGCTGATCTGATAACTGCATTTGGAGTGCTTAGCTTATGTGGAAATTACACGCGGTTTAATGACTGTTTCAGATACGCGCTGACAATCATTAATGAAAAATTGGTCACGCATTCAATCCGTTGATCTGCCTTAAATATAGTATTCTCTTTCGATAAAAGTACCGATAATTTTGTCATGCATCTCGGGGGATTTTGAGTAGCCGAGTGTTTTACGGTTCAAGCGTTTAATTCTGTTACGAAGTGTGAGATTTTCTCGTTCGATACGTTGAGTGAAACTTTTCCTGAAGAGGTGTTTATTTTTAGGTAACATATTGTAAGCTTTAAACTTATCTGTACACCAAAAAGCAATATTGAATCGTGATAATTTTTTTAAAACCCGCATGACAGCATTAATACTGATATGTAATGCACGGGCAGTATCACGAATACCTGAGTTGTTCATAGCAAGCTCAACGACTTATTCTTTGATTCCTGTTTGGCATGCTCGATAGGCGTATTCAAGTTGAAATGTTCGTTTGCAGGATAAACAACGATAGCGTTGATGCCCCGCATCGCCTTTATCGTGTTTTTTGACGAATTCCGTTTGTTGACAAAATCGACATTTTACTTCAACCGCCGCCATTTAATTTCTCCAAAAAAATGGCGGTTATATACAATAATCAACTGATTGAATACGTGACCGAAACATGAGAATTTGATTGGTGGCAACTAGCTGTTCGCCAGTGGATATTCCAGAAGAATAAATATGGATAATAGTTTTGTATCGCGTGAAAATCTTATTAAGATTGCGAAGTAAAATAATGCAGGGTTTATTGATTGAGATCGAACTCCGCGATAAAACTATTCAAACGTAATTATTTATAACTTAATAAGGAAGTAGAATGAAATTCCCTCGGGTAGGTGTTACACATCTTATTGAAAGAATAGAAGACTTATACTTAGATGAAATCTACAGCGCCGAAAGTATCACGTTAACAACATCTTCACAACCCAATAGTGCTCCTCATGTTGGAACATTACTTACTTTTTCATATGTTTTTAACATTGCAAATTATTTTAAAAAAAAGTATGCTAAGAAAATAAATATCATCATCGACTTATTAGATAATGCTCCAGGCCAAAGAAAGATGGTTAATGGCGTTGACTATCAGTATATGTTGAAGCAGAGTAATAATGGGTTGAATATATTTGAAGTTAATAGAGAGATCTATAATAACTGCCTAGAAATTTTATCATCATTTTCGGCTGTCGATTATAAAATTCGCGATTACAGTGATTTTTGTCTTAATTCGAATTTCTACTATGCTTTAAATGAAATGTTAGTCGAAAACATTTATTTCAATAAAATAACCAATCCGGGTGGAAGGTCTGTTCATATCAGAGCTCCTTGCCCGGAATGTGGGATAATTGAAAAAGACCCATCGTCCTCTCCTGTCGTGCTTAATGAAAATAAAGAAGTAAAGCTTAGTGCAATATGTCCTATACATGGCACGCATGAAACCATAGTTAAATCGAGTAAACCTGTTTTCTTAGATACCGGAACAGCGCCACGAGACATAGCTAAGCAGTATACGTTAGCAAAGAATAGTATAGACAACGGTACGCTCGAAATTATGATTGATGGTAGCGACTGGTCTGGAAACTGGTTTCATGATGTGATATTACCCGGATATTGCAAATTAGGTATTTCTACGAAGTACATACCCAAAAAGATTTATACTCCAGTGGTTATCACCAATAATGGTTTAAAGCTATCCAAATCTATATATATGAATAAAGGATATGGCAGCGATATACCACCATTTCTTCTAGACATAACCAAGCTGGACGATTTAGGCATGGAATCCTATCTCTGGACTTTGTATATACTAACCGCTCAGTGGGTTGAAATGCCGGAGAGATTATTTCATGCGCTTCCCATAAATGAAATAATGAGTAAACTATGAATCCATTTGAACACTATTCTCTATCAAAAATTGTTGAATGCTATAAAAGAGATGGTTTTTACATAATAAAAAAATGTGTAAATGGCACTGATCTGAAAATAATGTCGGATTATTTAACAAATAAATGGCAAGCTTATTACCAAAAGGAAGGTTATAAGAAACCACATACTAAACTCGAGCTTCATGGTGATACCTTACTTATTTCTCCAGCCTTCAGAAAGTTGGCACTCAACGATCACCTATTAAAGCTTGCTACCTTGTTGCAAGGTGATGATATTCAGATTAATTATTTTGGTGCCCAGATAAATCCAAAACAGAAACCCGAAAAAAATGGAATGTCCATTCATAGAGATGGCGGTGAATTGTATGAAAATTTAGGTTATCCGTTCCCAGATCTTGGCGTAAAGTTTGCACTGTGGCTAACAGACGGTATGGAGTTAAATCGTGGGAACTTTATAGTAATCCCTGGTACACAATATCGTGAAGTAGAAAGCAATAATGACGAAACGTACAGTTTGAAAATAGAAGCCGGCGACGTGATAATGTTTGATCCGAGAATGTTACATGGCAGAGGTCCTAATCATAGTGATATTATACGGCAAGTGATATTTATGGAATATGGTCCCAGGTGGTTAGAGCCGAAATGGAATAATAGCAACTTATTAACAATTAAAAATAATTTAAAACCAATTGAGTTTCAGTTATATTCATTATTTGATGATCCTTGGCGCTCTTTTGCACCACGCTGGATAGAAAGACCCCTTCGCCGTCATCTGAATAAGGATTGAATTAATGAGCATCAGTATTTCGACATTAAATTATCTTTGCGAACTTAAGAAAAATCACGATATAAAAGGAAATATATTAACTCTTGGAAAACAGATGGTATTTTTCGATTATGATACTTTAAACAGAGTGCTAAAAGAAAAAGATATGCTAAATTGCAATGCAAATAAGAGTTGTGAATTTTCCCAAGACTTTGAACACCTAAAATTTATTGAACCATATTCGCAATACTGTAATGATAAAGCTGTAATATCATCCTTATTTGGAGTTTCACCAAAAGTAATGGACATTACTGACGAATCCTATGTCGACTTTAGGCAGGATCTTAATTATAAGGTCGGCAATAGCTATGAACAGAAATTTTCTTTTATACTGGACGCAGGTACTATCGAACACATTTATGATATCCGTACTGCTCTTAATAATATTGATGCGATGTTAGTAAAAGGTGGCCTTGTCGTTCATATAACACCTGCTCATGGTTTTTTGGATCATGGCTACTATCAAATCAGCCCTCAGTTATATTATGACTTTTATTCATCTCGTGGGTATCAAATACAGCACTGTTACCTGGCCGAGATGTCTGTCAGAAAAACAAATCATTCTCAGCAAACATTTTGGCACTGGGACTGGAGTATTTCCAGGAAGAAACTAATATCTGAAAAAATGCTATTAGTCTACTTCTGTGCCAAAAAAGTAAGTAATAGCATCAATAACTTTGAAGCGCCTGTTCAGGTTTTTAATGATCAGATAACCAATTCAAATATTAATAATGAGTCAATGCCTTGGGGGCTAAAAAAGGTCGCCAATCTTCAACCTTTAAATGTATGAGAGTAGATATGTCGATTGGTATTCTCAAAGAACTTATCACCAGCGAACGTCGCGTTATTGCCAACCCTGAAACTGTAAAAGCTTTATGTGATTTGGGCTATGTTGTGATTGTTGAGGGAGGTGCAGGTGAGGCCATAAATATTTCTGATCAAGAGTATATGTTAGCAGGAGCTAACATTAGTGATGCGGAGACGATTTGGAATAACTGCGATTACATCATTAAATACAAAGCGCCTATTCCAGAAGAGTACAACAGAATTCAGGAAAATCAGCATATATTTGCGATTTTTCATGCAGAAAACAATGAAGATCTTATCCGGATCTTATTAGAAAAAAAGGTTACTGCGGTTTCTCTTGAATTCTGTCATGATGGTAATAGTTTCTGCCTTGCCAAAGCTGGCGGAGCCATGGCAGGACGAATTGCGGCTATATACGCACTCTATCACTCGTTATTACCAAGCGGTAGAGCTGGCAAGATTATCTGTAATGATAAGTCAATTAACCCAGTGACAAATGCCCTGATAATTGGTAGCGGCAATGTCGCAAAAGCTGCGGCCAAAACTTTCATTGAGAATGGATGTGAGGTGACTTTCTTAGTATCTGGAGAACGATCTCTGGATAAATTAAAAACTGAGATGTTTGACTTCGATTTTAATGCTTATATCAATGAGCCTAAGCGCCTAACAGAGATGCTTAAAGTAGCTGATATTGTGATTGGCGCCATACTGATATCAACCTATGATACGCCAACAATGATCTCCAAAGATATGGTTATTAGTATGAAGCGAGGTTCAATCTTAATTGATGCTACTGCCGGTTATGGTCCCGGATATATAGAAACCTTTGCGCATAATACAAACTTGAGTGACCCCTATTTTTATCTACATGATGTAATGCATATCAAGATCGACAATCTTCCAGCCGCTGCCCCTATTAGTAGTGTGGCATATGCTAACAAGGTTTACAGGCCTTATCTTATCGAGTGCTTTCAACACATTCAATCCAGCGGAATAATGAGTGAAACTTTTCGCAACGGTATGATTACCGCAAATGGAGAAGTTACTCATAGTGTAATTAAACATCATCAGGAAATACTACAATGGAATTTTTAAAGAAAAGCCTCACACAAGAATGTGAACCATTTATCATTGCTACGGTTGGGATGCCATGCTGTGAACCTGACGGAATTGATTTACTTCTGCGAAATGGTGTAAATGTATTGCGATACAATATTGCAGCTGATTTAGGCTATTTAGAACACTGTCGAAGAATAAAACTGGCGCGTGACGAGATATCTAAAGCTGGCAAGGCAGGTAATGTTGCGATTATGCTCGATTTGCCATTTCCCGGAAGAAAAATCAGGATTGGAATGTTGCCTGAAAGAAAGCATGCAGTGAAGAAAGGTGAAATTTTGACCTTCAAAACTGGCAAAGAAAGTATTAATTTTCATGATTTTATTCCGGTTAATTACCCTAATATTGCACGTTTTGTCGAACCGGGGAAAGATATTAGCATTGGTGATGGGGAACTGGCTCTTAAGGTTAAACAGCAACTGTCAGATGACAGCTTCAATGCAGTTGTCCTGAATGATGGTTTTATTCCTTGCCAGAAGTCGGTTAATTTTGGGCATATCGTTGAAGCAGAAATAGATGAGGAAATGTTGGCTTTTGTAGCGGAAACTCGGCCTGACTGGATCGCTCTTTCATTTATCAATGATGTTCGGCAGTTAACTAAGTCTTTCGAAATAATGTCCCGATACGGGATTACACGACTAAACACCTCTTTCGTTATCAAAATAGAGACACAGCAAGGGGTAGATAATATTCATCAATTTATCGAATTAGTTGACGCAGTTATTATTGCACGTGGTGACCTTGCTGTTAGCGCAGATTACTTCAGACTTGGTATTAACCAGAAACTTCTTACTGATGCTTGTAAGAGAGCCAAAATGCCAGTTATTTTATCAACACAAATTCTTGAAAGTAGCTGTGAGTGGTATGTGCCGGCCAGAGCAGAAATCTCAGGTCTAACGTATGCTATTCTTGACGGTATTAATGGTATTATGTTAGCTAAGGAAACTAGCAGTTTGAATAATATCTCACGTCCATTGATAGTTATTAATGAAATTATCAATGAGTGTAAGAAATTTAAATTACAGTAGAGAAGGGAGGGATATAGTTTGAAATTACTTTCCGCAGCAGATACCATTATATTAAGTCTTCATGAAAATGCGTGGAATATGATAGTATCAGGAATGAAAACTCATGAATTCAGAAGGCGATTTCGCCGAGAACAAACATTGGCTTTTATATATGTAACTCATCCCGTAAAAGAAATTAAGGGTGTAGTTTTTTTGGATAAGCCAATAGAGGGAGATGCTGAGCAAATTGCCAAAATAGCTGAATCTTCTATTCCCGGGAATGGAAAGTCAGTTTATGAATACTTTATTGAGAAAGATTTTGGTCTGGCTATTCCCGTGAGAAGCGTACGTAAAATTAAACCTCTAAGTTTAGACTACTTGCGAGAAAAATATAATTTTACTGCCCCCCAGTTTTATCTATCGCTAAAAGACAGAGATTCTCTGTATTGTGAATTAATTCAGGCAATTTTGTAATCCTTCTCTAGTTCCTCGACAGAAATTTAGCCATATTGGTTGTTTTCTGTTTGAGGAACTTATTTGTGCTATTTTCATTCTGAATACCAAGTGATTAATACATTTTTATACAGATGATTATCACAACATCAGGTGATGCATTACCTTAATTGGAGAGCATAAAAATCTGTAGGGCACTCTGTTCAGTGAGCGTATGAGAAAGTTCTACTTATGAGCATTCCGGTTATTACCTGCTGAGTATTTTCTAAATCTAAGCTTTTACACATGAGCTTTTCTGGATAAGACCTTATGAGTGGGAACATGTTATTTTTAAGGCCATCCATATTTACATTTGTCGCTATAACTCGCGCATTTGCCTCTAACAGATGGGGCACTATATTTTCTTCAATTCCTTGAGCGGCTCCTGTCACCAATACCAGACGTTGGTTAAAATCGAATTTTATAGTTTGTTGAATTCCTATTCAAGACGTTTATAACAGTATTTTACTATTATTTAACTAATTTTATATTTTTTGCAAACAAATTAAATAAGAATAAAAATGATTAATAATTGTTTTTTGATAAGGAATATAGCATGAGGAGAGATATCATTAGCCAGTATGAAATGGAGAAAAATCTCATCGAGAGACAGTTTGATAGCGCTCCTTTTGTCTTCTCATCTCACTGCAATACTATGATGGGTGTAGGCGTTAAAATGCTGGTTGAAACGCTTATTCCCTTTGCTAAACTAGCCACAAAGGCTAAGCAACTGCTCAATGACGCTAAAAGTAGCGAGAGAGATAATCCGGTGTTGTTTGGAATAGTACCTTTTCATGAGAAGCATCCAACTCGCTTTGTTATTCCCAAGCGACTATGTGTATCAAGTAATATATGTCCACAGCGAGTTCATCCGAGCAAAAAAATCAGGTACACAGGTGCTGTTTCAACCCCTATTAGGAACTAAAACGATTCGAGACCTGGAGTGTTTTGAACGCGGTTACTTCACCGGTATGCTGGGATGGTGTGACTCACGAGGAAACGGAGAGTGGGTAGCTACCATTCGTTGCACCGAAGTACAAAAACGGCAATTAAGAATTTTCTCTGGAGCGGGCATTGTCGACCAATCTATTCCGCAGTCTGAACTAGAAGAGATGGATGCCAAAATGGCAACTATACTCAAGGCCACCGACGTTGAGCTAAATGTTCAACTTATCGCTTAAGGTAGATTTGTTAATGAATACTAATAACGCCTCTTTTACGCCCTGGCCCAAAGAGTTCATACAGAATTATCAAAACAGAGGGTATTGGAGCAACCGTACCTTGTGGGACTACCTGAAACAATCCGTCGATCAGTATCCGCAATGCACGGCGATTATTTGTGGAAATCGCCAATTGAGCTACAAAGAGCTCTTTTTGCAAATAAATATAAATGCTGCTCGCTTTACCTATATGGGGCTAACAGCCGGAGATCATGTTGTATTACAGATGCCTAATGTGGCGGAGTTTTATATCTACTTCTTTGCTCTTATCCAAAAAGGGATCCGGCCGGTGCTCGCCTTACCTGGTCATCGTTTCTCTGAGGTAAGTTACTTTTGTCAACATACTCAAGCTAAAGCATATATCATTGATGCGGAATATGATGGATTCGACTATTTAGCACTGGCTAAGGAGGTTGCAAATGCCTGCGCATCAATTGAGTTGGTGTTGACTAAAGGTGTGCTTAAAAAGGATTACGACAAAAACTTTACCTCAATGGAAGAGATAACTGCCCCGATCGACATAATACAATGTTCCAGCCCATCCGATGTTGCCTTTTTTCTTCTGTCCGGAGGCACGACAGGAACACCGAAACTGATACCGAGAACTCACAATGATTACGCTTACAGTGTGAAAGCAAGTGTTGAGATCTGCCGTTTTGATGAAACAACTCGTTACCTCTGTGCTCTGCCTGCTGCTCATAACTTTCCCTTAAGTTCGCCTGGCGCACTCGGTGTTTTTTGGGGGGGCGGCTGTGTGATACTCACTCAAGATCCAACCCCTAATAATGCTTTTCGACTAATTGAGCAACACCAGATTACGGTTTCAGCTCTGGTTCCCCCACTAGCCTTACTCTGGACAGAATATGCCGCTAAAACTTGCCGCAATATTTCATCTTTGCAATTATTGCAAGTTGGTGGAGCCAAGTTCAGCCAAGCAGCTGCACAAGCCTTACCCAAAGCTTTAGGCTGCCAACTTCAACAAGTATTTGGAATGGCTGAAGGGTTAGTCAATTATACTCGACTTGACGATCCGATAGATGTTATTACCACGACTCAAGGGCATCCTATCTCTCCTTGTGATGAGATCAAAGTGGTTGATGAAGAGGGAAAACCCGTTCCCATAGGCGAAGAGGGTATCTTACTAACTCGTGGCCCTTACACCATTCGCGGTTATTACCAAGCTCCGCAACATAATAAGCGCTCCTTTACGAGTGACGGATTCTACCGCACTGGCGATATTGTCAAGCTAACACAAAGTGGTGACCTAATTGTGACAGGCCGGGATAAAGACCAGATAAACCGTGGCGGAGAGAAAATTGCCGCCGAAGAGATAGAAAACCAACTACGTCAACATTATGGTGTACACGATGTTGCGTTAATAGCTGTGGGAGATAAATACCTTGGCGAACGCAGCTGCGCCGTTATTGTACAACATCCCGATGAGAAGCTGAACGGTATTGAACTCAAGCGTTTCTTAAGGAGTAGAGGTCTTGCCGACTACAAAATTCCCGATCAGATCCACTTTGTTGACGAGTTACCTAAAACCACTATCGGCAAGATTGATAAAAAACGTCTTCGCGCTCAATTCTCCGTTTCACCTCAATAACTAGACAGGTTTTACGATGGCTATTCCAAAACTCCATTCTTATTCCCTTAAGGGCATCACTTTAGATATTCAAAACAGAACCAATTGGCAAGTCGAACCAGACAGAGCGGCATTACTCATCCACGATATGCAGCAATATTTCGTTGATTTTTATGAAGATAAACAGATGGTTGAAATCATTGTTGGGCAGATAAAATCCATTAAAGAAGCTTGTGTGGCTGCTGGTATTCCTGCTTTTTATACCGCCCAACCTGGCAACCAATCGCCTGATGACAGAGCACTGCTAACAGATTTTTGGGGTCAGGGGCTTCCCGAGGATCTCAAATGTACTCAGGTGGTTCCTGAGCTAGCGCCAAAAAAGGAAGATATATTTCTCAAAAAGTGGCGCTACAGTGCTTTTAAACGTTCTGATTTGGAGCTGCAGCTTAAAAGCAAGCAAAGAAATCAGCTGATTATAGTCGGCGTCTATGCCCATATTGGCTGTATGCTGACTGCCGCCGAAGCATTTATGAACGATATCCAGGTCTTTATGGTGGCCGATGCTTTGGGTGACTTCTCACGAGAAGACCATCGGTATGCCTTAAACTATGTGGCCAAACGCTGTGGTTCAGTCACAACCACGGAGAAACTACTCTGTGAACTTCAAGCTTATGCCGATTCAAAGTTTCCTAGGTCAAAGCAACAACTTAAGGAACAAGTTGCCGAATTGTTAGAAATTAATGTCGCTGAAATTATAGACGAAGATAACCTGATCGATCTAGGGCTAGACTCGATACGTACGATGATTCTCCTAAGTGATTGGCAACAGAGGGAATTAGATATCTCCTTTACCGACGTTGCAAAGTCTCCATCCATAAATACTTGGTGGCAGCTGTTACAGTCTGCACGAAGAGGTAAAATAAGTCGAAAATTAAATGCTTTTCCATAATAGTGAGGTGCCAAGGTTAGTGGAGAGTTTGAATCCTCGCACAGTGATGATTCAAGCGGCGTCCTACCATTTTGAAACGCTATTTAGATCTGCGGACATGTGCTGATATTAACGGAATGGAATGAAGAACGGGCGTATACATTTTCAAATATAAATTAAGTTGGAATAAAATAAATGTCTAAAGGTTATGAGTCAATCCAAAGTATGGCATTAACAGCTGCTCAATCAGGAATTTGGGTAGGTCAGGCATTGGAGCCGACCAGTGCAAAATACAATACTGCTGAGTATATTGAATTTAAGGGTTCTTTTTGTCCAAAGTCTTTTGAGGCTGCCAGTCAATATGTCCTACAAAATGTAGCAGCGCTAAATGTATCATTTAAACTTGAGGATCTCTCTTTAGTATATGGGATTCTTGAACCAAAGGATATTGAAAGTAATCGTATCTCTTATGTCGACTTGTCTAGCAGTACCTCAAAAAAAAGCGATATGTTGGCATATATGCGGGCACAAACATATTTGAGACTAGCGATCGAAATAGGAGAAAACTATCGACATTCATTGATTAAGTTAGGTGATGAACATTATGTTTGGTATTTGTGTATACACCATATTGCTAGTGATGGTTATAGTTTTTCTCTAATTGTTAATGCTGTTTTGGAGCAATACAAGAAAATTAGCTCACAAGGAAAAAAGATTTCATTGTCATTTGATGATTATACCTATTTAGGGATTGAAGACAAAAGATATAGGCAGTCAGAACTTTTTTCTAGAGATGCTAAATATTGGATAGAATTTTTACTAAGTACTGAATCACCTCGAAGCTTTTCAACTTGTTCTATAAAATCAAGTGATGAAAAAATATCAAAATCAACTGTGATTTCAGCGCATGATTTTAATCGAATCAAAACGATATCCAATCAATATAAAATCAATTGGGATACGCTTTTGATATCTATAATTGGTGCACTGTTTTATAAATACTCAGGAATAAAAGAAACTGTTTTTGGATTGCCTGTTGCTAATCGATTGGGTTCTAAAATTGCTAATATTCCATGTAACCATATGAATATGGTGCCCATTAAGATACAGATAAAACCTTTGAGTACACTGCTAGATCTAAATGCTACATTGATAGACCAGATTAAGGTTGGGAGGAAACATTGGCGCTATCGTTACGAGGACTTGCAAAATGATTTAAAAAGAATTCTAGATCGAGATAAATTGTTTGGTCCAACTATAAACGTGATGTACTTCGATAAAAATATCGAACTAGATGGATGTCAAGTCAAACCTTACACACTAAATACTGGGCCAGTCGACGATATATCATTTGCTTTTATTAAGCAACGAGATGAATCAGTTACGTTTATCTTGGACGCAAATCCGAGAATGTATACAAAAGCTGATGTTGAAAAAATCAAAACAGATTTTATAGGTTATATTCAAAAAATTGAAATGCGCATAACTGAGAGGATTGTTAACAATGGCTGTACTGTTGAAAGTTTGCTTTATTGGCAGGAAACCCTTGACGGTTATGAAATTTTAAATTTGCCAATTAATAATCTAAGAGCTGTTCAATTTGACGCCAATAAACGAAATGTTACATTAGAGTTGTCTGATGATATTTCAGATAGATTGCGCTATCTAGCCCTGTCAGAAGGAACAAACTTATTTTCAGTCCTCCTGAGTGCTTGGTACGTGGTGCTATCGAAGTTGACGGGCCAAACAGATATTTTGGTTGGTACGACAAAGGATGCACAATACCATACGAAAGCCAATTTATTGATTGGGGAACTTGTAAACTCCTTATTATTGCGAGGACAGTTATCGCAGACTCAGAGTGTGCGAGAGTTAGTCAGTCAGGTACATCAGATAGTCATCGGTGCTAAGGCACATCAAGATTTACCTTTTGAGTGTTTAGTTGAAACAGCCGGTGGAGCACAAGGCACTTCAATTCACCGTTTGTTTCAAGTGATGTTTACGGTCGAACATTTTGATCAACAGTCCCAGCTTTATGCTACGGACTTTCTTGACGAAAACTTACCTAGTTCTACCAATTTATATCTGAATTTATTTGAAGGCCCTAATACGATAGTCGGTCGTTTAAATTTCTCCGTGAGCTTGTTTAATACTGAGACAATTGAGCGGATTGTGTCAATGTACCTGTTAGTATTAAAACAGTTTGCTGAAAAGCCTTGTACTCTAATACAAAATGTTTTTGTACTCTCTGATAAAGAGCGTGAAACTTTGCTACATACTTGGAACTGGACAGATGCTGCGTATCCTCATGACAGCACCCTGCATCAGTTATTTGAAGAACAGGTGGATATCACGCCGGATAACATTGCCTTAGTGTTTGAAGGTGAAGAGTTGACGTATCGAGAGTTGAATGAGCGAGCCAACCAGTTAGCACACGCCATTCGTCAGAGTTATCAACAGCAATGTGGTCAGTCGATGCCGGCAGATACACTGGTTGCACTTTACTTAGAGCGCAGCTTGGAGATGATCATTAGTATCCTGGCGATACTGAAAGCAGGGGGGGCGTACGTACCAATATCGCCGGAATACCCTCCCGAGCGCACGGGCTTCATCTTAAGTGACACCAAGGCACCGTTGCTGGTAACACAGCGGCAATACTTAGCGGTGCTGGAAGAGCTGGTGGGTGGCGAACCGGGGGCACCTTTGTTAATGGCCGCGGATGGAGAGCAGGCAACGGAAGGGCTACCAATAGAGAATCCGGAGCCAGTGAGTGGGTCTAGGGATTTGGCGTACGTGATTTACACGTCAGGAACAACGGGGCAGCCTAAAGGGGTGATGATTGAACACCGTAGCATTAATAACCTAATTAAAGGTTTAATCAATCATTACCCAGTTCTACCTTCGGACGTCACTTTACTCATACCTAACTATATCTTTGATGCGTTTATTGAGGAGGTATTCATAACACTATTAGTTGGTGCTCAGTTAGTGATTTTGCCTAGCGAAGATATTTTACTTCATAGTAAGGTACAAAATGTCATTAATGAATATTCGGTTAATAGATTAGGAGCAACACCTAGTTGGTTATTGGCTATGCGTGATCATATCGAATGGCCACAAATAAGGATCATAGCAGGAGGTGAGGTTCTTCCTCCTTCCTTATGTCAAGGCAACTGGGATATAATTAATACTTATGGTCCTACCGAGAGCACTATTACGAGTAATACATTTAAACTAGACAGGTGGACTGAGTCAAATCGTTCTGTTCCCATTGGCAGCCCACTTCCTAATTATAAATCTTATGTACTGAATGCTGAAGCTCGGCTTTTGCCAGTTGGTGTTCCAGGTGAGCTTTACATTGGTGGGGCAGGCTTGGCGCGCGGTTATTTAAACCGCCCAGAGCTCATGGCAGAGCGTTTTATCGATAACCCGTTTGCTACGGAAGGGGACAGCGCTAAGGGGTACACCCGTTTATACAAAACGGGTGACCTGGTGCGCTGGCTTCCGGATGGCAATTTGGAATACTTGGGTCGTAACGATTTCCAGGTGAAAATCCGTGGCTTCCGTATAGAACTAGCAGAAATCGAGAATACCCTGATGAAACATGCCGATATTGGAAAAGCGGTTGTTGTTACACAGGAACACAACGGGCAGCTTTGTCTTGTTGCATATTTAGTCATGAACAGCAAAAACATTAATACTGAAACTATAGATAACTTTATATCTAATATATTACCAGACTATATGCTGCCGAAAGAATATGTTCAGTTGGAAGCTCTGCCACTGACGATAAATGGAAAACTTGACCGTCGGGCTTTGCCTACCTGTCAATTCAACGATCGGTTTGCTTATAGCGGGCCACGTAACAGTACGGAAGAAAATTTATGCGAAATTTGGTCTGAGGTTCTCAAAAGAGAGAGAACGGGCATTGATGATGACTTCTTCAAAGTGGGCGGAAGTTCACTCAACGTCTTTATATTGCGAAGTAAAATTTGGCAAAGAATAGCGTTAGATATTCCTGTCAAAGCATTTTACTCTCAAAGAACCATCAGAAAAATGATGGATAATGTAATAACAGAGCGCTTTCTCTGCCTTGAAGATGAAGTGGCGGCAATGAAAGAAATATCTTTTTCAACTGCAATGATAAGAGTATCCGATCCGTCCCGACGTCATATTTTTTTAACCGGTGCCACAGGATTTGTTGGCAAATATATTCTTCATGAACTGTTGAAGGATAAGAACGTTAATCTGACCTGCCTGATACGTGCAGATAATAAAAACGATGGATTTTTCAGGCTGAAGAGTACGCTGGAAAACGCAAAATTGTGGTGCGAAGATTATATCGGAAGGATTGCTATTGTTAATGGGGATTTGGGGCAAGAAAAAATGGGGATGACGCCAAAAGGATATAGTTCACTGAGTGCAACCGTTGATACAATTTTTCATTGTGCGGTGCACATGAACCATTTGGCTACTTATGACATGATAAAAAAAATTAATGTCGATGGAACAAATCACCTCCTTCACTTTGCTACACAAACAAGAGTTAAAGTATTCAATACACTGTCTACAGTTGGAGTCTTCAACAATCGTGCTCAAGACACGGTTGAAGAAGACACTCTGCTCGATATTCAAAAACACAACAGCCAGAATGGATACTGTTCAAGTAAATGGGTAGCTGAAGCTCTGGTTCTCAGGGCCCGTGCTAAGGGGCTTATCACAAATATTTTCAGATTGGGTTTAATCAGCGGTTCTAGAAAGAATCAGCAAAATGATCGAAATCAATGGTTTGGACAACTGCTTAGCACCTGCCGACTGACGGGCCTGGCCTTCAAAGGAGAAAATATAGATGTCAGCACAGTTCCAGTTGATTTTGTTGCCAAGGCAGTCATTTATTTATCCGCCCATTCCAATGGACATAGTGGCAATTATCATATCGTAGCTAACACCCCCTATACCCTCGAAAAAATTATCGAGCAATATAATAGTTTGTGTGATTCAAAAATTCTGATCGTTCCTTTTTTAATATTTATTGAAAGGCTTAAAGTATTTAGCGAAAATAACAAAGAAATTCCAATTCCTTTTTTTATTAAACAGTATTTAGATCATAAAAATATAGAATTAGACAAGATTCATCTCTGGTCAGAATCTGCGAAAATTAAATGTGAAAAAACGACAAAAATTCTTACGAAAGGAGGAATAGTTGAAAAAGAGATTAGTGCCGATATGATAGTCAATTATATAGAGAATGAATTGAATTAATGTTTGATATATATCCCCAAGAGTTCAATAACTTCCTGGGGGTATATTAAAAAACTGATGGATTTATTATTTTTTCTTTTGATATTAACCCGGTGTTCAAATATGAATAGCTGTTGTATCATGGCAAGATGAAAAAAGATACTCAACCCCATTCAGGAAGAGAAACTTCAGCAAGTTTTGCGGGATAAAACCCCCACACAAATGCAATTACCTTTTGCCCTTTGGGGGCGTCCGGCGATCCAAGTGCTCATTTGGAAGATGTGGCGAATAAAAATTGCCGAAAGGACGTTTACCGATTATCTGAAACGCTGGGAATTTACTCCGCAAAAGCTGCTCAAAAGAGCTTACGAACAAAATCCTAAAACCGTCGAAAAATGGCATAAGGAAACCTATCTTGCTATCAAGAAAAAAGCGACTGAAGGAATCCGGTAACAGATGTTGCAATAGTGACTTGTCGAGGCTACTTTCCTGCTCGGTCTTGATAAATGAAAAAGCCTACAGTATATGGGATTGATAGATCTGTTAAGGTGATGGTTAACATTTGGGGTGCAGTTCATTAAGGGGCTTTGTTGTCAATGTGGACGATGATACAAAAAGTATATTTTCTCAATATGTTATGTGTAGACGCCATCCCTGCCTTTTCCCCTGCTTTCTGGTGGTTAATGTGTGGGTACTTGTTGAAATAAATTCTGTTATTTCAAATGAATCAACAAGGAAAAATTGACGCCATCTTCGTTTTTCCCTCCTCCCACCGGCAGGTTTTTTTATTGTTGTTATTCTAACCAATCCTGTTTATCTTATTTCATTTAACTTAAGTGGATTTGATTGTTCATTTGTGCTCAAAAAGGGAAAGGGTATGTCTGGTAACGAGGTAAAAGATCGGCGTCCGATCAAAACACGCAATGCAGTGTGGGCCAGTAAAATGGCTAAATGGTTGCAATGTAAAGGGGCGACACCAAATGGCATATCTGTTGCCAGCGTTGTTTTTGCTGTATTAGCTGGCGTGTGTTTTGCCGTGTGTTTTTTAGTCGAGTCTTTTTGGTTGACTTCAGTTTTATTGATTATTGGTGCCTTGCTTATTCAAGGCCGGCTAATATGTAATTTATTGGATGGCATGGTTGCTGTTGAAGGGGGATTGAAGACGGCTGCCGGTACTGTTTTTAATGATCTTCCTGATCGTATTGCTGATTCTTTTATTCTGATTGGGGTGGGGTATGGTTTAACACTTTTTCCATTTGCGATTTCTCTTGGCTGTATTGCTGCATTATTAGCTGTTTTGACCGCTTATATTCGCTTGTTAGGTGGGGCTTGTGGTTTACCTCAGCGTTTTCTAGGGCCGATGGCGAAACAGCATCGGATGGCATTAATTACTGTTAGTTCAATTGTTGCCGCTTTTTTACCTCAGTTATGGAGCCAGTATCTTTTATTGGCGGTATTAGTCGTTATCACATTGGGTTGTCTCTGGACATGTGTTCGGCGAACCAGAGTCATATTGAATGAATTACAAGAGAAGGATGCTTGTAATGAATAAACCACAAGGAGTGACACTGGTAAGTAAAGGTATGGGGTCGTTTCTGTCTGGGCTTTGCCGTTTGTTAACAGGAGTGAGAATTCGTTGGATTGGGTGTAAGCCATCGGTAGCTTCCCGAATTTATTATGCTAATCATACCAGTCATCTGGATGGGTTAGTTATCTGGGCAGGGTTTCCTCGGGTGTTACGTTCTCGGGTGCATCCAGTCGCTGCTCGTGATTATTGGAGTAAAACTTATCTACGTAGATATTTTATTAATAAAGTTTTTCGGGCTGTGCTTATTGATCGTAAAGGGGAGGATTGTTTAAAGGGAAATACCCTAACACCAATGGAGGATGTATTAAAACGAGGGGAATCTTTAATTTTATTCCCGGAGGGGACGCGAGGAAGTGGTGAACAAATTAATAAATTTAAAGGTGGTCTATATTATTTAGCGAAGAAATATCCTGATGTTGAGCTTATTCCAGTTTATCTGGAAAATTTAAACCGAGTTTTGCCAAAAGGCTCGGCACTTGTTGTTCCTGTTATTTGTTCAGCAACATTTGGGCAACCTTTGGAAAAATTAGGTGCAAAAGAGGAAAAAGCTGATTTTTTACAGCGGGCTCGTTTGGCATTGGAGGCGTTAATACTATGACCATTAATAATAAATTGCTTTTGTTGTTAGGCGGTATGTTTGTGCCGTTAATTATTGCCAGTATTGTTGGGGCAATGCTGGCCTCTAAGTATTCAGCGGAAAGCTATCCGACAATTGAGAATCTGAATGCTCGCATCCGCGGTTGGTGGGGAATGTGCATTGTTTGTGTGTTGTCCGTCATTGTTGGGCCAATCGGTTCAGTTTTATTATTTGCAAGTATGTCATTTTTTGCTTTGCGGGAATTTTTCACTTTGACACCAACACGACGCAGTGACCATGAGGCTATGTTCTGGTGTTTCTTTATTTTCATGCCATTGCAATACATTGCCGTTGGTATTGAGTGGTATGGCGTGTTTTCTATTTTCATTCCTGTTTATGTTTTCCTATTTTTACCTGCCCGTATTGCATTGGCTGGGGATACGACGAACTTTCTGGAGCGGACAGCTAAAATACAGTGGGGAATGTTAGTTGCTGTATTCTGTATTAGTCATGCGCCCGCTTTATTGATGTTGGATATTCCAGGTTATGAAGGGGAGAACGTCGAATTACTACTGTTTCTAATGATTGTGGTGCAGATGTCGGATGTTTTGCAGTATGTGTTTGGTAAATTGTTTGGCAAACATCCTATTGTGCCTAAACTGAGCCCGAATAAAACCGTTGAAGGTTTTGCAGGTGGCATTTTGGCTTCCGTTTTATTGGGAATGTCACTTTACTGGGTAACGCCATTTTCTCCGTGGGAGGCGGGTTTGATGTCGTTGGCGATTACGTTGATGGGCTTTATTGGCGGCTTGTGTATGTCAGCGATAAAACGCGATAGTGGTATCAAAGATTTTGGTGAAATGATTGAAGGTCATGGCGGAATGTTAGACAGAATCGATTCTTTATGTTTTGCCGCCCCGGTATTTTTTCACCTGACACGCTATTTCTATACGTAATGTAAAGATACCAGCGCAATGAATGAGAGTTAAAGGTGATTGATCAGTACTGTGGTGTAGGTTGCCACAGTGCTGGCCTCTTTTTTATTGCTGATAAGGCGTATTCCCGATCAGCGTGAAGAGTCGCGGAGCTATAATTAAATTATTTTCAGTTAAATTGATCCCAAAAAGGGATTTATTGTTAATGCAGACTTGGTTTTTTACCGTATTATATGCAGAGTTGAATCAATTCAGCATGATTGCCTCAGTGCGCTGGGCGATAACAGAGTTAAGAAGGCAGATTTCTGTTTCAGGCAAAGTGATAGCATACGAAGCCCGCCGTTAGTGGGTTTGCAATTATTACATCTACAAGTTCAGAGGTCATCATGATCAACGAGATCAAAAGAATCGGTGTCTTAACGAGTGGCGGTGATGCGCCGGGTATGAATGCGGCTATTCGTGGTGTGGTTCGTGCAGGATTAACCGAAGGGTTAGAGGTTTTCGGTATTCATGATGGTTATCTTGGCTTGTATGAAAACCGCATGAAGAAACTTGACCGTTTCAGTGTATCCGACATGATTAACCGTGGTGGCACCTTTCTAGGTTCAGCCCGTTTCCCAGAGTTCAGGGATGAGAAGGTTCGTACTGTCGCTATTGAGAACATGAGAAACAATGGCCTTGATGCTCTGGTCGTTATCGGCGGTGACGGTTCCTATCTTGGCGCGAAAAAACTAACAGAAGCGGGTTTCCCCTGTATCGGCCTGCCGGGCACTATCGATAATGATGTGGCGGGTACCGACTATACCATCGGCTATTTCACTGCGCTGGAAACGGTCGTTGAAGCGATTGACCGCCTGCGTGATACCTCGACTTCCCACAAACGTATTTCCATTGTTGAAGTAATGGGACGTTATTGTGGTGATCTCACTTTGTCCGCCGCTATTGCAGGCGGTTGTGAGTTTATTGTTCTGCCGGAAGTCTCATTCAATTGTGATGAGCTCGTAGCTGAAATTAAAGCGGGTATCGGTAAAGGCAAACGTCACGCCATCGTTGCAATTACTGAACATGTTTGTGATGTTTACGAACTTGCGAAACATATCGAAAAAGAGACGCATCATGAAACCCGTGCCACAGTTTTAGGCCATATTCAGCGTGGTGGCTCTCCGGTGGCTTATGATCGTATTCTGGCTTCCCGTATGGGGGCATATTCCATTCAATTATTGTTGGAAGGTTATGGTGGTCGTTGTGTTGGTATTCAGAACGAGAAACTTGTTCATCATGACATCATTGATGCAGTACAAAATATGAAACGTGTGTTTAAACAGGATTGGTTGGAAACCGCGAAAAAGTTGTACTAATCACGTCAATATCAGCAAATCTAAACCTGTTGCAGCCTCTTTGGAGGCTGTAATGTCTCCTTAGTATATTCCTATCACATATAAATAAATGCTTTTAATTATTTCTGAGTGATAACGCTTTCTGTCAGCCTTGAATTTCATAACAGTTAAAACAGTTTGTGGAGAGATTCAAATGAGAGTCAGATGGCGTGTGGCATTGGCGTTATTGTTGATGACCAGTAGCAGTGTATGGGCAAAAAATATTCAGCTTCTTAATGTTTCCTATGATCCAACCAGAGAGTTATATCAGCAATATAATCAGGCTTTCAGTGATTATTGGCAGCAGAAGACTGGGGATAAAGTGACAATCCGGCAATCTCATGGCGGTTCCGGTAAGCAGGCAACGTCTGTCATCAATGGCCTTGAGGCAGATGTGGTGACACTGGCTCTGGCCTATGATGTGGATGCCATTGCCGAGCGTGGTCGGATAGATAAAGGATGGATTAAGCGTTTACCCGATAATTCTGCCCCCTATACTTCAACAATTGTTTTTCTGGTGCGGAAAGGCAATCCAAAACAAATTAAAGACTGGTTAGATTTAATTCGTCCAGGTGTTGCTGTTGTGACACCAAATCCAAAAACATCAGGTGGTGCCCGCTGGAATTATCTGGCTGCGTGGGGTTATGGGTTGGCGCATAATAATCAGGATCAGAGTAAAGCGAAAGCGTTTGTTAAAGCCCTTTATCAGAATGTTGAAGTGCTAGATTCTGGCGCAAGAGGAGCAACCAGTACTTTTGTCGAGCGTGGAATCGGTGATGTATTAATTGCCTGGGAGAATGAGGCATTATTAGCGATTAATACGCTTGATAAAGATAAATTCGAAATTGTGACACCTAGTCTTTCAATTCTGGCTGAGCCGACGGTTTCTGTCGTTGATAAGGTCGTTGATAAACGCCATAGCCGTGAGTTAGCAACAGAATATCTGCAATACCTTTATTCTCCAGTTGGGCAGGAAATAGCGGCTAAAAATTATTATCGACCACGTGATCAAGCAGTTGCTGATAAATATAGCTCTTCTTTCCCTGCGTTGGAATTATTTACTGTTGATAAAGTATTCGGTGGTTGGGGAAAAGCGCAAAAAGTACATTTTGCGACGGGTGGTGTGTTTGATGAGATTATTCAGCGCTAAAAAGGAATAACCGCCGTAGGTATACGGCGGTCAATTAGCATTAAAATATTATGCTTTTTTCGCAGCGGCTGCGGCTTTTACGATAATAGCGAAAGCATCAGCTTTTAGGGATGCGCCACCAACTAATGCACCGTCAATGTCTGGCTGAGCAAAGAGTTCAGCAGCATTATCTGCGTTCACAGAGCCACCGTACTGGATAATGACCTGTTTTGCGATTGCTGTATCTTTCTGCGCAATATGATCGCGAATGAATTTGTGCACAGCCTGAGCTTGTGCCGGTGTTGCTGATTTGCCTGTACCAATTGCCCAAACAGGTTCGTAAGCGATGACCGCACCTTGGAAGGCTTCTACACCTAATGTGTTCAGGACAGCATCAATTTGTCTTGCGCATACGGTTTCAGTTTGGCCGGTTTCATTTTCCTGTTCAGTCTCGCCGATACACAGAACCGGGATCAGACCTTGTTCTTTAAGAACGGCAAATTTTTTCGCAATGAATTCGTCACTTTCTTTGTGGTAAGTACGGCGCTCAGAGTGGCCGATGATGATGTATTCTGCGCCAATGTCTTTCAGCATTTCAGCGGAAGTTTCACCCGTAAACGCGCCAGACAGGTTGACGTCAACATCTTGTGCGCCCAGAGCCATGTGGCTGCCAACCAGCGCTTGTTTAGCCTGAGAGAGATAAAGTGCTGGTGGCGCGATAGCGATTTCACAGCCGGTAACACTGCTTAATTCTTTACTCAGGCCAGTGATAAGTTCGTTGACCATATGGGTACTGCCATTCAATTTCCAGTTACCCATAACTAATGGATGTCGCATGTTTTTTCCTCCAACCAGAGAAGTTTAAGTAGTGAGCTGAATGAAATTCATTCTTAGGATCGATTCGGTAGATCAGCGCTTCACAGTATAGTGATCATTGCAGACAATAGCTTTTTTTATTACTAAATTTGATTAGTTATCGGGTTCAGATAACCATAGCTTAATCGGTTCAATAGCGAAAGTAAGCGTTTTTTCACTACTATTTACCACAATATAGCGAATAGCGCCGATGTTGTGGCTGTAAAATGGCGATTTTTTGCTGTTTATGAGTAAGTTATCAATATTCTCTTTACTTTGTTCCTGTGAAAGCGTTGGGTTAAAGTGGCGCATCAGCGCTACCATGTATTGCTCTGCCAGCATTTGGTTTTGCTGAGTTTCAGCAGTATTTTCTGATGGTAGTAATGTCAGTTGCAGACTTTTGATTTTTTCACTTCCTCGCTCAAGTACGGCAGAAGAATAAAGTTTTTCATTGATTTTGCTGGCAGCTCGTGTCAGTGGCAGATAAATGTTTTTACTTATGATTACCCGATACTCGCGTAGTGGCAATGTCGGGTTGCGGCGATTATATTTTTCGCGAAATCGCGGGATAGTTTCATCGAAAGAGGGGGCATTCGGCAGAAGATAGATCGCTTGTACTGTGGGTTCTGTGGTTGTGGATTTATCAGCATTGGCTACCAACGGCAAACCGACGCTGCTTGCTGCTAATATTATGGTTGGAAATTTATTAACGTCCATTTTCATGTTGCCGCTCGCTTAGGTTAAACTGCGCTGAGAAACAGAATACACGATTGGAAAAGAATAGATGACATTACAACAATGGGGTTTTTCATTTAAAGGACGAATTGGGCGGCGTGAATTCTGGATTGGCATCGGTGTTTGCTTGGCCTTGATGTTTGTTATCTTTACTATTCAAGGAATGAGTTCTTTGACTATGCACTATGCTGTTTTTGCGCTGGTTTTGGTGATGTATCCTGCGGCGGCAATGATGGCGAAGCGTTTGCATGATCGCAATAAGCGGGGAGGCTGGTCGCTGCTTTTATTGTTGGCAGGGTTGCTGATTGCCGCAGATTGGGGTGGAATGGAACCATTCTGGCAATGGGGGATTGGCCGTTTTATCCCCACATTGATCATAGTAATGATAGCACTTGATTGCGGTGTATTCCGTGGCACGGATGGGCCAAACCGGTTTGGTGAGGCAACAGAGAAAGTGGATTTTATTTCTGTTAAAGATGACTGAAATTACCAATATTGCTCACTGGTGATATGCCCCGGTTTGCGGCGTAAGTGTTTTGTCATTCCACGCTGCTCTTTTAGCAGTCGTTGGGTATCTTTCACCATTTGAGGGTTACCGCATAACATAATATGGCTGTTGTCACTGTTCATCGTAAGCCCGAGAGTGGCCTCAAGTTCGCCGCTCTCGATCAATGCCGGGATACGACCAGTCAATGAGCCGGGGTTTTGTTCACGGCTGACAATAGTTTGAATTCGTAGCTTGCCATGGAGACGCTCAACTAATTGCTGCATTAAGGGCAGATAGCTTAAATCTTGTGTTAGTCTGACTGCATGCACCAATGCGATGTTCTCAAATCTTTCTAGGTAGTCCCCTTGTTGAAGAATTGACAGATAGGGACCAATGGCTGTTCCCGTTGAAAGCATCCATAATGTTTTGCAATCAGGTATTTCATCAAGAATAAAAAAGCCTGCGGCTTGTTCTGTCACTAATAGATTATCACCAGGTTGTAGTGCGGCTAACCGTGGGCTGAGTTTGCCTTCAGGAACTGTCACTAAATAGAATTCAAGATTATTATCTGTCGGAGCGTTAACGTAAGAATAGGCCCGTTGCACCCGCTCATCATCTATTTCTAGCGCTAGTTTTGCAAACTGACCAGCGGTAAATTCTTCAACCGGTGCATGCATCCTGATGCTGAATAAGGTATTCGTCCAGTGAATAACTTGTGTGACTTTTCCTGTAACCCAGTTTGCCATTGGAACTTGTCTCCTATCCTGAAAGAAATCCTCGAACCGTTTGTTTTTATGTCGTTATTTTAGTCTATAGAGATAAATACTATTATCGATTCTGTGTCATAGGGAAATGAATCCATTTTTTCTTAATATCTGGTTTGAATAGTCGAGGTTATCTTAATAGCCGATAAGAATTTCAGTAGAAAATTCAGAAAACTAACAGCTTGAAATGCTATAGATCTTATCTATAAATATGGAGATAAATTATCAAAGGAATATTCTGATTTTATCTACGAGATAATAAAAAGTCTGTCGATATTAGGCTTTATGCTAGATCTTAATGTTCGGTTCAGTTTTAAAAGAAAATTTCTGAAGGTAGGGAATAAATAGAATTTCAAAGGGTGGAAAATTCCACCCTTTCTTTATTTACTGTCAGTAAATCTTAGCCTTTATCTTCCCAATCCTGCGCGCGGGCAACCGCCTTTTTCCAGCCATTGTATTTGTAATTACGTTCAGTGGTTTCAATACTTGGACGGAATTCTTTTTCAATGGTGGCTTTACTTTTCACTTCATCCAGGTCTTTCCAGTAGCCAACTGCCAATCCTGCGAGGAATGCCGCGCCCAATGCAGTGCTTTCACGCACCACAGGACGTTCTACACGTGTGCCAAGAATATCTGATTGGAATTGCATCAGGAAGTTATTGGCAACGGCTCCGCCATCTACCCGTAGTGCTTGCAGTCGGGTGCCTGCATCAGCTTGCATGGCATCCAGTACATCACGGGTCTGATAGGCGATAGATTCCAGCGTCGCACGAATGATGTGATTACTGTTGGTACCGCGAGTTAGGCCGAAAATTGACCCTCGGGCGTAGGGGTCCCAGTAGGGGGCGCCAAGGCCGGTAAAAGCAGGGACTACATATACGCCGTTACTATTTTTAACTTTAGTGGCAAAGTATTCGGAGTCAGCCGCATCGGCAATAAGTTTCAGTTCATCGCGCAACCACTGAATAGAGGCGCCACCAACGAAAACCGCACCTTCAAGCGCATAGTTCACTTCGCCACGAGGACCACAGGAAATGGTTGTCAGTAGACCGTGGTTGGAGCGCACGGCATCTGTACCCGTGTTCATCAGCAGGAAACAGCCTGTCCCGTAGGTGTTTTTCGCCATACCCGGTTGGACACAAAGTTGTCCATATAGAGCAGCTTGCTGATCACCTGCGATACCTGAGATAGGGATCCGAGTGCCACCTTTACCACCGATATTGGTCTGACCATAAATCTCAGAAGATGAATGAACGCTAGGCAGTAGGGAACGAGGGATTTGTAACTCATCAAGAATATGCTGATCCCACTCCAGATTGTGGATATTGAACAGCATTGTTCGGGAGGCGTTTGTGAAATCGGTAACGTGGACTCGGCCTTGAGTCATTTTCCATACCAGCCAGGTATCTACAGTACCGAATAGAAGCTCACCTTTTTCAGCCCGTTCACGGGCGCCTGCGACGTTATCTAAGATCCATTTTACTTTGGTGCCAGAGAAATAAGGATCTACTACCAGCCCTGTATTCTGGCGAATATATTCTTCCAATCCCTCTTTTTGTTTTAGTTTAGTACACGCGTCCGCGGTACGGCGGCATTGCCAAACGATGGCATTGTAGATAGGTTTACCGGTTTCTTTTTCCCAAATAATCGTTGTTTCACGTTGGTTGGTAATACCAATACCGGCAATCTGATCAGAACGAATATCCGCTTTCGCTAATACTTCTACCAGCGTTGAGCTTTGGGTTGCCCAGATTTCCATTGGATCGTGTTCTACCCAACCCGGTTTAGGATAAATTTGCGTAAACTCTCTTTGGGAAATTGAGATAATATTGGCGTCGTGATCAAGAATTATTGCTCGGGAGCTGGTGGTTCCCTGATCAAGGGCGACAATATACTTTTTCTCAATCATATTTTCTGTTGTCATGATAATAACCTGTTCTGGTGATGCTCTACTTTAGGCATTCTTTTTCTTCTGGTCTTCAGTCTTATGAACATCAGATGGTAAATTGCGACCAATAAGTTTGCGGTAGCCAAATGCTCCCACAATACCGCCGATAATGGGGGCGGTCAGAGTAACCAGACAGTAAGGGATTTCACGCCCACCCGTCAGGGCAATATTTCCCCAACCCGCCAGATAAGCAACTAATTTGGGACCAAAGTCACGGGCCGGGTTCAGCGCGAAACCGGTTAATGGGCCAAATGCACCGCCGATAACGGCAATCACAATACCAATCAGTAATGGGGCCAGAGGACCGCGGGGAATACCGTTGCCATCGTCGGTCAGCGACAGAATCAAGCAGAGCAGAATGGCGGCAATGATAACTTCTATCATAAAAGCCTGAGAAATGGACAGGGGCGCCATTGGGTAAGTAGAGAATACACCTGCTGTAAACAGGCTTTCAGGCGTACCACGAACGATATTGTGTACCTGCTCGTAATCAAGGAATACGCTGTAGTACATCATGTAAATGAGAGCGGCAGCGATAAAGCCACCAATCATCTGGGCAATAATAAAAGGGATAACTTTTTTGCCATCAAAACGGGCAAACAACCATAAGGCAATCGTCACCGCCGGGTTAAGGTGAGCACCGGAAACACCTGCGGTGAGATAAACAGCCAACGCAACGCTCATACCCCAAATAATACTGATTTCCCACAAGCCTAATTGTGCGCCGGCGATACGTGCAGCGGCAGCACAACCTACTCCAAGGAAAACTAATAGTGCGGTACCAAGAAACTCAGCGATACATTGTCCGGTTAATGTCGTGCTAGTGGTTTGGCTCATATGTTCTATCCTACAAAGAAGATTTTAGAGGCGTAATTATTATTGTCACCTTTCAGAAATTGAAAAGGGGATTATGTAAATTTATCGTTAATGCGCGGAAACGAGAAATAGCGAAATTGAAATGTGTGTGTTGTGTCAACAAAATGAGCGAATCCGCATTTATCCGCTATTTTGCTAAAAATCAAAGTGTGAGGCACTTTGGGGTTTTTATTTGATAGTTATTTTTCATGTGTTGGGGATGTTGCTAGACAGGGGCGCTTTGGCTACATACAATCAGACCATTGCTTATAAGGGGGAACCGAGAATGTCATTTGAAGTTTTTGAAAAGCTGGAAGCCAAGGTTCAGCAGGCGATTGATACTATTACCCTGCTACAAATGGAAATTGAAGAATTAAAAGAAAAAAATCGATCTTTGTCTCAGGAAATTCAGAATGCAACCAGCGGCCGTGAGTCTCTGGCTCATGAAAATGAGCAATTAAAACAAGAGCAACAAGTATGGCAAGAACGTCTGCGTGTCTTGTTAGGCAAAATGGAAGATGTTCAGTAATTAAAATTTCTAGCAGACAAAAGAAGGGCGATCTGAAAAATCGCCCTTAGTTTTACTATACGTTATCATCAGATGATCTCATCTTCTTCGTTATCATCAAGTCCCAGTGGCTCTTCAGACAAAATGATACCGGTGTTATCGGCATACAAATAATCGCCAGAAAAGAAGGTGACACCACCAAAATTCACCCGGATATCGCTTGCACCGGTCCCTTCATCACGACAGCCAGCAGGAATAGCGGCTATAGCTTGAATGCCGAGGTCTAACTCTGCTAGTTGGTCAACCTGACGTACAGCACCGTAAATAACAATGCCCTCCCATCCATTTTGCACAGCGAGTTGTGCCAGCTCAGCGTCAATTAATGCTTGGCGTACAGAACCACCACCATCTACCAGTAAAATGCGTCCATGACCGTTGTCTTCAAGTAGGTCGTAAAGTAACCCGTTGTCTTCAAAGCATTTAACCGTGATGATTTGACCACCAAATGAAGTACGCCCGCCAAAATTGGAGAACATAGGCTCTACCACATTTACTTCTTCTTGATAGATGTCACAAAGCTCGGAAGTATCATATTTCATAGGATTTACGTCTGGTTAAGGTATGGAACAGTCAGTATATCCCTTTCAGGCCGATGTTAGCAAAATCATCAATTATTAAATTGATATTGTTAACAGGTATCCAGAATGATTAAGTTACAACACCTTCGGAAAAACAGCACAAATACTGTCTAATTAAAAATAAGACCAACTGAAAATAGAATATTAGTCAATAATGCCGCTTTAACCATCTGTCCCAACATTGGACGCATTCCTTCCGGTGTGGGTTCATTAAGTACATACCACATATGTTTGAACAACCAAGGTAGAGTGAGCAGGAACAACCAGCCTGACCAACCAGACGGGTTTTGTACGGTGAATAATACCAAGCAAAGTATTGCTGTGATTATTAAACATCCGTGATAATAACGGGCTTTTTTAGGGCCGAGACGGACAGCTAGGGTGTTTTTGCCATGTTGTTTGTCATCTTCAATGTCACGTAAATTATTGATATTTAAAACAGAAACAGAGAGAAGGCCACAAGCTGTTGCCGGGAGTATGATAACCGAGTCAAAAAAACCTGCTTGAAGATAATAAGTACCGGCAACACTTAACCAGCCAAAGAAAATCAGTACTGAAATATCGCCAAGTCCCATATAGCCATAAGGCTTTGTACCGACTGTATAGGTAATTGCAGCAATAATTGCTAGCAGGCCAAGCACCAGAAAACCGAATATATCGCTAGGTTCTTCACAGGCAACGGCAATCAGGGCACTACCAGACAGACAAGTTAGCAGGACAATAATCTTCAGCGCTTTTTTCATCTGTGAGACGGTAATCATGCCTTTTTGCATGCCACGTAGTGGCCCGATACGCTTTTCAGTATCACTGCCTTTGATAACATCACCGTAATCATTGGCGAGATTGGACAGAATTTGCAGTATAGCTGCTGTTAATAGCGCCAGTAAGGCAACCGGTAGCTTGAAATGCCCTGTCCAGGCAGCGAGAGCTGAGCCAGTAATAATGGCGGCAAGGGCGAGTGGTAGCGTTTTAGGACGCAGACTTTCCAGCCATGCTTGAGTTTGACTGATGGAAGTTGATGAGTTCATTTCTGTGTTTACTTACTCCTGTAAATTTATAATTAATAATGGGAGGCAAGCCTCCTATTATTAATTATAGTGGATCAGGAGTCGTATATACCGATTATAGGATAAAGCGGCTCAGATCTTCATCTGCAACCAATTCATCTAGATGTTTTTTAACATAGTCGGCGTCAATATCAACTGACTGGCCACGACGTTCGCTGGCTTCGAAAGAGATATCTTCTATCAGCCGCTCAAGCACAGTATGTAGGCGACGGGCCCCGATATTTTCGGTTGATTCATTTACCTGCCATGCGGATTCTGCAATTTTGCTAATGCCATCAGCTGTGAAACTGATGCTCATACCTTCCGTTGCCATCAGTGCTTTGTACTGTTCCGTCAGGGATGCACTCGGTTCAGTCAGAATACGCTCAAAATCTTTTGTAGTTAGTGCCTGTAACTCCACCCGAATCGGCAGACGCCCTTGTAATTCAGGGATCAGATCGGAAGGGCTGGCAACCTGGAATGCACCTGAGGCGATAAACAGGATATGGTCTGTTTTTACCATGCCGTGTTTAGTGGATACCGTACAACCTTCCACCAATGGCAACAGGTCACGCTGAACACCTTCACGGGAAACATCAGGGCCTGAAGTCTGGCCTCGTTTGCAGATTTTGTCGATTTCGTCAATGAAGACAATACCGTGTTGTTCAACGGAATCAATAGCCTGTTGTTTCAATTCTTCCGGGTTAACCAGTTTAGAGGCTTCTTCTTCGATCAGTAGCTTGAAAGCATCTTTGATTTTTAGCTTACGAGATTTGTGTTTCTGACCGGCAAGGTTCTGGAACATAGATTGCAACTGATTTGTCATCTCTTCCATGCCTGGAGGTGCCATGATCTCGACGCCCACAGGTGTAGTAGCAACATCAATCTCGATTTCTTTATCATCAAGTTGACCTTCACGTAGTTTCTTACGGAATGCCTGGCGTGCGGCTGATGGCTCAACTTGCGTCTCCGCTTGTCCCCAGTTATTTTTTGCTGGTGGGATCAGGACATCCAGAATACGCTCTTCTGCCAATTCTTCTGCCCGATAACGGTTTTTTTCGATGGATTGCAGGCGAACCATTTTAACCGCAGCATCTGTCAGATCACGGATGATAGAGTCGACTTCTTTACCAACATAGCCAACTTCGGTGAATTTTGTCGCTTCGACTTTGATAAACGGCGCATTTGCCAGTTTTGCCAGACGACGGGCGATTTCGGTTTTACCTACCCCAGTCGGACCAATCATCAGGATATTTTTAGGTGTTACTTCGTAGCGCAGCGTTTCATCTAGCTGCATACGTCGCCAGCGGTTACGGAGTGCGATAGCTACAGCGCGTTTCGCTTTGTCCTGACCAATAATGTGGTTGTCAAGTTCGCTGACAATTTCGCGTGGAGTCATTTCAGACATACTATCTACCCTTACGCTTTTGAAGGAAGTTCTTCGAAGTTGTGATTATGGTTGGTGTAAATACAGATATCACCGGCAATTGTTAGCGCTTTCTCTGCAATTTGTCTGGCACTGAGATCGGTATTTTCCAGCATTGCCCGTGCGGCGGATTGGGCGTACGGGCCACCGGAACCAATGGCAATCAGGTCATTTTCTGGCTGAATGACATCGCCGTTGCCTGTAATGATTAGGGAGGTATTTTCATCTGCAACTGCCAGTAGTGCTTCCAGTTTGCGTAGCATGCGATCAGTGCGCCAGTCTTTAGCAAGCTCAACCGCTGCTTTGGTCAGATGCCCTTGGTGCATTTCAAGTTTACGTTCAAACAGTTCAAACAGAGTAAAAGCGTCTGCTGTACCGCCGGCAAAACCCGCGATTACTTTGTCATTATAGAGGCGGCGAACTTTACGGACATTGCCTTTCATGACGGTATTACCCATCGTTGCCTGTCCATCACCACCGATTACGACTTGGCCATTACGGCGAACACTTACGATTGTAGTCACGAGTAAGCCCTTGGTTACAAAAATAGATAAATGTGACGCACGGTACTTTCGACAGTGTATATACCGGTTATCTTTCAAGTTGCCTCTTTGTTGGCTGCACTCACTCACCCCGGTCACATAGTTTGCTATGCTCCCGGGGATTCGCTCCCTTGCCGTCGCGATGCATCTTGAAATCCATAGGGTATACGGCTATCGAAAATACCGTGTGCACGGTGTTAGCAGTATAGATGGGGGAGAATTATAATTTTTCAACCCCCAGTAACACGGAGAATGCAACCTGATACGCCAACGCCCTTTAGGCGTTCCCGCATTTTTTCTGCGGTGTTTTTACTGTAGGGACCAAGAATAATACGATGCCAGCCGTCTCCCGTTGTGATCTGGCTTTCAACACCCGCAAATGCCAGATTGGCACGTACTGATTCAGCTTGGGCCATATTGCGGAATGAACCACATTGTAAAATTATACGCTGTGCCTTTTCTACGGGCTTAGGTTTACTGGTTTCAGCCGGTGGTAGAGTTTTTGGCTGAACTGGCTGAGTCTGCATTGGCTGTTGTGGTAACGTTTGCTGAGGCTGTGATTGTGGTCTTGTTTCCAGCGGTTGTTGTGTCTCCGCTGATGGTTTGATGATCACTTGTGAACGCGGCACTTGAACACCATTGTATGGTACTTCTGGCAGTGAAGTCGCCGGTTGGCGCATATCCGCCTGCATTTGTTCAAGTAACTGCCGTTGTTCTGAGGTCAGCTGAGTTTGTGAATTGATTTGCCCCCCGGATGAGGGATCACGTGGTGTCTCAATGCCAACGGGGCGATTTTCCAATTCTTTGATATAGCGCCAGCGTTCTTCTGGTTTTGGTGGTAACTCATTGTTTTGTCTAGAATGTTTTGGCAGTATTTCTGGTTCGCTTTTCTGTTTATTGTGGGTAATAAAGTAAAGGCCACCAATAAAGATAACGACTAAGGCTACCGCGACGGCCAGCGTTATTTTTGGCAGCCCTTGGGCTTGGTATTTTTTCTTATCGGTATTTTTACGGCGGGCGTTTGAACGCCCGCGACTCACATAATCTCGTTGTGCCACTGTCTAATTCGCTGAGTAATTTAAGTAAAAGAAAATAAACGATATGTTACTTAACCTGCGGTTATTTGCCTAGCTTTTAGGCGAACAGGTGCTTTGCCGAATAATTAATTCCGATTCCAGTAACTGAGAACCGCCAGATGTTGTGTGGCCCTGGATTTTATCTAGCAACAGTAACATTGCCTTATGGCCAATTTGATAACGGGGTTGGCCAACGGTAGTCAATGGTGGATCGCTGTACATGGCGAGCTTTAAGTTATCAAACCCAATGATTGATAAATCTTCCGGTATTTTTAAGCCCATTCTTTTAGCCTGCCACATCACGCCAATCGCCATAACATCGCTGTGGCAGAAGATGGCTGTAGGAGGATCTAGCAGAGAGAGTAGCTGCTCGGTCAGTTTTGCGCCGCTTTCATGGGTAAAATTACCTTGGACAATATAATCTTCACGAATTGTTCCGCCAGAGCGACGCAGTGCTTGGATATATCCCTGACGGCGATAGTGGCAAATCGGTATGTTTTCTGGACCGGAAAGGCAGGCAATGCGTTTATGCCCCAATGTTTGCAGATAATGAGTCGCATTGAATGCGGCGGTAAGGTTATCAATATGAATAGTCGGCAGTTCTAGCTCTGGTACAAATTCGTTTGCCATTACCATAGGTGGTAGGTTTTTTTGTTCTTCTTTGCTGGCATCAAACGGGATATTCGAACTCAGTAGCAACAGACCATCAATTTGTTTAGTGACAATCAGGTTGAGAAACGTGTGTTCCTGTTTTTGCTGATGTTGGCAATCACCGATTAAAACCAAATAGCCATGTTGTGCCGCTGTCTCTTCAATGCCGCAAATCACATCAGTGAAAAAGGGATCACTGATATTTGGCACTATCACTAAAATAGTTTTTGACTCACCGCGTTTAAGATTACGGGATAAGTTATTGGGGTAATAACCCACAGCCAGTACAGCTTGTTCCACTTTTTGTCGGGTCTGGGAAGAAACCTTTTCTGGATTCATGAGTGTTCTTGATACTGTTGCGGTAGAAACGCCAGCCACTTCAGCGACATCTTTCATCGTTGCGGAGGTGCCATTCTTTTTCTGCTCCAAAACTCACTCCTCATTTCCTGACTGATTAGTTAAACGATTGTCATTTTCTGGTTGCCGGGAAACCGTCAGTGACTTTAAGGAAAGTAACGACATGCGGTTTAAGGTTATGACAACGTTATTAAGGGATCATTCTAAACAGTTTGGCAAATTCGTTTATTCCTTAGTTTGTAAAAAAGTGTGATATAAATCATTTATTCGATATGGCTCGCAAATTAGTGAGTAATTTTTCATTGATTACTGATTGTCGAGTATGATTTTTTAAATAGTAAATAAGAGTATGTTTAATCTGCTCAGGTTATCTGTTTTAAAATAGAGGCGATTAATTACTAACTATCTGTTGGATCAACATCGATATTCCATTTCACTTTTCGGGTTTGCGGTAAAGCTGTTATCTGTGGATAAACCAGTGCCATGATTTTTTGTAAAACAGTTCTGGATGGATGTTGAATTAATAGTTGCCAACGATAGCGACCACCTCTTTTTGACTGTAATGCAGGAACCGGGCCCATGATCCATAAGTTATCATCCCGCAAAGGGTGGTGTTCAAAAAGCAGGCGCAATTGTTGTAAGAAAGCAGGTGCTTGCTGATTATCGTGATCTTCTGACCGCAAGATAATATGGCTGGTAAATGGTGGCAAAAACACACTTTTGCGTTCATCCATAGCTTGAATAGCGAAAGCATCGTAGCCTTTATTTAGCAAAATTTGCAGTAATGGATGGTCAGGATGATGAGTCTGAAGAACTACTTCTCCCCGTTTGCCAGCTCGACCAGCCCGACCAGAAACCTGTGTATAAAGTTGTGCGAAGCGTTCCGCTGCTCGAAAATCTGCTGAAAACAGAGCACCATCAACATCGAGTAAAGCAACCAGTGTGACATCAGGAAAATGGTGACCTTTTGCCAGCATTTGGGTGCCAATCAATATACGGGCATTTCCGGCGTGAATGTCAGCCAGTTGTTGCTCCAGTGTTCCTTTGCGGCTGGTGGTATCCCTGTCAATGCGAGTAATGGGTACATCAGGGAATAAGGCTGAGATACCATCTTCAAGCTGTTCTGTGCCAAGGCCAACGGGTTGAAGATGAGTAGAACCGCATTGCGGGCACTGACGGGGAACGGGGCGTTGGCTGTCACAATAATGGCAACGTAACTGACGATGGTATTGATGCAGTGTGTAATAATGGTCACAGCGTAGGCATTCTGCAATCCAACCACATTCATGGCAGAGTAGGGCAGGTGAGTAACCGCGACGGTTAAGGAAAAGTATGATTTGATTATTGGCTTGTAGATGTTCTTCAATACGCTTTATTAGTGGTTGAGATAACCCGACTTTGAGTGGTAAACCTTTTAAGTCCAATAGATGTTGAGCCGCTGGCTGAGCATGACCTGCTCGTTTGGATAATGTTAGCGGGCGGTATTTGCCTTGTTGCACATTGTAAAGTGTTTCCAGTGCTGGAGTCGCAGAACCCATGATCACCGGGATATTCTCTTTTTTTGCTCTGAATACCGCTAAATCACGGGCATGATAACGCCAGCCTTCCTGTTGCTTATAAGAGCTGTCATGTTCTTCATCAATAATGATGATGCCAAGGTAGGAGAAAGGGGTAAATAGGGCTGAACGTGTACCGATAACAATTGCGTTCTCACCTTTTTGAGCTCGTAGCCATACAGCAAGACGTTCACTGTCATTCAGGGCTGAATGAAGAACATCAACCGGTGCGTTGAAACGTTCACGGAAGCGACGGATGGTCTGTGGTGTCAGGCCAATTTCCGGTACAAGTATCAGCGCTTGTTTACCTTGCTCCAGAATATTCTCCAGCACACTGAGATAAACTTCTGTTTTACCTGATCCGGTGATGCCAGCCAGTAACCAGGGGGAGAATTGCTGGTCTTCTGCACGGATAGCACCAACTGCTGTGGCTTGTTCGGTATTCAATTTCAGGCGTTCTCCGGTGATTTGGAAGTGATTTCGCCAGTTCTCAGATTCAGGTTGCACAGGGTATAAATCGATAAGTGACTTCTTTTTGAGCGATTGGAAAGCGCTTTCGCTCAGTTCCAGTTCTGTAATCTGATGGCGATATATTGCTTTACGGCGTAGGGTTGCCAGTACTTGTTGCTGTTTTGGCGAGCGTTTTAGTTGCGCCAGTGGTAATTCAGCGCCTGTTGGCGTGACTTGCCACTGCCATAGTGGAGTTGATTCCGCAGGTTTTCCCTGACGAAGCAGTACTGGCAATGCATGGAATAGGACTTCACCGATGGGGTAATGGTAATAACTGGATGCCCAGAGCAATAATTGCCAAAGATTTTCTGAAAATAAGGAGTGAGTATCGAGAATAGACTCTATGGTTTTCAGTTGTTCTGCTGGAATATCACTGTTGTCAGTTATCCCAGTGACGATCCCAATTGTTTTACGTTTGCCAAAAGGGACAATTACCCGCATCCCCGCAACAGGTAATTGACTCTCTGTGGGCAACAGATAGTCAAAAGAGCGGGTAAGAGGGACAGGCAGAGCAACCTGAACAACAACCATAAAATTATTCCGAATGATCAATAAATAAAGCAAAGATTGGCTATAGGGTATCATAGACAATAAGCGGATTTCATTGCGGGATGGGCAGATATTCTGTATGATCCGCCGCCTTTGGTATGAAATATACCAAACTCATTTTATCAACACGACGTGTGGTGTCTGGCGGCAACAGGGCTGGATAGCGACACGGCCTTAACAGAGGTTATCCCATGAAAAAAGGTATTCATCCTAAATATGAAGAAGTTACTGCAACTTGTTCTTGCGGTAATGTAATGCAAATCAGATCTACCGTTGGTCACGCTCTGAACCTGGACGTATGCGGCCAATGTCACCCATTCTATACGGGTAAACAACGTGATGTTGCTACTGGTGGTCGTGTTGATCGCTTCAATAAACGTTTCCACGTTCCAGGTGTCAGCAAGTAATTGCAGAATTGCGTCTGTCCATGATGACAGGCCGACTGGTACTAACGCCCGGTGTTTTGCATCGGGCGTTTTGCATTTAAAAATCTCCTGACTTTTTACAGGAGTTTTTTGCATTGCTATCAATATTCCCAGGTATCAGGATCAATACCTAATTCCCGCATGATCTTTTTGGCTGCCTCTGGGATTTCATCATTACGCTCTTTGCGTAAATCAGCATCATCGGGCAGTGGCTGCCCAGTAAATGCATGCAGGAATGCTTCACACAGCAATTCACTATTAGTTGCATGACGCAGGTTATTGACCTGGCGACGAGTGCGTTCATCAGTGAGGATTCTCAACACTTTCAAAGGAATTGAGACTGTGATTTTCTTCACTTGTTCGCTTTTTTTGCCATGTTCAGCATAAGGGCTGACATATTCACCGTTCCACTCAGCCATGGGGTACCTTAAATAGTCGTAAAATCATAAAATTAAGCCAGATAACAGCACCAGCTTTCGTTGTAACATGTTGCCATTTTATCGTGATTTCCTTATCAATTATACAGTTATAGTATATGCGATAAACTAATGGCTACTAATAAATAAAGCAGCATTAGTTATGATGAATAATTATCCCATTGTCTAATCTAACCGTAAAGAGGTTTAGATGTCTAGATGTGTTGACGTCTATTGTGGTAGAAGATATTCTTCCCTGACATAATTTATGACAGATAGTGGTAGCTGATATGACACGCAAACCGGCAACGATAGCAGTTCGCAATGGGCTGAATAATGATGAACAGTATGGCTGTGTTGTTCCGCCTATTTATCTTTCCAGCACATATAACTTTACTGATTTTAATCAGCCAAGGACACATGATTATTCCCGCAGGAGTAATCCGGGCCGCGATATGGTGCAACAGGCATTAGCTAAGCTGGAAGGGGGGGCGGGTGCTATCATGACTAGCAGCGGAATGTCAGCTATTCACCTGTTATGCACGGTTTTCCTTCAACCTGGGGATCTGTTGGTTGCGCCTCATGACTGTTATGGTGGCAGCTACCGCTTATTTGACAGCCAGACTAAACGTGGTGCTTATGAAGTGGTTTTTGTCGATCAGAGTGATGAACAGGCATTAAAGCAAGTCTTGTCCAAAAAGCCAAAGTTGGTATTGATTGAAACGCCCAGCAATCCTTTATTGCGTATTGTCGATATTGCTCATATATGCCAGCTTTCCCATGAGGTAGGTGCGACAGTTATTGTTGATAACACTTTCCTGAGCCCTGTATTACAGAAGCCTTTGGAGTTGGGGGCGGATCTGGTTGTGCATTCCTGTACTAAATATCTTAATGGACATTCTGATGTGATTGCCGGAGCTATTATTGCAAAGGATGAAGAGGTCGCAGCGGAGCTCGCTTGGTGGGCGAATAATATTGGTGTAACCGGTGCGGCGTTTGATAGCTATCTGCTGTTGCGCGGCATGCGCACTTTATCGCCACGGGTCCTGTTACAGCAAAAGAATGCATTGGAGATTGTCAATTATCTTCAACAGCAACCGTTAGTGAAAAAACTTTTTTATCCTGCTTTGAAAGATCATTCTGGGCATGAAATTGCTTGTAAGCAACAATTTGGTTTTGGCGCAATGATAAGCTTTGAATTCGATGGTGGTGAACAGGCGATACGCCGTTTTCTGTCTGAGTTAAAGTTATTTACTTTGGCGGAATCACTGGGCGGTGTGGAAACCTTAATTTCCCATACAGCTACCATGACTCACGCTGGAATGTCAGCACAGGCAAGGGCGGAAGCGGGGATTACGGATTCACTATTGCGTGTTTCTGTGGGTATTGAAGATAGTCAGGATTTAATCGCTGATTTGGAAAATGCATTTCAGGCAGTAGTAAAGGAGTAACCATGAGTGCACTGGCAGTTGCAGTGGCGGAAAATGGCCGCCAATTACATAAGTTTGGTGGAAGTAGTCTCGCGGATGTGAAATGTTATCAACGGGTAGCCAAGATTATGGCGAATTACAGCCAACCTGGTGATTTAATGGTGGTATCCGCAGCGGGCAGCACGACTAACCAGTTAATTAATTGGCTTAAACTTAGCCAGAATGACCGTATCTCTGCCCATCAGGTGCAGCAGGTTCTGCGCCGTTATCAACAGGATCTGATTAGAGGTTTGCTACCTGAAACTGTTGCTGAAAAGTTGGTGAAGCGTTTTATTGCTGATCTTGAAAAGCTAAGTGTGTTGCTGGATAAACCGGTTAGTGATGTGACTTATGCAGAAGTGGTGGGGCATGGAGAGATCTGGTCCGCGCGTTTGATGTCGGCTGTGCTTGAAGCTCAGGGTATTCCTAGTGCTTGGGTAGATGCTCGCCAGTTTTTACGCGCGGAACGGGCGGCTCAGCCGCAAATTGATGTTACCCTTTCCCAACCATTGCTAAATCAGTTGCTAACACAAAACCTAAATAAACGATTGGTGGTGACCGGTTTTATCTCCAGTAATCATGATGGAGAAACGGTTTTATTGGGGCGAAATGGCAGTGACTACTCTGCAACTCAGGTTGGGGCTTTGGCAGGGGCGAGACGGGTAACCATCTGGAGTGATGTTGCTGGTGTTTACAGTGCTGATCCTAGAAAAGTCAAAGATGCCTGTTTGTTACCGCTATTACGTCTGGATGAAGCTAGCGAGCTTGCTCGTCTTGCCGCACCCGTGTTGCATACTCGTACCTTACAGCCTGTTTCCTTCAGTGATATTGATTTGCTATTACGTTGCAGCTACCAGCCGGAGCAGGGGTCAACGCGTATTGAAAGGGTTTTGGCTTCTGGAACTGGTGCAAAAATTGTTACTAGTCATGATGATGTTTGCCTGATTGAGTTGCATGTGGCCGCTCATCATGATTTTAAACAGATATACAAAGATATTGATCTGTTGTTAAAGCGAGAACAAATTCGCCCATTGGCGATAGGTATCCATCTAGACTGTAATTTGATTCAGCTCTGTTACACTTCTGAAGTGGTGAATAGTGCACTGGGCGTGCTGGAAGATGCTACGCCTCCGGGGAAACTTTCCCTAAGAGAAGGTTTGGCGCTGGTGGCGCTGGTTGGAGCTGGTGTATGCAAGAACCCATTACATTGCCACCGTTTTTATCAGCAACTTAAAGATCAGCCGGTAGAATTTATCTGGCATGCGGAGGATGGCATCAGCCTTGTTGCTGTGTTGCGGACTCATCAGACTGAACATGTGATTCAGGGGTTGCATCAGAGTTTGTTCCGTGCTGAAAAGCGGATTGGTCTGATTTTGTTTGGTAAAGGAAATATCGGCTCTCGTTGGTTAGAGTTATTCGCTCGTGAGCAGAAAAACATTTCGGCTCGCAGTGATTTTGAATTTGTTCTGGCCGGTGTGGCGGATAGTTGCCGGAGTTTACTCGACTATCAAGGGATTGATGCTAGTCGAGCATTAGCTTTTTTTAATGATGACGCGACAGAATATGATGTTGATGAATTATTTCTGTGGATGCGAGCGCATCCTTATGACGATTTGGTGATCCTGGATGTGACGGCGAGTGAAGAACTAGCTCGATGTTACAGCGATTTCGCCAGCTATGGTTTTCATGTTATCAGTGCCAATAAAATTGCTGGTGCTTCCAGTAGCAGTGATTATCGTCTTATCCGTGACGCATTTGCCAAAACCGGTCGCCATTGGTTTTACAATGCAACAGTTGGCGCTGGCTTACCTATCAATCATACCGTGAGGGACTTACGGGAGAGTGGTGATACCATTTTGTCCATTAGTGGCATTTTCTCCGGCACATTATCCTGGCTGTTTCTGCAATTTGATGGTTCAGTACCGTTTAGTGATTTAGTCGAACAGGCGTGGCAACAGGGATTGACAGAACCTGATCCGCGTATTGATCTATCTGGTCAGGATGTGATGCGTAAATTGATTATCCTTGCCCGTGAAGCAGGGTATGAGATTGAGCCAGAGCAGGTGCGTGTTGAGTCACTGGTCCCGAAAGAAGCAGAGTCAGGCTCTATCGAACAGCTCTTTGATAATAGCGGTGCTATCAATGAGCAAATGGTGCAGCGATTAGCTGCGGCGCAGGAAATGGGTATGGTGCTGCGTTATGTTGCTCGTTTTAATGCGAATGGTAAGGCAAAGGTGGGTGTTGAGGCGGTACGCCCTGATCACCCATTGGCTTCCTTGCTACCGTGCGACAACGTGTTTGCGATTGAGAGCCGTTGGTATCGTGATAATCCGTTGGTGATCCGTGGGCCGGGGGCGGGTCGTGACGTGACAGCCGGAGCGATTCAGTCTGATCTTAACCGTTTGTCACAACTGCTTTAAGCTTTCTAACCTCCACTGATTGATCAAATGTGATTTCCTTCGTTTGATATTTGAGGTAACGAGAGGGTGGATGTCCTGAGCAGGGCATCTTTCCTCATTGTTGCCTTAGCTATCGATCTGCTAAACCAATATAAACAAAGCCAAAGATCCCTTGATGAATTTTTTTCCGATTCAGGGTGAATATTTCTCACCGATTTAACTCAAATTTGCTGTTGACTAAAAAATGCCGATCCCTCATCTTATTTAGACGTCTAAACGTATAGGTGTTTAGATGTGTAAATAAAAGTAACTGGCAAATTATTAAGATGGGAAATTATTCCGCTTGTTAACGAGGTGCAGGGTATGAGTTTTTTTCACGCAAATCAGCGAGAGGCGCTGAATCAGAATCTGGCTGAATTGGAAGGACAGATCCGTGTTTCATTTGAATTCTTTCCACCGCGTACAGCCGAGATGGAAAAAACCCTGTGGAAATCCATTAGTCGCCTGAGTACCCTCAAGCCTAAATTTGTTTCCGTTACTTATGGTGCTAACTCTGGCGAGCGTGATCGTACCCATAGCATAATCAAGGGAATAAAAGAAAAAACCGGCCTTGAAGCGGCCCCGCACCTTACTTGTATTGATGCCAGCCGCGATGAATTGTGTGAAATCGCCCGTGATTATTGGAATAATGGAATTCGTCATATTGTGGCTTTGCGGGGGGATTTACCTGATAACAGTGAAAAACCCAAAATGTATGGGGCTGATCTGGTTGAATTACTTAAGAAAGAAGCTGATTTTGATATTTCAGTGGCTGCTTACCCTGAAGTTCATCCTGAAGCGAAAAATTCTCAGGCTGACTTGATTAGTCTGAAACGAAAAATTGATGCAGGGGCGAACCGTGCTATTACTCAATTCTTCTTTGATGTGGAAAGTTACCTGCGTTTTCGTGACCGCTGTGTTGCCGCCGGAATTGAGGTGGAAATCGTACCGGGTATTCTGCCGGTATCCAATTTCCGTCAGCTTAAACGTTTTGCTGCAATGACTAATGTGCGTATTCCAAGTTGGATGACCAGAATGTTTGATGGGCTAGATGATGATCCTGAAAGCGCAAATTTGGTTGGTGCTTCTATCGCAATGGATATGGTGAAGATTTTAAGCCGCGAAGGTGTGAAGGATTTTCATTTTTATACCTTAAACCGCGCGGAACTGAGTTATGCAATTTGTCATACTTTGGGTGTTCGTCCTTAATCTTTGGCTCTTACTAAGGAAATCTCTTAGTAAGAGCATGTTTTTATAAAGTGTAAATCTTTATTATCTAGTTGGATAATTAACATAGCGCACAACCCTTGCTACACAAGGCGTTGTCCGAAGTGGGGCACTATTTTGGAAAATTATTTAATCTATTTATGAAATCTAATTTTATAGAATTGAAGGAATGGAGGGGTTAGAATAGTAATAAATAAAACTTTGTTATTAATTAAATTATTAAAGATAAATTATAGTAAATAATGACTCTGGTTATAATGTTTTTTATATAATTATCACTCTCTAAATCTCTTTATTAGGAAATAAAGTCACTCTACAGATAACTAATTGTAGTCGTCAGACTTATATCTCGTATAAAATTCTGCACTCTGGTTAATCTTAACCATTACCATATCATTTTTTAACTTTTAATATTGCAACGTAAAAAATATGTTGGGGGGAAGCAAAACAAATTTATGAAATTGCACAAGTAGAGCAGGATAGAAACCTGATTCATGAAAAACGTATTTTTGCCTACCCGGACAGTATTGTTGGTGATAACAAGATTCGTCGCATTAAGCAAATCAGTGTTTCATTGCCTGTGTTGGTTGGGCCTTATCAGGATATTCAGGCTATGCTCAGTTATGGTGACAGTGCTCGGTTGCCGAAAGGCTGTTCAGCATTAGCTGTGTCTCATGGTACTAATGATAGCGGCCAGTTCCAGTTGGATTTTAATGATGGCAAATACCTGCCATTTGAAGGCATTGCTCTTGATGATGAGGGTACTGAATCTTCAATTCCCGAATGCTACCGACAAGCAGAAAGCCATATTGCAAACTATGAACGATATTATTTTGCATATTCGTTATATCATCCGTTAATTAATTTCGCGATTACATAATACGGCTCTCCTTCGGGAGAGCTTGATAGAAGCAATTTATGAGATATTTATAGAAGGAAATTTTAAATTAACTTAAGGTTTTCTATATTCTTTAAGTTTAATTTTTATGGTTTCTGGTTTATACTTATTTACTTATTTACTTA
>NZ_JAHZMK010000048.1:161930-182272 GCF_020387775.1 Photorhabdus antumapuensis
TACTTATTTACTTATTTACTTAATAGGTATGGGGTGCCGAATTATTAGCGGCTGGATAATGTAGCTCTATAAGCCTAGTTTTGAATAGGGGACTATCCGGGGGGTTGGGTAGGCCCACTCAATCACCGGTTATGTACCAAGTGGTAGATAGAGCGTCATTGGGTTATCGCGACATGGAATAAATCCGTAATGTTCGTAGAAACTTTTAGCCTTTTCTCCCTTTGCATCGACCATAAGGGCATACGCGGCGACATGCTTCTTGGCCTCAAGGCAACGTTCAACTGCGCATCCTATCAGGAGTTGCCCTAGTCCTCGTCCGTGGTAATCTGAATGTACCGCTAACCGCCCCATTCGAAAACAAGGCACCGGATAGCGTGGCAATTTGTTCTGGATACGCTCATCTAACTGGACAATATCGATCTGCGCAGCGCTTAAGCTATAGTAACCCAGTATGGTGCTAGGGGCGTAGGTATCGACTAGTACTCGCACAACGGCAATACCTTTTTTGCTTTGTTGAACGGCAAAGCGTTGAAGGTAATCGTCAAGCTCGTTCACTCCAGAGGTAAAAATCTTGCGTTGATGGTAGTTTGGATCAAGGGATTGCTCTTCAAACACGTTTCACCTTGCGCGCAGCATTTATTGCGTTTTGTAAAGCAGTATTGGGGGCGAAAGCGTCATTCAAAGCGGTTGTGAATGCCTGAAAATCCTGAGCTGTCATTGTTATGCGAGAGTCTCTATCTAATAGCTCACGTGCTTTCTCTTTAGCTGCTGTGCGCACAAATGCAGCCATTGTTGTGCCCATTAAAGCCGCGGCGCGAGAAATAACTTCCTTTTCATCTGTGTCCATCTTTAAATCAAATCGAGCGATAGCAGTCATTATCATTCCTCTTCAAGTACGGTAAATTAACGTATACGGTAGTTTGCTGCATGGAAATTGAATAAGCAAGTTTTAATATTGAGTTTGTATTCCCACATTACATTGTCATTGTTAGATTATCTCGGTTTAATAAGTAAAGTCCGTCATCAGCCTTCGTCCAGTATGAACTGTTGTGATTCATAATCTTGGATATCTATCCCCAGAAAATCCTTCTCTTCTGACACCTAAAACAGATAAAAATCGGGTCACTTTTTTACATAAGCAGGGCAGGAAAAATACTAAGATGCCCTTAATCAACCCAACCTAATTTTGGAAAGGATAATGCATATTCAGCACATTGGCGGCCATGCGCCGCTTAGCCAAACGCAAGCTCCCCAGCACACCGCAGCTTCTCCTCTACTCGAACAGGGCAACCGCTTGTTCGAACAGTCTGCCCGACGTGGTCCACTGCACTTCCAGAGTTCGGATCTCAAACATTTGATCGCTGAACTGCGCCAATTGCAGAGTACCCCTAACAGTGCACAGGCTCAACGGGTGCAGGATGCCATCCAGCACTGGGAGAACCACCACCCTAAAGAGGTGGCGGCCCGTAGCACCTGCCTTGCTGAGCTTAAACAGGCTCTGGCAGAACAAGGTGCTGTGGTGCGTACCCTCCAACCAAAGGTAATGGCGACGGGTCCCCAAGCTATGTTACGGCAGGCTATGCCAGCCTTACAGAAGATGGGAACTTACGCATGCACCGATGCTGGCACTTTCGTCGGCAAGCAGGACTCTCATTATCAACAAATTATGGAGAGATTACGGTTATTCAATGGCAGCTCGGCTCGCGTGAGTGCTAACATACAAGCCAACGGGGTGTCCAACACGATGGCTATCGCTGCTAGACAAGGCAATGTCACCTTCAAACAACTGCAATCTATCGCCACCTGTGTCGCTCAAGCCCAGGCTGGTTGCTGCACCACCTTGGCCTATTCTGCGGCAGCCGAATTGATGAAGCACAATCAAGGTGACCAGCAGCGCATTGAGGTGGTCGCTCATCGTGGTTCCAAGGGGCATAGCCAGACCCACTGCTTCGTGGTGGTCGGTCGTGCTCCCAACAGTGAGCTTAGCAAACCTGAAACCTGGGGCTCTCAAGCATATGTCATCGATCCTTGGGCTGCGACCATAGGTGGTAAACTGCAAGGTACACCGAGTAATCCTCCAATTGCCAACCTGTGGCCACCGACTGGATCTGTGTTCGACAATCATAAAGAGTAACTATGTTTAATGCCTTATTATCAGAGCTTTGCCGACGTCTCGGACAGACCGAAGTGTCTCTGCACTCGGAGGGGCTTGATCTGCCGCTCGGCCCTTTTAGCTTGCACATCCGCCAACGCGATGAGCTGGTGACCTTGTTTATCCCACTAGGTAATGTTGAACCTTGTTCGTTGGCTACATTGGCCCACTGGCCATCACTGCAATTGAGTCGCAGTGGTGAGGGCGAGACTCTGCTCTGGAGCCGTGAATGGTTGGAGAGGCTGGATGCTGAGCTGTTGGCCAACTTGGTCGAGCGGATGTTACAGCAAGCCAGGGACCTTACGGCTACGGCCCCTATCACTGAAAGCCAAGAATGGCCGCCGTTCAGTATCCAAGGGACTTCGTGGCACAAAGTTTAGCAAAAATCGCTGTAAACTCTCGCCCCCCGTGGGCGGAAAGATTAGGCGAAAAATCTAAAGGGCTTTGAGAGATTAATCAGGTGCATTATTGCAAACTTTAATCAAGGGCGGTTTCCCGCCCCTGACAGATTGAAGAGGGTTTCAGCAAGTCAAAGGATGCTGATCTGTGCTGACATGGTATTCTGAGGCCAATTAGCGGAAGTGTTCTGGTATCTGAAGATACCATTCTGGTAGCCGTCGAGGTTGTATTCCTTAAGGAAACCAACCACAATTTGGCCTCCAGCACATGGCCAAGTGTAGTGTCCGTTTGTAATGCAAACTGGTGTAGAAGAGTACAGCGAGTATGGCAGTATACCGCCGTTCATCCAAGTAAAGGAACTGTATCCGTAGCCAATTTCCAGAACGGCGGCACGGAGCTGGTACCCTCCGTGATTGCAGTTCGTCACCGGTAAGTTGGAAGTGTATTCCCATCCGCAATTCGTCGAGCCAACGGCATAGACCCACATATTGGTTAGTGGAGGTGCGGGGACGTAAGCTACCTCAGACTTAGTGTTGAGCTCCTTCTCTTCGGCCCGGATGGGGCTTTCAGGGTTAGGCAGCAACTGGGATTGCGCTGTCAGGACATTTTGATTAGTAGGGACTTTCTGCGGTTGCTCTGTTTGGGCATAGGCATTGACACCGAACAAGGAAGCAAGAGATAGCAAAATGGCAAGTTTATTTTTCTTCATGATTTAATCCTCTTAGAAATTGGAAAGTGCAATTCTAGGGAAGTGAGCAAAAATCACATTATCAAAATTTATATATTTGTGAGGATTTAAGCGACTTATGTCGTGTGATTCCTTGTTTTATTGCAGATCTCAGAGAGTAAATGATAAGTATTTTTTCTTAAATCAGGCTTCGTCTGGTGAGAAATAGCTTCTTTTTTATTGTCTATTGAGCACATCTTGTACAGGATTGTCTGGAGAAACAAGATACCAATACCGTGCTCAATAATGTCACTACCGCCGTGCGGAGATTGTCTCCTGCTGACAGCGACTAACCTGTATTTCGCATTCCTGCGGCTATGCCGGCAATGGTTACCATTAAGGCTTGTTCAACCTGTGGATCGGGATGTTGTTGCTGACGGGAACGCAGTAATAGTTCTGCCTGTAGGACGTTTAATGGATCAGTGTAAACATTACGCAGGGCGATTGATTCTGCAATCCACGGTAAATCTGCCATCAGGTGTTCATCTTTGGAAATGGCTAATACCGTCTTAATATCCGCAGAGAGTTGCTCGCGTAGTTTCTGGCCTAACGGCCATAAGTTCTTATCTACCAGACGATGATCGTAATATTCTGCCAACCACAAATCAGCTTTGGCGAAGACCATTTCCAACATACCAATCCGAGTGGTAAAAAAAGGCCAATCACGGCACATTTCTGCCAGTACATCCTGTTTCCCATCATTTACAACTTTTTGTAGTGCAGCACCTGCACCTAACCAGGCTGGCAACATTAGGCGATTCTGTGTCCAGGCGAAAATCCACGGGATAGCGCGTAAACTTTCCACACCCCCCGCCGGATGACGTTTGGCTGGACGAGAACCTAAAGGCAATTTAGCTAATTCCTGTTCTGGTGTTGCAGCGCGGAAATAAGGTACAAAATCGGGCTGTTCACGCACATAATCGCGATACATCTTACAGGAAATATCAGACAGGGTATCCATCACCTGATGCCATTCTGGTTTAGGCTCCGGTGGAGGCAATAGGTTTGCTTCCAGAATCGCACTGGTATACAAGGCTAAACTACTGATAGTGACCTGTGGCAGACCGAATTTAAAGCGGATCATTTCGCCTTGTTCGGTTACACGTAGGCCACCTTTCAGGCTTCCCGGTGGTTGGGAAAGCAGCGCTGAATGTGCCGGTGCACCGCCACGGCCAATGGTACCACCGCGACCGTGGAACAAGGTCAGCGTGACGCCCTCTTTTTCACAAACGTTGATTAAGGCATCCTGTGCTCGGTATTGCGCCCATGCCGCCGCCATCACTCCGGCATCTTTTGCTGAGTCAGAATAACCAATCATCACCATCTGTTTGTCCTGAATCAGTTCACGATACCACTTAATATTCATCAATTGCTGAATGACATTTTCGGCATTATTCAGGTCATCAAGGGTTTCGAACAATGGGGCAACGGGTAAAGTGAACGGACAACCAGCTTCTTTCAGTAGCAAGTGAACCGCTAATACATCAGAAGGCACTTTAGCCATTGAGATAACGTAAGCGGCGATAGCGTCTTGAGGTGACTCAGCAATGACTTTACAGGTTGCGAAAACTTCTTGTGTTTCAGCGCTTGGTTGCCAGTTATGTGGGATCAATGGACGTTTGGAGTGCAGTTCATGCAGTAGGAAAGCCTGTTTATCCTCTTCTGACCAACCAGCGTAGTCACCTAATTCCAAGTATTGCGTCAGTTCGGAAATGGCGGTTGTATGGCGGGTACTTTCTTGGCGCACATCAATGCGTACCAGTGATAAACCAAAACAACGGATGCGGCGCAAAATATCTAATAATTGACCATTGGCAATGATTTCCATCCCGCAGGTTTTTAGTGACTGATAACAGGCGTAAAGTGGTTGCCAAAGCTGTTCGTTATCCACCAGCAAATCAGTTGGTGGCAGAACTTGTTCTCCTTTCAGTTGTTTCTCCAAATAGGTCAATGTATTACTGAGTTGTGTCCGCAATTTTTTAGCAATTTCTCGGTAAGGTTCTAGAATTTCATCACCACCTGCTAGTTTACGAACTTCTGGTGTACATTCAGACATGGATAGTTCAGAAACCAGAACCTGAATATCTTTCAGGAATAGATCGGCTGCTTTCCAGCGGCTAAGCAGTAACACATGACGAGTCACTTCAGCCGTTACATTTGGATTACCGTCTCGGTCGCCACCCATCCAGGAAGTAAAGCGGATAGGTACCGCTTCGACCGGCAAGCTGTAATCAATTGACTCTTCCAGCTGTTCATTGAATTCACGCAGGAATGCTGGCACACCCTCCCACAAGCTGTTTTCCACCATAGCAAACCCCCATTTCGCTTCATCAATTGGGGTAGGACGGATTTTGCGGATTTCATCGGTATGCCATGACTGGGCAACTAACTGACGCAGACGGCGCATAATGTTGTTACGCTCATAATCCGCTAGATCATCGTGATCGAATTGCGATAGACAGGTGTTAACAGCTACCAGTTTGTGAATCAATGTACGACGCGCGATCTCAGTTGGGTGAGCGGTGAGGACTAATTCAATAGACAGTTCATTTACCGCTTTTTTCAGATCGTTGTTACTGAAATCTTTTTCTTTCAAGCGGGTGAATAATTTCGCTAGCGCAACGGGGTTACTGGCAGCTTCACCATGTGGGGAGATGCTGTGATATTGCTCTGCGACGTTTGTCAGGTTGAGAAATTGATTGAAAGCACGGGCAACTGGCAACAGTTCATCATTAGATAGGTTTTGCAATGTAGATAATAGTTGCTGGCGGTGTGCTTCATTACCTGCGCGGGATGATTTGGATAATTTGCGGATAGTCTCGACTTTATCGAGAATATCTTCACCTAAAGCGTCTTTGATCGTGTCTCCGAGCAGCTTACCTAGCATGCTGACATTACTACGCATTGCAGAATATTGTTGGTTCATGTGACTCTTAGCCTTTATTGCTGGCAGAATGTTGATTCTGTTTCTGTAGAAAAATTTCATTTAAGTGGCGGAAAGTTATTTTTTTGTGTCGCCACAGTGTTGCATTGACCCTAAGCCCTCATATTCATATCAGAAAATAATCAGTTTGGGCGAAATTTCTAAAATTTAATGGCAGGCCATGTTCCATAAGTATTACTTATGCTCAAAAGGTTTGGGAAAGGTGCTTTTGTTGCTTGTTATAGTGTTTGAGTCCCCCTGACTTTTGGGGGACGAGTAAAACAATTAATCATTGCTTAGACAAAAATGATCTATTAACTGAGAAATTATCTTTCTGGTGGGTTCAATAAACGACATATCAATGAACTCATCCGGTTGATGTGCCTGTTCAATAGAGCCAGCGCCAAGGACTAAAGTTGGGCATACTTCCTGAATGAATGGCGCTTCGGTACAGTAGTTGACCGTTTCAGCCTTGCGGCCTAGCAGTTTCTCAATCACGTCAACCATCTTGTGATCGGTTGGGCATTCATAACCGGGAATAGGGGCATGTAATTCATCGATAGTTAAGCGGCCAGGCCAACGTTGCTTCACCGGTTCCAGGGCCTCGTTTAACAGCCCGTTCAGATCCTGTAACGTTAGTCCCGGTAATGGGCGAATATCCATATGCAATTCACAATGTGCGCAAATCCGATTTACCGCATCACCGCCATGAATATAGCCAAAGTTCATGGTCGGGTATGGAATGGCAAACGCCGGATTGTTGTAACGTTCTTTTAGCGTATTGCGTAGTTCAATCAGGTGACCAATAGATTCGTGCATCAAGTCAATGGCGTTTATACCACGGTTTGGATCACTGGAGTGCCCGGATTTACCAACAATGCGGATAGCGTTCGATAAATGTCCTTTATGTGCACAGATAGGATGCAATGAAGTGGGTTCACCGATAATAGCGAAATCTGGGCGAATAGTGGTACTTGCGGCAAAATAGCGGGCTCCCGCCATTGTCGTTTCTTCATCTGCGGTTGCCAGAATGTACAGCGGACGGGTTATTTTACTGACATCAATGTCCCGCAACGCATCAATAATAAAGGCGAAAAAGCCTTTCATATCTGCTGTACCTAAACCGTACAGTTTGTTATCGCGCTCTGTCAGGGTGAAAGGATCTTTCGTCCAGAGACCTTCGTCAAAGGGTACGGTATCAGTGTGTCCACATAAGAGTAATCCACCTGGGCCACGCCCCAATGTCGCGAGTAGATTGTATTTTCCGAGGGCTTCGGGGACGGGTTGTATCTCAATTTCGAAACCAACTTCCTTTAACCAACTTGCCAGTAGGTTGATGAGAGACTCATTACTTTGGTCAATACTGACATCGGTGGCGCTGATAGATGGAGTCGCGATTAATTGCCGAAATAGCTCAATAAATGGAGGTAATTTAATATTCACTGTTGACAGCCTTTATTCATGATAGTATCAATATTCATGCATTTTTTTTGAATAAAAATACATTATCCCGTTTGAATACTGAGCACAAGGTAAAGATATCCTATGTTGAATACGCTGGTTGTTGGTGCAAGTGGTTACACCGGAGCAGAGCTGGCAGCATATCTGCATCGTCATCCGCATACGAATCTGATTAGACTCATGGTTTCTGCTCAGAGCGTTGATGCAGATAAATGCTTCTCAGATTTACATCCACAGTATAAAGGCATTGTTGATCTACCGCTGCAACCTCTGACTGATATTATTAATGCTGCTAAAGGGATTGATGTGGTTTTCCTTGCCACCGCCCATGAAGTTAGTCATGACATTGCGCCGCTATTTCTGGCAGAGGGTTGCACTGTATTCGATCTCTCCGGTGCCTATCGCGTACAAAATGCTCAGATTTATCAACAATACTACGGATTCAAACATAAGCATACTGAATGGTTAGCACAAGCAGTATATGGACTTGCCGAATGGCAGGCTGAAAAAATCAAACAGGCCCAATTAGTTGCTGTACCGGGATGTTACCCAACAGTTTCTCAACTCTCCCTGAAACCGCTGTTAGAAAATAGTTTGCTGGATACCGGCCATTGGCCGGTGATTAATGCGACTAGTGGTGTAAGTGGAGCAGGCCGGAAAGCCAGCATGACCAACAGTTTCTGCGAAATCAGTTTGCAACCTTATGGAATATTTACCCATCGTCATCAACCGGAGATTGAGGAACATCTGGGAACCAGGGTGATTTTTACTCCGCATCTTGGCAATTTCGCGCGGGGTATTCTTGCCACAATTACCTGTAAATTGAAGCCGGGTGTTACCGCAGAACAGATAAATGAGGTGTATCGGCAAGCATACAAAGATAAGCCATTGGTAAGGCTTTACAGCAAAGGAGTGCCAGCATTGAAATCCGTTGTTGGGTTACCGTTTTGTGATATCGGTTTTGTTGTACAGGGTGACCACCTGATTGTTGTGGGTACTGAGGATAATCTTTTGAAGGGGGCGGCAGCTCAGGCAGTTCAGTGTATGAATATACGTTTTGGGTTTGAAGAAACTCAGGCATTATTTTAATTATTGACGTGAAGGAGTAGAGCAGATGGAACCTTTAGTCATAAAGTTAGGTGGTGTGTTACTGGACAATGAAGAAGCATTGGAACGCGTGTTTACTGCATTGCAGGAATATCGGCAAACACACGAACGCCAGTTGGTGGTTGTTCATGGTGGTGGTTATCTGGTGGATGAACTGATGCAGAAGTTGCAGCTACCGATAGTGAAGGAACAAGGATTACGGGTAACACCCGCTGATCAGATTGGGATTATCACCGGCGCATTGGCTGGTATCGCCAATAAGACCTTGTTGTCGTGGGCGACTAAATATCAACTTGCATCAGTTGGATTATATTTAGGAGATGGTAATGTGGTCACGGTTTCCCAACTGAGTGAAGAGTTGGGGCATGTGGGAAAAGCGATGCCGGGCGATGCTAAGTTGCTGAAAACGTTACTGGATGCGGGTTATATGCCCATTATCAGCTCGATTGGTGTAACGGATAAAGGGGAGCTGATGAATGTGAATGCCGATCAGGCAGCAACGGCGATAGCTCAGACGCTAGGTGCTGATTTGGTATTGCTCTCTGATGTTAGTGGTATTTTGGATGGTAAAGGGCAGAAAATCCCTGACATAAATGTTGAGAAAGCAGAACAACTTATTGCTCACGGCATCATTACTGACGGCATGATTGTGAAGGTGAATGCCGCTCTAGATGCAGCTAGGACATTAGATCGTCCGGTAGATATCGCCAGTTGGCGTCATGCAGATCAACTGACTGATCTATTTAACGGTGTTCCCGTCGGTACTCGTATTCTGGCTTAAATTAAGTCTGATTAATTTTCGGCAAAGCTTTGCTGATAAATAACAACGGAATTTCAAAGGGTAACTTCATGCATACTAAAGATATTAAAAAAATCGTTCTTGCTTATTCTGGTGGTCTGGATACTTCTGCCATTATTCCTTGGCTGAAAGAGCATTATGACAACTGTGAAGTTGTTGCGTTTGTTGCAGATGTGGGGCAAAGCCGTGAAGATCTGGAGGGCGTGGAGCAGAAAGCTTTACGCTCTGGCGCATCAGAATGTCACGTTGTGGATCTGCGTGAGGAATTCATTAAAGATTATGTTTATCCGGTACTGAAAACCGGCGCTTTGTATGAAGGTAGCTATTTGTTGGGCACTTCAATGGCGCGGCCCATTATTGCTAAAGCACAGGTTGAATTGGCACTGAAAGTGGGAGCAGATGCACTTGCTCATGGTGCAACAGGTAAGGGTAACGATCAGGTTCGGTTTGAAAGCACTTATACGGCATTAGCCCCTCAGCTACAAGTAGTCGCACCGTGGAGAGAGTGGGATTTGCGTTCCCGTGAAGCGTTGCTGGATTATCTGAAAGCGCGGGATATTCCAACCACCGCAACATTGGAGAAAATTTACAGCCGTGATGAGAATGCGTGGCATATCTCTACCGAAGGTGGCGTACTGGAAAGCACTTGGAATGCATCCAATAAAGATTGTTGGGTGTGGACAGTCGATCCAGAAAAGGCACCAGATGAAGCTGAATTGGTCAGTGTCACTATTGAGAAAGGTGAGGTTGTTGGGGTTAATGGCAAGGTAATATCTCCATATCAATGCCTTGAAGCGCTGAATATTCTGGGAGCAAAACATGGTATCGGTCGTATCGATATCGTGGAAAACCGGCTGGTGGGAATGAAATCTCGTGGTTGTTATGAAACACCGGGAGGAACCATTATGATGGCTGCGTTGCGTGGTGTTGAACAACTGGTTCTGGACCGCGATAGCTTTAAATGGCGTCAGCAGCTTGGGCTAGAAATGTCTTATGTCGTTTATGACGGACGCTGGTTTGCCCCGCTACGTCAATCTATTCAGGCAGCGGCTGAGACGTTGGCTGCGGATGTCAGCGGTGAAGTCGTGCTGAAACTCTATAAAGGTCAGGTGACAGCGATCCAGAAGAGATCAACAAATAGCCTTTATTCTGAAGCGTTTGCAACGTTTGGTGAAGATGAGGTTTACGATCACAGCCATGCAGCAGGATTTATCCGTCTGTATTCTCTCCCTTCGCGTATTCGGGCATTAAATAGTAAAGAGTAATTTCATCGTTCGTAGTTATGGAGGTAATGACCAGATCGTGAATTCATTCTTTGTATTTGATTTATTGAGTCTATTATCTCCATGTTGCGAATGAAGTTGCTGTTTATGAAAGGTAATCAATCACTCAGACATCAGATAATCAGGAACGAAAATATGGCACTCTGGGGCGGGCGTTTCAGTCAGAAAGCAGATCAACGGTTCAAACAATTTAACGATTCACTTCGCTTTGATTACCGGTTGGCGGAACAGGACATTACCGGTTCAGTTGCATGGTCGAAAGCGTTGGTAACGGTTGGTGTGCTGACCGTTGAAGAACAACAAAGACTGGAGCTGGCATTAAATGAATTGCTGAATGAGGTTCAGGCTAACCCACAAGCCATCTTGCAAAGTGATGCAGAAGATATCCATAGTTGGGTAGAAGGGCAGTTGATCAGTAAAGTTGGCGATCTGGGTAAGAAGCTTCACACTGGTCGTAGCCGTAACGATCAGGTGGCAACAGATCTCAAACTTTGGTGTAAAGAATACATTTCACATCTCCATCAGGCAATTGTGGAGTTACAGCAGGCATTGGTGATCACCGCAGAGAATAATCAGGATGCGGTGATGCCGGGTTATACCCATCTGCAAAGAGCGCAGCCTATTACATTTGCTCACTGGTGCTTGGCATATGTAGAAATGTTGGTCCGTGATGAAAGTCGGTTACAGGATACTTTAAAACGGCTGAATACTAGCCCGCTTGGGTGCGGTGCATTGGCGGGAACTGCTTATGATATCGACCGCGAACAACTAGCATCATGGCTAGGTTTTGCTTCCGCGACGCGTAACAGCCTGGATAGCGTTTCAGATCGTGATCATGTATTGGAACTGCTATCTAATGCCAGCATCAGTATGATTCATCTTTCCCGTTTTGCGGAAGATCTCATTTTCTTTAATAGTGGTGAAGCAGGATTTATTGAACTGTCAGATCGAGTCACTTCCGGTTCTTCTCTGATGCCACAGAAGAAAAACCCGGATGCACTAGAGTTAATCCGTGGTAAATGTGGCCGGGTGCAGGGGGCATTGACCGGTATGATGATGACCTTAAAAGGTCTGCCGCTGGCCTATAATAAAGATATGCAGGAGGATAAAGAAGGGTTGTTTGATGCGTTGGACACTTGGCTGGATTGTTTGCATATGGCAGCGTTGGTGTTAGACGGTATTCAGGTCAGGCGTTCACGTTGTGCGGAAGCAGCTAAACAGGGTTATGCTAACGCGACTGAATTAGCTGATTATTTGGTAGCAAAAGGTGTTCCATTCCGTGAAGCTCACCATATTGTTGGGGAAATTGTGATTATGGCGCTTAATCAGGGTGAGGCGCTGGAAGTGTTGGCATTGACAGAGTTGCAGAAGTTCAGCAGTGCAATTGCTGAAGATGTATATGATATTTTGTCTCTGCAATCTTGTCTGGACAAACGCCTTGCAAAAGGTGGCGTATCGCAAAAACAGGTTATGAAAGCGATTGCAGAGGCTAAACAGAAGCTAAAATTAAGTTAGTCATCGTCAGCAGGAGGGGGATTAATCGATCCCCTGTAAAATAAATGAGATCTTTATATATAAGTTTTTAAGGATTATCTGATAGTCTTTTCCTCACATTGATATAATTATCTATTGGTATTTTCTATCATTTATATTAAATATGTTGAGGTGGGAATGAATATCCGCGATCTGGAATATCTTGTGGCACTTGCGGAGCATCGGCACTTTCGCCATGCTGCTGATTCTTGCCACGTCAGCCAGCCTACGTTAAGTGGGCAAATTCGTAAGCTTGAGGATGATCTGGGTGTCATGTTATTGGAGCGCACCAGCCGTAAAGTTTTGTTTACTCAGCAAGGGATGTTATTGGTAGAACAGGCCAGAACAGTTCTCCGTGAGGTGAGGATTTTGCAGGAAATGGCGTCACTTCAAGGGGAAAACATGTCCGGTCCTCTGCATATTGGTTTGATTCCGACAGTTGGTCCATATCTGTTACCTCATATTATCCCTGGGCTTCATAGTTTGTTTCCTAAGTTGGAAATGTATCTATATGAAGCTCAGACTCAAAGTCTGTTAGCCCAGTTGGATAGTGGCAAATTGGATTGTGCGATTCTGGCAATGGTTAAGGAGACAAGAGCTTTCATTGAAGTGCTATTGTTTGAAGAACCCATGAAACTAGCTATCTATGATGGTCATCCTTGGGCAGAGCGTAAAAAAATTGCTATGGATGAATTGGCAGGTGAAAAATTGTTGATGCTAGAAGATGGTCATTGCTTGCGTGATCAGGCAATGGGGTTCTGTTTTCAGGCTGGCGCGAAGGAAGATACCCATTTTCGTGCAACCAGTTTGGAAACCCTGCGTAATATGGTTGCTGCCGGTAGTGGAATAACCTTATTGCCTGATCTGGCAGTGCCACAAGAGAAAAAACGTGATGGCGTCTGTTATCTGGAGTGTAGCTGCCCTGAACCTAAGCGGTCTGTTATTTTGATTTATCGTCCTGGTTCACCTCTGCGTGGTCGCTATGAGCAACTGGCAGAGGCTATTAGAGTTAAAATGGGCACTTATTACGGGCAATCAAAATAGCCGGTTCAGGCCATTTAGAGCCGCGACACGATAGGCTTCAGCCATAGTTGGATAGTTGAAAGTAGTATTGACGAAATATTCGATAGTATTACTTTCACCTTTCTGTTCCATAATTGCCTGGCCGATATGAATAATTTCAGCCGCACGTTCCCCGAAACAGTGAATGCCAAGAATCTCTTTTGTTTCTCTATGGAACAGTATTTTCAGGCTTCCTACGTTCATCCCCGCGATTTGTGCGCGTGCAAGATGTTTAAATTGCGCACGCCCAACTTCATAAGGCACTTTCATTGCTGTTAATTGTTGTTCGGTTTTACCTACCGAGCTGATTTCAGGAATGGTATAGATACCCGTTGGAATATCTTCAATCAGATGAACTTCGGCGTTTCCTTTCGTCATCGCTTGGGCGGCAATTCGGCCTTGATCATAAGCAGCGGAGGCCAGGCTTGGATAACCGATAACATCTCCTACGGCGTAGATATTTTCGTTGCTGGTTTGATAGATCTTATTGACTTTCAGTAACCCGCGGCCATCGGCTTCCAGGCCAATGTTTTTCAGCCCAAGAGTATCGGTATTGCCTGTTCGGCCATTAGCATAAAGCAGACAGTCGGCTTTGACTTTTTTACCGGATTTGAGATGGACGATAACACCATCATCAACACCTTCAATTTTAGAATATTCTTCATTGTGGCGGATCACGACACCACTATTCCAAAAATGGTAGGAAAGTGCATCTGACATCTCTTGATCAAGGAAAGCCAGTAAGTGGTTACGCGTATTGATCAAATCAACTTTCACGCCTAATCCGCGGAAAATTGACGCATATTCACAACCAATTACCCCGGCACCATAAATAATCACATGCCGTGGTTCGTGATCCAGTTTCAGAATGGAATCGCTGTTATAAATACGGGAATGGGTGAAATCGACATCTGGCGGGCAATATGGGCGAGAACCCGTTGCGATAATAATCTTATCTGCACTTAAAATATCGTGGTTATCGTCAGCATAGCGCACACTCACCCGGTGGTCATCAATGAATGTTGCTTCCCCGGAAAACATACGACACCCATTACGTTCGTAAAATCCTTGACGCATTCTAGTTTGCTGATTAATTACCATTTCAGCACGGCGTAAGATTTCAGCAAATGAAGAGCGAAGAATGCGGGAATTATCACTGTATAGAGGGTTTTGGTTAAATTCAATAATACGACTGACGGCGTGGCGGAGGGCTTTGGACGGGATAGTACCCCAATGAGTACAACCACCACCGACATTATTATAGCGTTCAATAACAGCAACGCTTTTACCCTGTTTCACCAATCCCATTGCTGCTCCTTCTCCACCGGGACCAGAACCAATGACAATGGCGTCAAAATGAATATGTTGCATAGAGGAAAGACCTGTTTTCACACAAAATTACAACGCTATATTAACATCGGTTGACTTAATAACCCAATCATCATAAGGAGTTTATGTCATCGTTTAGGGTGAATTGAACATAGTTTTACCTGCTACGCTAATCTGGCACAAAACCATGAAGCTTTTGGAAAATAAATAATTACCTAACGACCAAATTAACAAAGGGGGAATGCTCCCTTAATGATTTTTTGACTATGCTTATTCACCTTTATCATCTTAATATTTAATAAGAAAATGCACTGAGAAAATGACATGGATCATTATAAATGACATGATAAGCACATCATTACGGCAAACGCGTTAAAATTTGGTATATTTCCTAACATGTAGTTCAGATAAAGAGTCAGGATTCGTGTGAGTAACGTTATCGGCATCAGAGCGAAACAGAAAGAAAAAACTCGTCGTTCACTGATTGAAGCTGCTTTCAGCCAGTTGAGTGCCGAAAGGAGTTTTACCAGCCTTAGCTTGCGTGAAGTCGCCCGCGAAGCAGGTATTGCACCCACTTCATTTTATCGTCATTTCCGCGATGTTGATGAGCTTGGGCTGACTATGGTGGATGAAAGTGGTTTGATGTTACGTCAGTTAATGAGGCAAGCCCGGCAACGTATTGCTAAAGGTGGCAGTGTCATCCGCACGTCTGTTTCAACTTTTATGGAATTTATCGGTAATAATCCAAATGCATTCCGATTATTATTACGTGAGCGTTCAGGGACCTCTGCTGAATTTCGCGCCGCTGTCGCACGGGAAATACAACATTTTATTGCTGAGCTGGCAGACTATTTAGAACAGGAAAGCTGTATGCCGAGGCATTTTACTGAAGTGCAGGCAGAAGCAATGGTAACAATAGTATTCAGTGCAGGTGCAGAAGCACTGGATATTGATTTGGAGAAAAGACAGCGTTTAGAAGAACGCTTAGTCTTGCAGCTACGGATGATTGCTAAAGGTGCATATTATTGGTATCGCAAAGAAATGAATCCACCGAACCCTAAACTTAAATAACTATGAAGGAGGAGAACGAAATGATGGAACAATATCGCCAGGACAAAAGTACATTGTTACTCGCTTTTATTGTCGGATTAGCAACGAATGGAACGTTTTCAGCAGTTTTTAGCTCAGTTGTTTCTTTTTCAGTTTTCCCATTGATAACACTGGTTTTATCAATTTATTGTCTCCATCAACGCTATTTGAATTATTCAATGCCAGATGGGATGCCTAAGCTGGTTGTTGCTTGTTTCCTCTTAGGATTATTTAGTTATAGCGCGATTATCAGAGTTGAATACCCTGAAATTGGCTCTAATTTTCTGCCCGCAGTAATGGGTACCGTTCTGGTATTTTGGATTTACAGAAAGGTAAAAATTCGTAAAAACCAGGCAATTATAGAAAATTGTCATTAATTGATGGAAAACGCCGGAGAGATAACTATCTGCCGGCGTTTCTGTTTTATATGTTCGTCAAGTATCAGTTTAATTTTTCCAGAAGCACGCCGCATTCCATATGATGAGTATAAGGAAACTGATCAAACAGAGCCAGATGGCTGATTTTATGAGTTTGGGTTAATGTTTCTAGATTATGACAAAGGGTTTCCGGGTTACAGGAAATATAAAGAATCCGTGGATATGCCTGGACCATTTCAAGCGTTTTGTCATCAAGGCCGCTACGTGGCGGATCGACAAAAATAGTTTCACATTGATAGCTTTTTAAATTGATTCCCTGAAGGCGATTAAATTCGCGTTCACCATTCACTGCTTGGGTGAATTCCTCTGCTGACATTCGGATAATTTGTACATTATCAATACCGTTGGCTGCAATGTTGTATTGAGCGGCAGCAACGGATGGCTTAGCAATTTCTGTTGCCAATACTCGTTCAAAATTTTGAGCTAATGCTAGAGAGAAATTGCCATTACCACAATAAAGCTCAAGTAAATCACCTTTTGAATCCTTGGTAATATTAATTGCCCATTCAAGCATATGAATATTGACGCTAGCATTTGGTTGGGTGAAGCTGTTTTCTACCTGGCGATAAATCATTTTTCGGCCTGCAACAGGTAAAACCTCATCAATATAATCATGATCCAATGTGATTTTGGTTTTAGCGGCTCTGCCAATTAACTCAACGTCAAACCCTTTATTTTTTAACGCCTCACGCAGTCTTAATGCCTGTTGTGTCCATTCATCACCCAATTTTTTGTGATAAAGCAGAGAAACAAGGATTTTATTACTGCAAGTGGACAGATAATCAATTTGAAATAGCTTATGACGCAAGATCTGTTCAGATCTAATGGAGTCAATTAATACTACCATCATTTTGTTGATTAACTTACTGGCGACAGGGAATTGAACAAGGCGAATACGCTGTTTCGTCTGTTGATCGAACATAATATGGTACAAATCATCCTGCTCATGCCAGATTCGAAATTCTGCTCGCATTCTGTAATGAGATAGCGGTGAGCGGAAAACCTCTGGCCCCGGGGGTTGGAAAGGCGCCATCATGTTTTTTAAACGGCTGACCTTCTCCGTTAGTTGCTGTTCATAGCTTTCCGTTGGCAGGGGATTTTGCATTATGTTTGTTCTCTTATATCTGTAGTAAGAAAAATTTTCGTGCAAAATTGTAGGGAAAGAGTAAAGGATGTCCAGTTTTCTTATTACTCATACACGATCCTGTCTATGCTTACTATTATGAATAGGTTCAACGCTTCATCGTAGCGTGTCCTTCTAACAATAAATTGTGGGATGTTTTCTCTCATGATAAATAAAAATAGGTTTTTATTATTCACTGTTTCAATCGTGGTGATTTCTAGTTGGAATCAAGCCTCTGTTGCGGTGGAGTCGCAGGATTCATTGGTTGTGACGGCGAGTCGTTTTAAACAGCCGGTATCAAGCATACTGGCTCCTTATACTGTTGTAACACGAGATGAAATTGAACGTTGGCAGTCAAATAGTGTAGCCGATATTTTGCGTCGTCTACCCGGTGTTGATGTTGCGCGGCATGGTGGCATTGGACAGTTAAGCTCTTTGTTTATACGTGGTACTCATGCTAGTCATGTATTAGTGCTGATGGATGGAATACGTTTGAATCAAGCGGGCATCAGTGGTTCCTCTGATTTAAGCCAAATACCTGTATCATTGGTTCAGAAAATTGAATATATCCGCGGACCACGTTCCGCTGTTTATGGTTCTGATGCTATTGGTGGTGTTATTAATATCATCACTACCAGAGAGAAATTAGGAACCAGCCTTAATGTAGGTATCGGCTCACATGGTTATCAAACTTATGATGGTGCAACTCAGCAAAAATTAGCTGAAAATACAGTTCTGACAGCAGCAGTTAACTATACTTATACCAAAGGATACGATGTTGTTGCTGATGGTAATACCGGTGGTTTTAGACAGCCTGATCGTGACGGCTTTATGAGCAAAATGCTTTGGTTGGGAGTCGATCAAAAATTTAATGAGCAAGTTAGTGGATTTGTTCGAGCTTATGGTTATAACAATAGAACATCTTATGATGCGGATATTAATTGGAATTATCCATATGCTAGACCGGATACCCGTGAACTTTATAGCCGCCACTATGATTCGGGGGTCAGATTTAACCGGGGGATCTACTCATCCCAATTAATTGCAAGTTATAGTCATACAAAAGACTATAACTTTGATCCTCAATATGGGCGCTATGATAAATCCGCTAGTCTTAATGATTCTGAACAATATAATCTGCAATGGGGAAATACTTTTCAGCTATATCAGGGCATGGTCAGTACAGGTGTGGATTTTCAAAAACAATCGATAGAAGCTGGAACCAGTTATATTCCGAAGAGTAAAACGGTACGTAATACAGGAATGTATCTGACAGCACAGCAACAACTAAAAGATCTCATTTTAGAAGGTGCAATTCGTTCAGATAAACATTCAGAAGCTGGTTGGAATACTACATGGCAAGCCAGTTTAGGTTGGGAGTTTATTGAAGATTATCGTTTAATCACTTCTTATGGTACGGCATTTAAGGCTCCAACGCTCAGCCAGATGTATGGTTTTGGTGGTAATCATGATTTGAAACCGGAAGAAAGTAAACAATGGGAAGGCGGTATTGAAGGCGTCACAGGCCAGCTAAATTGGCGTCTGACTGTATATCGCAATGAGATTGAGCAATTGATCGATTATACAAATAGCCGTTACTACAATATTGGCAAAGCAAAAATTAAAGGTGTTGAATGGACTGGCTTAATGGACACTGGCATATTTCAGCATCAATTGACAATACAATATATCGAACCCCGTAATAGTGAAACTAATGAAATTTTAGTTCGTCGTGCGAAGCAGCAAGTGAAATATCAACTTGACTGGCAGCTATATGATCTTGATTGGGGGTTAACTTATCAATATCTAGGGCGGCGTTATGACAACGATTTCAGTACATTCCCGGCTAAGCGTGTGAAATTAGGTGGCGTCAGCTTTTGGGATTTAACGGTTTCATATCCAGTCACTTCTTATCTGACAATTCGTGCTAGAATAGCCAACCTGCTTGATAAAGATTACGAGACAGTTTATGGCTATCGCATTCCAGGACGTGAATACTACCTCACTGGGAGCTATAACTTCTGATTTAAATAAAGCCGCACGCCCGACAGTTTTAGTGTTTGATTCTGGGGTAGGCGGCTTATCTGTTTACCAAGAGATCCGACAATTATTACCAGATCTCCACTATATATATGTTTTTGATAACGAAGCATTCCCTTATGGTGAAAAATCGGAAGAATTTATTGTTGAACGAGTCGTTCAAATTGTTGATGCCGTTCAGCAAAAACATTCTTTGGCAATAGTCGTTATTGCATGTAACACCGCAAGTACCGTCAGTTTGCCAGCTTTGCGTGAGCGGTTCCGTTTCCCGGTGGTTGGTGTGGTTCCAGCGATAAAGCCCGCCGCGAAGTTAACTCGTAATGGCATTGTTGGCCTACTGGCGACGAGAGCAACAGTTAACCGAGCCTATACAAAAGAACTTATCGAAAGATTTGCGATAGATTGCAGAATTGAAGCTATAGGTTCTGCTGAGTTGGTAGAATTAGCCGAAGCTAAACTGCATGGTGGTAAGGTATCTTCCGACGCTTTAAAAAAGATACTGAAACCTTGGCTCAGAATGAAAGAACCACCTGATACGGTGGTATTGGGTTGTACTCATTTTCCACTATTGGCAGAAGAATTAGTTCAGGTACTGCCTGATGGTACACGCTTAATTGATTCCGGTGCCGCTATTGCCCGAAGGACTGCTTGGTTGGTTAAACATCAGGAGAATCTTGTTTGTACTTCAGCAGATAGCCTTGCTTATTGTATGAAAATGGATGTTGAGACTGATGAATTAATCTCTGTTTTGCAGGAATATGGATTCTCAAAACTGGAGAAATTGATAATTTAAGTTAAATTTGGCGTAATAATCAGCAGTCGTTAGCTTTTTTTAAAATAACTATTGCCAGCGTCAAAGAACCCCCTATAATGCGCCA
>NZ_JAHZMK010000049.1:0-43250 GCF_020387775.1 Photorhabdus antumapuensis
GCAGCCGCAGTAGCGATTATTCTGGGAGCGGGTGATGCTGCCGGGAAAACTATCAAGGCGGTAGAGAAAGCCTTACAGAAAGGTGACGTTGGAGAAGCGTCTAAACTGATCAATAAGGCCAGTGATGAAATCGCATCAGTTTCACGCCCTAGTCACAGAAAATCAGAAATTGATGTCGGGAAAGATTTAGGAGATGGCTGGAGTGGTCAGGTTACATTTAAAGAGGGTAAGGAAGTTCCTTATGGAACTAAAGGCAGTGTTCGTCCAGACTGGTGTCAGGGAAATGTTTGCAGCGTTGAAGTGAAGAATTATAACATTGCAACGAACCAAAATGGCCTGATTAATAATATTGTCAAGCAGGTGATTGAGCGGCAGAAAAATCTCCCTGCGGGAATGGAACAACGGATAGTTATTGATGTTCGAGGGCAAACAATGACATTTCAGCAAGAGGCTGCTATCAGAAAAGGTATTGTTGAAAAATCTAACGGCATGATTAGTGCCTCATCAATTAGGTTCAAGACAGAATGAGAAATATAGGATTTAGCGGTGGAAGTTCTACAAAAGAGCTTGGAACGATCAGTGATGTTGTATTGTTTTTTGAATGTTTGAAACTCTTTGTTGAACGGAAATATCCAGAACAGAACTGGCATCTTTTAACAGACAGGCTTTATAAGCGCTATTTACGTCAAGAAGAGGTAGAGGGGGCAAAGGCTCAGATGGAACAAGTACGTCAACTATTTATGAGTTTGCCAAGTTCATCAGTTGAATGGGACACGGTAAGATTGGCTAATGTTGAAGAAAGCAGATTGGATCTTAGCTTCCCTATGTTATCAGACGTATTTTTTCGTTATTTTGACGCTTTCTCATATTGTATTGAATCTGCAAAGGTAAATTATGAGGAATTTAAATCATATCCAGACTACAAGTACGAACCTGTAAAAGTAGTTATTACTGATATGCCTTTGTATATGGAAGATCAATATCGTTCTTTAGAAGAATACGATGCCTTAAGCCCAGACGATCCACCATTCTGGTTACGTTAAAAAAAGTTCTTGGCCTTGTGAACTGTACCCCAAAAATTAGATACTCAACTTATAAAGGTGCAGTTCATACGGTTAGGATTTCTTTTTTTGTCCGCCGCAGAGAAAGAAAAGTCAGGCACAATCAAAGCCTACGAGGAGAAAAAGCAAGCCTTTTGTCAGCAGTCACCGGAGGCGTGTAAACAAGCCGGAGACGTTATCAGTCTTGGTACTGACTTCATACCGGTCATTGGTGATATCAAAGGCTTTGTTGAAGCGCAGAGTGCGTTAGATTATTTGGCCGCCGCAGCATCGATTATTCCCGGTGCGGGTGGCGACTTAAACAAAACTCAGGTTAATTAGCTTTTCTTTAATGCTTAATAACGCTTTATTGCATCGACAATGGTTAAAGCTTTGGCGGATTAATAAATCAGAAATATGATAACGGTTAGGCGGGTATTTAACCGTTAACAGTGCGTGAAAATAGCTTGGGAAAATAATGATATAAATTGATTTTAGCGTTAAATCACATTGGCAGTATAAAAAGAGGAATGGTTTAAATCAAACAGTAAAAAATATGTTCTTGGATGGGATAAAGTGGTGTAAAGCCAATTTAAGTTATCACGGTTTTGTATAATAAATGTAAAATAATAACGCTGCAAGTAACTTAATTCGTATGCTGTTAAATCGTTTATTTTAGGATTTTGTTATTCAAATTTTTCATGATTGATGATTTAATAGGTTTATGAAAAAATTTATTCCTTGGTTGAATGCATTATTAAAGACAGTTCCTTTTGAAAAAATAGACTATCTGATTAATTTATTCATATTTATCCGTTTTTCCCAGAGGGAATAAGCATTAATAAAATAAACCTTTGTTTTTCATTTTTCACTGATGGTTTTATAATGGACAGGTTTTAGGTTATTATTAAAAATCATCGTCTTAACTCTTGGGTTAACTGGTATAAAGTTTTAACGATGGTTTTTACCCTTTTTTACCTCTGCTTTTTATTAATCTTAATCATCATGGTATATTATGTTTTATTTTTAAAAAACATTAATCATACTTGCCTTTTATCTTTATAAATCAGCCAGTAAATAGCCTGATGGTGTAAAGATACTCTTTCGAGTAATCACGCTTTTTTCAGAACTAAAATCCTGCCAAATTAACCTGTTTTACCCATTTTTTTATTACATTATTTTGATGGTCTGCTTCGTAAAATTATGGAAATAAATTACTTTAATATCAGACTGTATGAATAATATTATTTTACTTATTGAGTTAAACTCGTCTTTTATATAAAAGCTTTAATTCCTCTTTATTCTCATCTTTAAATAATCATGGCAAATCAATTAAATGTAAAATAAACGAAGAATAGTATCACCGATAGATATATTAAATTTGAAAGTGAAAAAGCTTTTTTTAATCACGCTATACCTTTTAAAAATGGGTATTAATAAAATGCTAGTTTTTTTAACCCTCAGTTGAATCATTACCGATAAAAATGAGTTTACTCTCGCCGAAAAAGGGAAATGTAAGTAAAAAGAAAAAGTGAATAATGTTAAAAACATAATGTGCTTGCTCTTTTTTCCTGATTTTAAAACCACACTGACAGATAAGAAACGGATTTTCTTCACAAGATTAAAGGCATTAAAAACAGTGTTAAATCCCTCTGGTGGCAGCAAAATGCCATTCCCATGCAGACTGCCAGTATAAACTTTCTCGTTTTATTTATTGAGGAAAACTTAGCAGTGATAGTCGAGATGCTAAAAGTCAATAATCTGAAATGTGCATGTTCACCACGTACATGTTGATTATAAATAATCACTAATATTATAGTCAATAAAGAATATAATAACTCATGTATTCTATTTATCTATATTGGTGAAAATTGATGTCGAATATAAATTTAAAAAAACACCTTTCTTGAGAATTTTTGTTTTTTTATTGAAGAATAAAAGGTATTTAGAATATTGTTCCCCGTAACAATTTAAATATAAATTGTTTTTATTTTATACTGAAAGTATTTATATGGTTTTTTTGTTTATAATATAAGACTAAATTTATTTGACAGTTTTGTATTTGATGATTATTGTTCATCCCTGATTTTCAGATGTTATTTCAGATATAATAATATCTCTTGTTATTATTTATTTTAAATATAAATGGCATTTTGTGATGCTACTCAATTTATTGTTTTTATTGTGGGTTTTTATTTTCGTAAATTAATTAATATGGGTTATTATATTTGTATGATAATAAATTGAAACTATTTCTAATGTGATGATGTGTTATTGCATATTTGTTTTTAAATTTAGTGCAAATCTGATAGTGATTCGTCATTTTAATTACTGATGAACACAGGGTTATTTTTTTACAATTGATGTAAAGCAGTGAAAATATCCTCACTATAGAGGATGAAAATTATTTTTCGTCGTTGTTGACAAAATATTTAAAATGGCCATATAGGAGTAAATAAGTGAAATACGATTTTATTGTTGTTGGTTCAGGGGCAATTGCAGGTTCAATCGCCTATGAGCTGGCAAGTAGAAATCTTTCGGTTTGTAGGGTTGGAGAAACTGATCGAACCAATGCTGCTTCCAAAGCTGCCGGTGCAATGAATGGTTGTTTTGGTGAAATTACCAGTGGTTTATTAGCGAGTGAACACGGTAAGTTGAAATTGAATATGGATTGTATCTCCAGAGAGCTTTGGCCTGCCTGGGCGCAACGGTTAGCTGACTCTTCTGGTGACACGCGATCGCTGTTCACCGCTAAAGGGACGCATGTGATACTGAACACTGCCGGGATGGAAGAGATTGATAGTGTTAATTATGACGCTATCGAGCAAACCCTGAATGATTATGCGGCGTCTTATGAAACCGTTGATCCGCGTGAAATTGAGTGGTTAAAGCCCAACGACTTAGTGCGTCCGCTGCGTGCTTTATATATCCCTGATGAACATGCTCTGGATTCACATTTATTGCTGGAAAAGCTGGATGCGGCATTGGTTGCTGAAGGTGGCGTTCTCAAAGATGAGAACGTTAAGAGTGTGCTGATTGAAGACGGTTTAGCCACTGGCGTTGAACTGCTCAGTGGTGAGCGTTTAATGGCAGATAAGGTGGTTGTGGCTGCTGGCGCGCATTCGTTGGATCTCTTATCAAATATACCTTCTATTGTTCGCCAAATTCCGCCAATCTTTGCCGGTTATGGGGTATCCATTCTAGTCAAGATGCCAAAAGGCAGAGAATTGCCGACCTCAGTTATCCGTACCCCTAACCGGGCATTTGCCTGTGGGCTGCATTGTGTACCACGCGGTGATGGCGTGCTGTATCTCGGTGCGACTAATATTCTGTCTGAAAAACCCCGCAGTCAGGCACTGATTTCTGATGTGCAGTTCTTGTTGGATTGTGCACTAGATCAGTTGGACATTAACTTACATGATGCTGAGATCCTCTCAATTCAGGTTGGTAACCGGCCAATTCCGGCTGATGGGTTCCCGTTGATTGGCGAATGTGGCGTGAATGGTCTTTGGCTGGCTACCGGGACTTACCGTGATGGCTTACATCAATCACCGTTATTAGCGGATTATGTCGCTAATGCTTTGACAGGAATGGAAAATACACTCATTAATCTTGATGATTTCAATCCAGTTCGTCCTCCGTTGGTGGGTTTCTCCCGTGAAGTGATGGCTAAAGAGACTGCCCAACAAATGTTTGCTACCGGTTACGAATATCGTTGGGATATCAAACCTTATTGGCTGCCACTGCTCAATGAAGGGATGATGCGCAATTACCAGAATTTAATTGAGTCTCTTCACCCTCAGTTCACACCACCGCCAGAGTTGGTTGCCTTCTCCCATATTTATGAATCCATGCGTGAACGGTTACGTAGTTACTATGAGGCATGGTCATGAGTTTAGATCAATCTGTTATTGATAAAGCCAGAGAGTTACTGTCAGAGGCCGACGTTTGGGATGTGGAAGCTGATCTTGATTGCCTGATCGACCGTTATCTGGAGAGGCGCTGTAAAGATCGCGCCCGTGATGAATTTATGCTTGCAGTTCATGAACGCTGTAACCGGATCCCTCTTGGGCATATTGTCGGTACTGTGGATTTTGATGGATTGCCTCTGACGGTGGGGACGGGGGTATTTATTCCGCGTCCTCATAGTCAAGTTATTCATAAATGGCTGGAGAATGAATATCAAACACCTCAGGGGGCCGAGGTTCTGGATTTATGTTCCGGTAGTGGCGCCATCGGTTTAGCCATTGCGAAACGTCGCCCGGATTTAAAGGTCACTTGTGTTGAATATGATGATGTGGCTTTTCAATACCTGACGCGCAATATCTATCGGTTGGCGAATTGGGCGATTAAAGCCGATGCTTTAAAAGCAGATTTACGGGATTGGCAAGCATTTTCTCAATTCAATGGATCGGTGGCGTTGATTGTGGCTAATCCCCCTTATGTGCCAGAACGGCAGGAAATATTGCCGGAGTGGGAGGAACATCACCCTTATGCGTCGGTGTATTCGGGGGATGATGGGCTTGACTTAACGCGGTTGATTATCAAACAAGCTAAACAGCTACTGCAATCAGAAGGTTGGTTAGTTATTGAACATGGTGAAAGCCAGGAAGAGTGCGTCAGAGCATTATTTTCAGATGCTGGTTTTTCCTTGGTGCGAACCATTATTGATGAAGATATTTCTGACACAACGGGCAGTTCGGTAATCACTGTTGGTTGTAAGCTCATTTGAACTTAGACAGTTGGAATCTGAATAATGAATGTAAAACACAAGCAGGATTGGATGACAATTCGCCGGTCACGGACAACCGGAGCCTTAGCGCAGGCTATTGAGGAAGGTTTGACCAGTTTCACTGTAGTAGAACGTCAAGGTAAGCAAATTACTACAGAGGAAGGAAAAGTTTTTACTGAATTTGTTTCCTGCTCTTATTTGGGATTAGAACATCATCCTGCCTTAATTGACGCGGCAAATCAGGCAATGTCCCGCACAGGGATACATTTGTCATCGTCCCGTGGTGCGATGCGCCCACAATATTTGGGACAATTGGAGAAACTGCTGGAAGATATTTATCTGGGGGGGTCTGTTGCGGTGTTTACTTCCACCAGTAATGTTCACCTTGGGGTATTACCGTTATTGGGGAGTGGTTCTTTACCTGGCTATCCCCTTTCCGGCCCTGTACATTGGTTGATGGATAAAACCGCTCATGCCTCTATGCAGGTACTACGCGGTATTCTCGAACAGTTCGGACCGGTATCGCGGGTTGATAGTGCTGATGCACAGTCAGTACAGCAAGCTTTGCAGAACTGTAAGGAGAATCAGCGTACACCTGTCCTGCTGATTGATGGTATTGGTTCAATGAATGGTTTAATTCCGGTTGCAGAATTAACTCGACAATTGGCTGTTGCTAGAGGCTATGTCTATGTCGATGATGCTCATGGTATTTCCATTATGGGACGTCATGGTGCGGGTTATGCCTTTGCTGCACTTGACCATATTTTGCCATCCAACCTCATACTTGCAGGTTCATTATCCAAAGCATTTGGTGGCGCTGGGGGTTTTGTGGTGGTAGCCGGTGCCGATGATGTCGAAGTGATTAGTACCTTAGCGAATCCTCTGGTTTTTGGTCATTCGATTATGGTGCCGATGTTGGCAGCTAACGTTGCCTCAGCAAGACTTCATCTCAGCCTTGAGATAGAAATCCGGCAGGAGCAGTTATGGAAAAACATCAATTTGTTTGATTCTCTGATGGATAACAGTTTGATGAATGCGGGTGTGCAATCTCCCGTTCGTGGTGCTTTATTCGAAAATGAAGCGGAAGGGCTTGAAGCTGCTCGTTTGCTGCGTGATAACGGTATCTTATTATTCCCGGTATTTTATCCACTGGTCCCGGATGGCAATGCGATGTTGCGTTTTGCCTTCTCTAGTGAGCATAAGGCTGGCGAAATCAAGCATTTAGCAAATACCTTATTTGAAATAAGGGAAAAAGGGCTGAATTGGGTTGAGCCACAAGCGGTAGTTCCACAGGTGTAATTGACACCAATTTATCGATAAAGAAGATCATCGAAATGAATCAGTGACGAAGATCAACATATGACTCAATCAATAATAAATAAGCAGGACATATTACAACCTTACAGGGAATCTCTGGATGTTATTAATATGCAGATTTTGGCGCTTCTTTCAGAACGTATGAAAGTCTGCATGAAAATCGCTGAGATAAAAGCGGAACAGGATATTCCGATGATGCAGCCGCAACGTATTACTTCGTTATTGGATATGTTGCGGGATAAATCAACAGATTTTGGGTTACGGCCTGAATATACTGAATCAATATTTCAACTGGTAATCAACGAGACTTGCCGTCGAGAAGAAGAACTGATTGATCAGTTGTTACACGAGAAAGTAAAGAATAATGAAAATACTGCTCATTGATAATTATGATTCCTTTACGCAAAACATTGCTCAATATCTGTATGAAGTGACGGGCAATGTGCCGTCCGTCGTCACCAACTCTTTGACTTATAAAGAGTTAACGATAGACGAATATGATGCGGTAGTCCTTTCTCCAGGGCCTGGACATCCGGCTGAAAGCAGTGATTTTGGGGTCTGTGCTGAAGTTATTGCACGCGCCAAAGTGCCACTGTTGGGTATTTGTCTCGGTCATCAGGGAATTAGCCTGGCATTTGGTGGCTGTGTAGAACATGCCCCCAATCCGGTACATGGCTATCGCAGTCGCATCAGGAACACGGGAGAAGGATTATTCCTTGGTTTGCCTGAACAGTTTGAAGTGGTCAGATATCACTCATTGGTATGTACCCGTCTTCCTGACAATCTAAAATGTACTGCCTGGACTGATGATGGCTTAATCATGGCGATTGAGCACACCGAAAGGCCGATCTGGGGGGTTCAATTTCATCCTGAATCGATTGATTCTGAATATGGGCGTGAGCTACTCAGTAATTTCGTGCGTATAGCGGAGACGTATAAAGAGAATAACGAACAGGGAGTTACCGCTCAGAATATATGCACTGATGTCAATGAAGCTTATCTTGCGGTAGGTGGAAGACAATATCTCCACCTGAATTATCGTGAATGTAAGGAGATAGTCGATCCTGAATCCTTGTTTATTCAACATTATGGCAATGATACACACGCTTTTTGGCTTGATAGTGAAAATTCTGATAGACCTAATGCCCGCTTCTCAATGATGGGAAGTGGTAATGAACCGGGCGCTGTCAGAGTTGAATACTGTGTACAGACTGAGAGTTTGCGTTTGACTGGTCCTGATGGCGAGAGGATTGTTCAGGGAGATTTTTTCTCACTGATGTCTGAGTTGCTTGATATGGTGGAGATTTCGACACCAAAATCGGTGCCATTTGTATTTAAAGGCGGATTTGTTGGTTATTTAGGATATGAATTAAAGGCGCTGACAATTGGCAGCAACAAATACCGTTCAGAACATCCTGATGCCAGCTTAATATTTACTCCGCATTTTTTTGTATTCGATCATCAACAGAGTAAACTTTATGAATGTTTTATCACACCAATCGGGCAGCCACATAATTGGTCACCGGAACTTTTAGTTACCATTGCAAAAAATACCGGTGAAGTGATACCTGACTTTATTCCTGGTGCTATCGATCAGAATAAAATTTGTCTGGAATATGGAGCCGAGAAGTATATGGATGGAATCCATAAATCACTCCAATACATCACAGATGGTGAGTCCTATGAAATCTGTCTGACGAATAGGGCAAAGATGGCTTATTCAGGGCATCCATTGGACGCTTATCGGCGTATGCGTCATGCCAGCCCTGTACCTTATGGCGCTTATCTAGCCTGTGGGGATTTTTCTGTACTCAGCGCATCACCAGAAACGTTTTTACGTATTGATGAGACCAGAAATATTGAATCCAGACCGATTAAGGGGACCCGGCCACGAGGAAAAACGGCAGCAGATGATCAGCATTTGCAGCTGGAATTGAGTCAGTCGACTAAGGATAGGGCAGAAAATCTGATGATAGTGGACTTGGTGCGTCATGATCTTAATCAGGTATGTCGTCCAGGCAGTGTGCATGTACCTGAATTATTTAAAGTTGAGAGTTTCTCTTCGGTACATCAATTGGTTTCGACGATACGCGGTGAGTTATGTGAAGAAACGTCATCAATAGAGGCTATCCGGGCATGTTTTCCAGGAGGATCAATGACCGGAGCGCCGAAGAAGCGCACGATGGAGATTATTGACACGTTGGAGTCATCGGCACGCGGTGTTTATTCCGGTGCGCTTGGATGGTTATCCTTCAGTGGTGAAGTAGAATTGAGCATTGTGATACGTACAGCAGTGTTACATCAAGAGTGTGCTGAATTTGGCATTGGGGGGGCAATTGTTGCTCACTCCGATCCTTATGGCGAATTTGAAGAGACATTGGTCAAAGCGAGTGTGCCCTATTTCAGTTTTAGTCATATGGCGGAGGAAGTGTGTGAGTAACCATAAAGTGGTCATTCTTGGCGGGCAAGGTGCTATTGGTTCTTTATTGAGGCGTCTTTTTACTCGCTGTGGTCACATAGCATACAGTGTTGACAAACGAACGCAGGGAGTGCGTTCTCATGACTATCATTCTTATTACTACCAGATTGATATCTTAAATCCGGCGGCTGATGCTGGAGAGGTTTTTAGTGGGGCAAAGGCGGTAGTCTTTGCCTTACCGGAAGCGGTTGCCATACAAGCGTTGCCTTGGGTGTTATCTGCTATTGGTGATGATGTACAGATCGTGTCAACCTGTTCAGTTCAGGCCCCTTTCTATTCTGCGTTAAGAGCTGCCGTCCCTAGGCAGCCTTTCATTGGTGTTAACCCGATGTTCTCGCCATCTTTGCCGGAGCAAAAAAGGCCAGTTGCAGTCATTCTCGATAACTGTCATGTTAGTGAACATTGGATTGAGCGGGTATTGATGCAGGCTGATATGCGTATCAGTAGGATGACACCGGAGGAACATGATCGGGTGATGGCGCTTTGTCAGGCTTTGCCCCATGCCGCGATACTGATTTTTGGCTTGGTGTTAGCGAAAAGTCCGTTAGATATTCGTACCTTGGCAACTATTGCGCCACCGCCCATGCGTACAATGCTGGCGTTATTATCAAGGATCTTACGCAATCCAATAGAAGTGTACTGGGACGTTCAATATGAAAACCCGATGGCTGCCGGGCCGCGTCAGGAGTTGCTGCATGCCATACAACAGTTAGATTCGATAGTACAGGCTGGTGATCAAACTGAATTTGGCAGTAACCTCAGAGATATTGCGCAACAGTTGGGGGAACAGCTTGATATCAGTGCTGCTGATTGCCAGCATATTTTTTCAACGCTTGAATGATATAGGAAAGGAGTTGAGGGGATGTCGTTAAATAGAGTTGCTGAGGCTAACGGGCGGGCAGGACTCAGAAATTGGCTGGGATTGCTGATATTGATGTTACCAGTATTGTTGGTGACTGTGGACAATACGATCTTAAGTTTTGCTTTACCAAAAATAGCTGAAGCTCTGGGACCCAGTGCAAGCCAGCAATTATGGATAATTGATGCTTATTCATTGGCATTGGCTGGTTTGCTGGTATCAATGGGAAGTCTTGGCGATCGTGTTGGTCATCGTTCATTACTGTTATTTGGATCTTTGGGATTCACGGTTATTTCGGTGTTTACAGCACTGTCAACTTCACCCGAACAATTGATTATAGGGCGAGCCGTACTTGGATTTTTTGGTGCGATGCTGATGCCTTCAACTTTGGCTTTGATCAGCGTTCTTTTTGAGGATCGTGAACAGCGTCGATTGGCTGTTGCTATCTGGGCGACAACATTAACTATCGGTTCGGCCTTAGGTCCCGTAGTGGGGGGTGTTTTATTACAATTCTTCGATTGGAGTTCAATTTTCCTATTGGCAGTACCGGTATTAGTGCCATTGTTGATCTTCGGACCGATGTTATTGCCAGAGTCCGATAAAAAACAGACTGGCATTATTGATGTGTATAGCGTTCTGTTATCGATCGTTGCTATGGTTGGTATTGTTTACGCGATTAAACACCTTGCTAGCGATGGGTTTGAAGTAAGTGTAATACTCGAGTTGTCGGTTGGTCTTATTGCTGGCGTACTATTTGTTCGCCGACAACAGCATCTGCCTGTGCCGTTGATGGATCTTTCCCTGTTCCGCAATGGTATGTTTACCGGTTCGATTATTGTTAACTTGCTGAGTTTGGCATTGCTGGTTGGTTTTGTCTTTTTTGCCACACAGGTCTTGCAAATCGTACTCGGTATGAAGCCGATTTTGGCTAGCCTGGCATTGGTTCCCGGACAAATACTGGCGATTGTTATGGGTATGGCGATAGTGCCTATTGCTCAACGGGTGCCTGTTCATTATCTAGTGCCAATTTTGCTGAGTATTGCAGGCATTGCATTTCTTCTGGTAGCGAGTATTGGCAGTGATTTAGTTACTCTGATTGTTGCTTTCGCATTATTAGATATTAGTGTGGGGGCAATTGCTTCGGTGTCTAATGATTTGGTGCTTTCGTCAGTACCCTCTTCTAAAGCAGGGGCTGCATCATCAATAAGCGAAACTGCTTATGAAGTGGGGGTTGTACTTGGCACGACGATTCTGGGGGGATTGGTCACTGCTTTCTATCGTATAACATTACAATTGCCGAATGAGGTCTCTCAGGAACAGGCTGGATTGGCTTTAGAGACGTTAGCGGGGGCTTACGTTGTAGCGAATTCATTAGCTGAATCAGAGGGGCAGAAACTGATGACAGCAGCGGCGGAATCATTCAGTAGCGCTATTCATATGATGAGCTGGATGACCGTGGTATTGACCGCAGGAGTGGTATTGCTCGCCTGGCGTTTGCTGAAAGCACCACGGAAAGAGCAGGTGCTTGAGTATTGATAGTTTGATGTGCAGCCATTGGAAATGGCTGCACTGTATCAGGATAATTATTGATCCGGTTCTATTGTCTGATTCAATTATTTTGATTTGCTGTTTATTTGATTAGGGCTATTTTATTGATCTTTTTATCAGTCATATAAGCGTTTATTTGTAAAGTTATTTTAAGGTTGAGTTTTATTTATAAAAAATCCCTCTTTTGGTAAATGAAAACTGTTTACTGTCCTAATTTAAATTATAGTCATAATTTCATAATTTCATAATTTCATAATTTCATAATTTCATAATTTCATAATTTCATAATTTCATAATAAAATAATATCTATGAATTTATATCTTATGGTGATTTTTGAAAAATACAATCCTATTTGTTGTTTTTATTTGTATTTTCTAATAATGCTCAATGAGATAAATATAGAATTGAAATTTTTAATTGTCTCCTATTGAAAGATAGTGATATATCACAGAAATATTTCCCATAATTAATGGAAAAAATGGGGGTTTACATTAATATTTTAAATTGCGTAATTTCAATGTCGTATCTAATTGCTTTCTGTAGAGTGAATAAATACTTACCTAATTAATTCTCATCGGAATTATTTCTCTGGCCTACCTGTTGTTGAAGTACCTGTATATTTTGCCAGAAAAAATCGGTGTTTTCGTTATGGCTAATTTGGTGATTAGCCAGAGGCAAAATTCTGGCTATTAGCAACTTAGTGACATAACCGGTAGTGATAGCCGTAGAGACTTTGGAACTTGGTTAGATGGATAATTGATATATGAAGTTATTCTAAATGTATAAATTTAAACTTAGGAGAATTCCCATGGATAAAATAAGAACGGTTGCTGAGACTTTGGCAGTATTACATCAATATCATCGTCCGTTTGGCCTGGAACGACAGCCAAAGCAACTTAAGACCTCCGACTTTGACGGGCCGGTAATATTTTCTAACGATTTGAAAACGGCTACTGTGCCGCCTGCATTCTTTACAGTGCAAACGATACAAGAGTTGAAGGCTCTCGGCGGTGTACCTGACAGTCGGTATGGCCCTGGAAAAATGGAACCTTATCATCCGTTACCTGAACCATTTTCTGCTGAACGACTGGCAAACGTCCCGGGTAGCCATATTGATTTGTGTAAAGCCTTTCGCGCCTATATCTATGGGAATTCTGCTTTGGTCAAAGATTATGAAGAAATGCTTAATGTTAAGTGTTTTCCGATGAAAGTCGCGTTATATAGTGGCGAGGAGATCACGATTACCGCAGATAACCCATTAATTATTAAAGATAAAGATAACTATGGCGAACCGGTTGTTTTGGTGTACAACCAGATAACTATTGAACCGGAAGGTAAAGTTATTTGCTACACCAATGGTAGGATTGAAGCGAATGTCATTCAAGGGATTGGATTCGGTCCAAAGCACTTTGTCAATGAAGGAAAAGATGGAGCGCGTGGTACTGCTGGTACAAGTGGAAGCAGTGGCGTTAGTGGAGTTAGTGGTCGATCTGGTTTTGAGAATAAAAGTTGCTGTATAACTCAGCCAACGCCGGGTACTGATGGAACTAACGGTTCTTCGGGATCGCGGGGATCGGATGGCGAACCCGGTCAAGAGGCGGATAAACTAACTGTCACATGTGCTGAGGCTCGTGGGTTGATCTATTTGCAGAGTGAAGGGGGGGATGGGGGTAATGGTGGCGATGGGGGTAATGGGGGTTGTGGGGGGGATGGTGGTGATGGTGGGTATGGCAGTATTTATAGCGGTAATCGTCGTGTTGCTACTAGCACACTGTGTAAGTCTGGGTATGGAGGGAATGGAGCAGATGGAGGGGATGGAGCAGATGGAGGTAATGGGGGGGATAGTGGAGATGGGGGTGACATAGAGTTTAATTATTCTGCTGGTTACCCACAAATTAGTTATTCGTCAAACCCAGGTTCGGGAGGAGCTGGCGGTAGATCGGGAAAGGGAGGTAAAGGCGGTGATGGTGGTTCCTCGTGGTGTAATATTGAGGATGAAACTAGAAATTTAAGTTGTTCTGGAAGGCCAGGTAAAAAGGGTATTGATGGAAAGCCGGGGGAGCCAGGGAAGCCAGGAAAGAAGGGGCGGATATATGTCAACGGCAAATTGCGTGAGCGCTCCGTCTCCTAAATACAAATGTTTGGGAATGAGTAAGTTCGGGTTTTCGCCTGCATCACATGAGTTTATTCGTAGAAAAATCCTCTTTTTGTAAAGAGGAATTATTTTCTACTCTTAATTTGAATTACGTTCATAATTTTATTGCTCAATAATATCTATAGATTTCTATCTTGTTGTAATTTTTGAAAAATACAATCATTCTTATTGTTTTTATTTGTATTTTCTAATAATACCTTATGAGATAAATATAAAATTGAAATTTTTGATTGGCATATATTTAAATATCGTGATGTATCACAGAAATATTCCTCATAATTAATAGAAAAAATGGGAAATTACATTAATATTTTAAATGGCGTAATTTAAATGTTGCATCTAATTGCTTTCTGTAAAGTGAATAAATACTTACCTAATTAATTCTCATCGCAATTATTTTTCTGGCCTATCTATTGTTGAAGAGCCTATATTTTATTGCCAGAAAAAATCGATGTTTTTGCTATGGCTAATCTGGTGATTAGCCAGGGGGAAAATTCAATTTGGTGACATACCAGTAGTGATAGCAGTAGAGACTTTGGAACTGGGTCAGATGGATAATTGATATATGAAGTTATTCTAAATGTATAAATTCAAACTTAGGAGAATTTCCATGGATAAAATAAGAACAGTTGCTGAAACTTTGGCAATATTACATCAGAATCATCATCCGTTTGGTCTGGAACGACAGCCAAAGCAACTTAAGACCTCGGATTTTGACGGGCCGGTAATATTTTCTAACGATCTGAAAACGGCTACTGTGCCACCTGCATTTTTTACGGTACAAACTATACAAGAGCTGAAGTTACTCGGAGGGGTGCCTGATAGTCGGTATGGCCCTGGAAAAATGGACTCATATCATCCATTACCTGAACCATTCTCTGCTGAACGACTGGCAAACGTCCCGGGAAATCACATTGATTTGTGCAAAGCTTTTCGTGCCTATATCTATGGTGATTCCGCTCTGGTCAAAGATTATGAAGAAATGCTTAATGCTAAGCGTTTTCCGATGAAAATTGCGTTATATAGTGGTGAAGAGATCACTGTTACTGCAAATAATCCATTGATTATAAAAGATAAGTATAACTATGGCGAACCCGTTGTCTTGGTGTATAACCAGATAACCATTGAACCAGAAGGCAAAGTTATTTGCTACACCAACAGTAGGATTGAAACGAATGTCCTTCAAGGGATTGGATACGGTCCATATCACTTTTTCAATAAAGGGGTAGATGGACAAGATGGTGCTATTGGTACAAGTGGGAGCAGTGGAGTTAATGGCGTTGATGGTTCACCTGGTCATCAGAATAAAAATACCTATGTAACTCCGCCTACATCAGGTACCGATGGAACTAAAGGTTCTCCGGGAACGAGAGGATCGGATGGCGAATCAGGTAGCGCGGCGGAGAAATTAACTGTCGTATCTGCTCGGGCGGGTGGGATGATATATTTGGAGTCTGAGGGGGGTGATGGGGGAAATGGCGGTCATGGTGGAGATGGTGGAGATGGAGGGAATGGTGGAGATGGGGGTTATTGTGGTGGTCATGGTTATGTTACTACGAGCTCACTGTATCGTACTGGGAATGGAGGGAATGGAGCAGATGGAGGGGATGGCGGGAATGGAGGTAATGGGGGGAATAGTGGAGATGGGGGTGACATAGAGTTTAACTATTCTACTGGTAATCCAGACATTAGTTATTGGTCAATGCCAGGTTTAGAGGGGGCTAGCGGTAGAGCGGGAAAGGGAGGGAAAGGCGGTGATGGTGGTTCCGCGTGGTATAATATTGAGGATAGAATTAGAAACTTAAGTTGTTCCGGAAGGTCTGGTAAAAAGGGGATTAATGGAAAGCCAGGGGAGCCAGGGAAGCCAGGAAAGGGGGGACAGATATATATCAACGGCAAATTGCTTTGAACGTTCCGTTTCTTAAACACAAACTGTTTGGAAATGGGTGAGCTCGGGTTTTAGCCTGCATCGCATGAGTTTGTGTGTGGAAAAATCCTCTTCTTGTAAAGAGGAATTATTTTCTACTCTTAATTTAAATTACGTTCATAATTTTATTGCTCAATAATATCTATAGATTTCTATCTTGTTGTGATTTTTGAAAAATACAATCATTCTTATTGTTTTTATTTGTATTTTATAATAATACCTTGTGAGATAAATATAAAATTGAAATTTTTAATTAGCATCTATACCTAATAGATTTCGAGTTGCCGCGCGGCGGCAAGTGAACGAATCCCCAGGAGCATAGATAACTATGTGACTGGGGTGAGTGAAAGTAGCCAACAAAGCAGCAGCTTGAAAGATGAAGGGTATATTGAAAGGTCGTGATATATCACAGAAATATTCGCCATAATTAATGGAAAAAGTGGAGATTTATATTAATATTTTAAATGGTGTAATTTCAATATTGCATCTAATTGCTTTCTGTAAAGTGAATAAATATTTACCTAATTAATGCTCGTCGGAATTATTTTTCTGGCCTATCTGTTGTTGAAGTACCACTATCTTTTGCCAGAAGAAAATCGATGTTTTCGCTCTGGCTAATCTGGTGATTAGCCAGAGGCAAAATTCTGACTATTAGCAATTTAGTGATACAACCGGTAGTGAAGCAGCAGAGACTTTGGAATTTGGTCAGATGGACAACGGATATATAAAATTGTTTTAAATGTATAAATTTAAACTTAGGAGAATTCTTATGGATAAAATAAGAACGGTTGCTGAGACTTTGGCAATATTACATCAGAATCATCATCCGTTTGGTCTGGAACGACAGCCAAAGCAACTTAAGACTGCGGATTTTGACGGACCGGTAATATTTTCTAACGATCTGAAAACCGCTACTGTGCCGCCTGCATTTTTTACAGTACAAACTATACAAGAGTTAAAAGCGCTTGGAGGTGTACCTGACAGTCAGTATGGTCCTGGAAAAATGGAACCCCATCATCTGTTGCCTGAACCGTTTTCTGCTGAACGACTGGCAAATGTCCATGATAATCATATTGATTTGTGCAAAGCCTTTAGTGCTTATATTTATGGTGATTCTGCTTTGGTTAAAGATTATGAAGAAATGCTTAATGCTAAGCGTTTTCCGATGAAAGTTGCGTTCTACAGTGGCGATGAGATCACTATAAGCAAAGATAATCCTTTGATTATTAGAGATAAAAATAGCTATGGTGAACCTGTTGTCTTGGTGTACAACAAGATAACCATTGAACCAGAAGGCAAAGTTATTTGCTACACCAATGGTAGGATTGAAGCGAATGTTATTCAAGGGAGCTTATATCACCTTACCAATAAAGGGGACGATGGAAAAGATGGTGCTACTGGTGCAGATGGAAACAATGGAGCTGATGGCGTTAAGGGTCATGTTGGTTTTCAGAATAAATATGACTGTACAATGGCCCCTGGATCAGGTTCTGATGGAACTAACGGTTCTTCGGGATCGCGGGGAGCGGATGGCGAACCTGCTAAAACGGGGGATAAACTAACTATTGCATGCTCTTATGTGAGGGGAACAGTAAATTTGTGGTCGGCGGGTGGTAATGGTGGTAACGGTGGTAATGGCGGTCATGGAGGTAATGGTGGTAAGGGAGGAGATGGGGGTTATGGTAGTGTTTATAAGGCTATTGGTTATCTGAATAATTATCATACTGTTGGCTCTCCGTGTAAGTCTGGGAGTGGAGGGAAAGGAGGAAATGGAGGCGATGGAGGGGATGGGGGTAATGGAGGTCGTAGTGGAAATGGGGGTGACATATATTTTAGCTATTCCGAAGGCGATCCACACATTCAATGTTTGGCATCACCAGGTTTTGCGGGAGCTGGTGGTAGTCCGGGAAAGGGAGGGAAAGGCGGTGATGGTGGCACCACTTTGACTAATACTGGGGGTGGAGGTACAACGTCGAGTATTACCGGAGAGTTTGGTCAAGCGGGTATTGATGGAAAGCTGGGGGAGCCAGGAGAGCGAACAGGAAATGTGGGGCGGATATATGTTAACGGCAAATTGCAAGATTGCGATTAAAGAAAGTTTATTTCCGTTCCCTAAACACAAACTGTTTGGAAACAAGTGAGCTAGGATTTTGACCCTGTATCGCATTAGTTTATTAGAGATGGTGATATTTAAACTTGTTTTACTTAGACATTAGAGAAAACTCATTAGCCAACAACACGCTATCTGAAATTTCCGATGATGCGCACCCTATTTTTTAAATAGGTTTGTCAGCAACCACGGGCAAAATTCTGACTATTAGTAATTTAGTGACACAACAGGTAGTGATAGCAACAGAGACTTTGGAATTTGGTCAGATGGACAACGGATATATGAAATTGTTTTAAATGTATAAATTTAAACTTAGGAGAATTCTTATGGATAAAATAAGAACGGTTACTGAGACTTTGACAATATTACATCAGTATCATCATCCGTTTGGTCTGGAACGACAGCCAAAGCAACTTAAGACCGCGGATTTTGACGGACCGGTAATATTTTCTAACGATCTGAAAACAGCTACTGTGCCGCCTGCATTTTTTACAGTACAAACGATACAAGAGTTAAAAATGCTTGGAGGTGTACCTGACAGTCAGTATGGTCCTGGAAAAATGGAACCCCATCATTTGTTGCCTGAACCGTTTTCTGCTGAACGGCTGGCAAACGTCCCTGGTAATCATATTGATTTGTGCAAAGCCTTTAGTGCTTATATCTATGGTGATTCTGCTTTGGTCAAAGATTATGAAGAAATGCTTAATGCTAAGCGTTTTCCGATGAAAGTTGCGTTCTACAGTGGTGAGGAGATCACTATAAGCGAAGATAATCCGTTGATTATTAGAGATAAAGATAGCTATGGTGAACCTGTTGTCTTGGTGTACAACAAGATAACCATTGAACCAGAAGGTAAAGTTATTTGCTACACCAACGGTAGAATTGAAGCGGATGTTATTCAAGGGAGCTCATATTATTTTAGTAGTAAAGGGGAAGATGGAAACAATGGAGCTGTTGGTACAGATGGAAACAATGGAGCTGATGGCGCTAAGGGTAGTCCTGGTCTTCAGAATAAACATAGCTGTATAGCTAGCCCTTCACCAGGTTCTGATGGAACTAACGGTTCTTCGGGAGTGCATGGAGCGGATGGTGAACCCGCTAAAGCAGGGGAGAAACTAACTATCGCATGCCCTGATGTGAGGGGAACAGTAACTTTGTGGTCGGCGGGTGGTGATGGTGGTAATGGTGGTAGGGGCGGTCATGGTGGTCCTGGTGGTAAAGGGGGGGATGGGGGTTATGGTAGTTTTTTTAATAACCTTTATTATCTTACTACTAATTCACTGTGTCAGGAGTCTGGGCATGGAGGGAACGGAGGCAATGGAGGCGATGGAGGACATGGGGGTAATGGAGGTCGTAGTGGAGATGGGGGGGACATATATTTTAGCTATGCCGAAGGCGAGCCACACATTAAATGTTTAGCATCACCAGGTTTTGCGGGGGTTGGCGGTATGCCGGGAAAGAGAGGGAAAGGCGGTGATGGTGGTTCCTCATGGATTAATACTGGGAATGGAGGTAACACGTTGAGTCTTACCGGAAAGTTTGGTCAGGCGGGTATTGATGGAGGGATAGGAAACCCAGGAGAGCGAACAGGAAATGTGGGGCGGATATATGTTAATGGCAAATTGCAAGATTGCGATTAAAGAAAGTTTGTTTCCGTTTCCTAAACACAAATTGTTTGGAAATGAGTGAGCTCGGATTTTCGCCTGCATCGTATTAGTTTATAGGGATGGTGATATTGGTCATTATAATAGTGCAACGATCTGGTTTGACTGGTGATAGATAGCAATTTGCTCCAGACAATCCAATTTACTCGAACATAATGACGGAGGGCTTGGTATCTTATTGGCCTTTCTGTCGATTATTTAAGTATTTATTTGTAAAATGAGTTTATTCAAAGGTTGAATTCTGTTCGTAAAAAAATCTTCTTCTTGTAAAGAATAATTATTTTCTACTCTTAATTTAAATTACGTTCATAATTTTATTATTCAATAATATCTATAGGTTTCTATCTTGTTGTGATTTTTGAAAAATATAATTCTATTTGTTGTTTTTATTTGTATTTTCTAATAATACCTCATGAGATAAATATATACCTAATAGATTTCGAGTTGCAGCGCGGCGGCAAGTGAACGAATCCCCAGGAGCATAGATAACTATGTGACTGGGGTGAGTGAAAGTAGCCAACAAAGCAGCAGCTTGAAAGATAACGGGTATAAAATTGAAATTTTTAATTAGCACTTATTGAAAGGTAGTGACGTATCACAGAAAAATTCCCCATAATTAATGGAAAAAGTGAGATTTTACATTAATATTTTAAATGGCGTAATTTAAATGTTGCATCTAATTGCTTTCTGTAAAGTGAATAAATACTTACCTAATTAATTCTCATCGGAATTATTTTTCTGGCCTATCTGTTGTTGAAGAGCCTATATTTTATTGCCAGAAAAAGTCGATGTTTTTGCTATGGCTAATCTGGTGATTAGCCAGGGGGAAAATTCAACTTGGTGACATACCAGTAGTGATAGCAGTAGAGACGTTGGAACTGGGTCAGATGGATAATTGATATATGAAGTTATTCTAAATGTATAAATTCAAACTTAGGAGAATTCCCATGGATAAAATAAGAACAGTTGCTGAAACTTTGGCAATATTACATCAGAATCATCATCCGTTTGGTCTGGAACGACAGCCAAAGCAACTTAAGACCTCGGATTTTGACGGGCCGGTAATATTTTCTAACGATCTGAAAACGGCTACTGTGCCACCTGCATTTTTTACGGTACAAACTATACAAGAGCTGAAGTTACTCGGAGGGGTGCCTGATAGTCGGTATGGCCCTGGAAAAATGGAATCATATCATCCATTACCTGAACCATTCTCTGCTGAACGACTGGCAAACGTCCCGGGAAATCATATTGATTTGTGCAAAGCTTTTCGTGCCTATATCTATGGTGATTCCGCTCTGGTCAAAGATTATGAAGAAATGCTTAATGCTAAGCGTTTTCCGATGAAAGTTGCGTTATTCAGTGGCGAAGAGATCACTGTTACTGCAAATAATCCATTGATTATTAAAGATACAGAACATAGTGGCGAACCCATTGTCTTGGTGTACAACCAGATAACTATTGAACCGGAAGGCAAAATTATTTGCTACACCAACGGTAGGATTGAAGCGAGTGTCATTCACGGGGCTGAAAACGGTCCACAGCACTTTATCAGTGCAGGGATAGATGGAACAATTGGTGCTGCTGGTGCAACTGGAAACAGCGGAGCTAATGGCATTGCTGGTTCACCTGGTCTTCAGAATAAACATACTTGTGTCGTTGGGACTACATCAGGTACTGATGGAATTAAAGGTTCTTCGGGAGCGCGGGGATCGGATGGCGTACCAGGTGGAGAGGCGACGAGACTAACTGTTGTATGTACTCATGTGGATGGGCAGATACAGTTGTGGTCGATGGGTGGCGATGGTGGTAAGGGGGGGAATGGCGGTCGTGGTGGTGGTGGTGGTGGTGGTGGTAAGGGAGGGTATGGTAGTTTTTATGGTGGTATTGCTGATTATCGTCATTATCATACTGATAACACACTGTGTCGGCCTGCGGATGGAGGGTGCGGAGGTGATGGCGGGGATGGAGGGGATGGGGGTAATGGAGGCTGTAGTGGAGATGGAGGTGACATAGATTTTAGCTATTCCACGGGTAATCCACGTATTATGAGTCAGTCAGCACCAGGTATGATAGCGCCTGGCGGTAGGGGAGGATATGGAGGGAAAGGTGGTAATGGTGGTATCGGTGGTATCAAATCGGATAAGAATGGAGACGTAACTCAAGACGTAGGTTGTTTCGGAAAGGCGGGTAAAAGGGGTATGAATGGACAGTCAGGCCAGTTAGGAAAGGATGGGCGGATATATGTCAACGGCAAATTGACTGAGATGAATCCAAGTGTGTTTCGGTTTTCTAAGAAAGAACTGTCTGGAAACGAGTAGATTAGGGATAGTGAGATTATCAGGGTGAAATCTGAGGTTTTTCATCAAAACAACTGTAGTTTTGTAATTAACTCAGTGCATCATATGGTTAATATGTGCACTGAATTTGTAGTATAAAATTTTCGAGAAAAGTTATTTCAACCAACCTTTCTTCTGTGCGATTTCCAGTTGTGGCAGCAGATATTGCCATAATTCAGGATAGGCATCGGCAATGAATTTATTGCGGTTAATCACCTGCTCAAAACGAATACCATCTTCTACCCAACTTTGCCCTTTATTATGCAGATTCATTAGCATCGGCATTAGTCTATCCAGCGTAAGAGCAAAATTGGCGTCTTGGCTTTCTGCTGCTTCATACTCTTGCCAAAGCGACATAAAATGATTTTTCTGTGGTTCGGGAAGTAAACCAAAAAGACGGTCGGCGGCTTTGATTTCCTGTTCATGAATGGCTTCACGGGCTGCTAAATCGTAAACCATCACATCACCGGCATCAATTTCTACAATATCGTGAATTAATGCCATCTGGATAACCCGCTGGATATCTACCCCTTTTACATAGGGCGCAAAACTCATTGCGGCGATAGCAAAATGCCAGCTATGTTCGGCCGAATTTTCCCGACGATGGTTATCCAGTAACTTAGTTCGCCGCTGAACTTTTTTCAGCTTATCCAACTCCATCAAAAAACCGATGACATTCGTAAAAGGGCCAAAATCAACGGTAGGTACTGCTAACGACATATAAACCTCATCAATTATTTTTCTTCATCGAGAGAATAAGGCAGAGGCTGAATGGTGAGTGAATGTCCCTCATCGTCACGAACGCGGAATACACTATGGCTTTCCATATCATTATTCATGACGACTTGTACCCAGACACTATTATCATTCAACTTAACGGCGGACAAAACGGTACCCGTTCTCCGCCATTTATCTCCTAATTGCCATTCCAAATCATCTCCAGCCACAGGAATTTTGCTGGCACTGCCAGCCAGCCAGTACATGGCACGTTTATTAGCACCGCGATATTTAGCACGAGCCACCATTTCTTGCCCGGTATAACACCCTTTTTTAAAGCATATCCCTCCAGCCAATGCCTGTAGGTTAGTTGCTTGGGGAATAAACTGTGCACTATTTGCTGCATCAATGACCGGGAAGCCAGCTTCAATATCTAGAGCTAACCACTGTTCGCTGTTATTAAGCTGAGCTTGAAGTCTTTCTGTTAACTGATCAGCAGTTGCGGTGTTTGTCACCAGAAGGAAACGTTCAGACGGCAAGGTAAAATGGAGTAGAGTAGTGGCTTCATATTCAACGACAGCATTATCAGCATCCGGCAAGATTGGGAAGAGGCTACTTAGGGCTTCCCGACAATTGTTACCTGCAACACCGAGCAATACCGCATTTTCATCCTGAGCAAGAGCAATTTTGGAGAATAATGCATATTTTTTTAATTCTGTAAGCTGATTTTCCAGCACACTACGGCGCTCAATATAAGCAAGATTTTCACCACGATGGAAGAGGCGCAGATTACTCCACATTTTACCCTTTGCGTCACAGTGCGCACTAAGCACATGTTGATTCGCTGCAAGTGCAGAAATATCCGCTGTCACCTGACCTTGTAGATATTTTTCTGCATCCGGTCCAGTTGCTGCTACCAGTCCCCAGTCATCCAGAGATATTAAAGTCAGGGGAAGGATTGATGAAGATAATGGAGATTGTGAAGAAAACGGAGTTTTATAAGCCATGACACATCCTGCCAGTCAGATATTTGAGCCAATGATGCATAATGGTAAAAGAGCTGAAGCACAATGCAAGTAGTTATTATTGTTATTAGCTGGCATGATGCATCAGTTTGCCGGGCGACTTATATGGCTAATGGCGTTAAAACTAACAATGAGAATTAAAAAGGGGAGCTTTTGAACATGGATATTGATAATAAAGCACGTATTCATTGGGCATGCCGGCGTGGAATGCGTGAGCTGGATATTTCAATTATGCCGTTTTTTAACTATGAATATGACTCGCTCAGTGATGATGATAAACGACTTTTTATTCGCTTACTTGAATGTGCTGATCCTGATCTGTTCAACTGGTTAATGAATCATGGGCGTCCAGAAGATGAAGAGTTATTCCGCATGATTAAACTTATTCAGAATAGAAATAAAGATCGTGGTCCTGTGGAAATGTGATCTCAGGGTATCTTGGCATACCCAGCTAATTTCTACCTGTGTTCATGGTGCAATAGCGCTTATCGTACTACTTGCTCCGTGGCCTGCGGATGACGCTATTTTCTGGATTTTCTGGCTTCCTTTGGTACTGTTGATTATTGTCAGTTGGGGGCGTAGCCAGAAAAATATCCGTAAATCTCAAGGGCTTTTAGTTCTTCTCAGTGATAATAAGTTGCAATGGAAGAAGCACGAGTGGCAAATTATCCGGCGGCCGTGGTTGTGTCGTTATGGCATATTAATTACGGCTCAATCTTTTTATAACCAGAAAAAAATCCGTTTATGGCTAGCATCCGATGGTATGTCACAGGATGAATGGAGGAATATTAATCAACTGTTGTTGCAATATCCTGATATCTAATTGAGCTGAAATTTTCCTGATTTAAAGTAGAAGCTCCATTTCTTGCAGGATTTGCATACACCATTGCGATAAACGATCATCAGTTTGTTCATACTGGTTTACGTCATCCAGAGCCAGCCCGACAAATTGTGAGCCATTATCTGTTAATGGTTTCGGGCTGGTAAACTCATAACCTTCAGTTGGCCAGAAGCCAATAAAATGCACGCCTGAAGGGCGTAAATGGTGATATAGCATACCGAGAGCGTCAAGGAACCAATCGCCGTAATCAATTTGATCCCCCATACCATACATGGCGACAATTTTCCCTTGTAAATCGAGGGAAGGGATTTGATCCCAAATAACCAGCCAATCTTCCTGCAATTCGCCAAAATCCCATGTTGGGATGCCGAGAATCAGTACAGAATACGTTTCCATTAATTCAGGTGCTGTCTCTTTGATATTGTGGAGATCAACTAAATCTTCGCCAAGGATATCGCGGATTTTCTCTGCTACCATCTCGGTGTAGCAGGTGCTGGAGCCGTAAAAAAGACCAATCTTCATCATTAATCATTATGGTTTTTGAATATCTGGGCTGGCATTGTAACAGAATAATTGCTTTTTCAGGCATAATAGCCAGCAGAGATGTGCAGATTTAAGGAAAGTATTTCGTGTCAAAACAACCAACTCAGTTGACTAATCCACTGATAGAACAGTTTCTTGATGCTATCTGGCTGGAACATGCTCTTGCGGAAAATACGCTGGCTTCTTACCGGTTGGATTTGCAGGCACTGGATAACTGGTTGATACATCATGGACACAATTTATTATCTGTCCAGACGATAGATTTGCACTCTTTTATGGCAGAACGCGTGGATGGAGGGTATAAAGCCAGTAGTTCGGCGCGTTTACTCAGTGCCATGCGCCAATTGTTTCTCTATTTTTATCGGGAAAAAATGCGGGAAGATGATCCGACAGCACTTTTGTCTGCACCGAAATTACCAAAGCGATTGCCTAAAGATTTAAGTGAAAAGCAGGTCGAAGATCTACTTAATGCGCCCTGTACAGATCAGCCGGTGGAGTTAAGGGATAAAGCCATGCTTGAAGTGCTTTATGCCTGTGGTTTACGGGTATCAGAGTTGGTGGGATTGACTCTTTCCGATGTCAGTTTGCGCCAAGGCGTGGTGAGAGTGATAGGTAAAGGTAATAAAGAACGTTTAGTGCCTTTAGGGGAAGAAGCGATTTACTGGCTAGAGCATTATCTGGAATATGGGAGAGCCGGGTTGCTGAATGGCGCAACGTTGGATGTCCTTTTTCCGAGCAACCGTGGGCGACAAATGACCCGACAGACATTCTGGTATCGTATTAAACATTATGCGCTGTTGGCTGGAATCGATGCTGAACGATTATCTCCCCATGTTTTGCGTCATGCATTTGCCACGCATTTGCTTAATCATGGCGCTGATTTGCGAGTTGTGCAGATGTTATTGGGGCATAGTGATCTATCCACAACACAAATATATACTCATGTAGCAACAGAACGGCTCAAATTGTTACATCAACAACATCATCCGCGTGGGTGAGCACGGATTTAAAGGAACTGAAAATGAAAAAAAGTGTGTTATGTTTCCCTCTTTTGCTGGCCTGGTTTAGTGGAAATGTGCTTGCTGATGATGGTGCTGTCCATAGAACAATGCAAAAACTAGGGATAAAAGCAGAAAGCATCCAGCCATCACCTATCGTTGGTTTAAATACGGTAGTTACTGAGCAAGGTATCATTTATCTATCTGATGACGGGAAATATTTATTACAAGGGCCAATTTATGATGTTAGTGGTAGCGCTCCTGTGAATGTCAGTAATCAATTATTGGTGAAAAAGTTGGAAGCAATGAGAGATCAAATGATCATCTACAAAGCGCCGGAAGAGAAGCATATTGTTACCGTTTTCACGGATATTACCTGTGGTTACTGCCATAAATTGCATGAAAACATGAAAGAGTACAATAAACTTGGTATTACTGTGCGCTATCTGGCATTCCCTCGTCAGGGTATGCAGCACCAATCTGCTAAAGATATGCAATCTATCTGGTGTAGTGCAACACCGCAGAAATCACTGGATGCAGCGTTTAAAAATGAGGATGTTTCGCCAATTAAGGGTTGCAAGGTGGATATTGCTAACCATTACAAACTGGGCCTCCAGTTTGGTGTGCAGGGAACGCCTGCGATTGTCCTTAAGGATGGCAGCTTGTTAGGTGGATATATGCCACCAGAGGCTTTGGCAGCGGCACTGGCACAACGTGGTAAATAAGTTTAGTGAATATTGAAACACAACTTCGCCGCCGCCCGGCGGTGGATGACAGTCATCTTCCACAACAGATTCATCCATTACTGCGTCGTTTATATGCCGTTCGTGGTATCCAGCAAGCTAATGAATTGGAGCGTGGTGTTCAAGGGTTATTGAATTATCAGCATCTGAGTGGTGTGGAACAGGCGGTGGCGCTCTTGTTGGCTGCACTTCATGAACATTGGCGTATCGTTATTGTCGGTGATTTTGATGCTGATGGGGCAACCAGTACGGCATTGGCGATCCGATCATTACGCTCGATGGGATATCGCCATCTGGATTATCTGGTACCAAACCGTTTTGACGATGGTTATGGTTTAAGTTCACAGGTGGTAGAAGAGGTTGTTAAAAAAGGCGCTGACCTAATTATTACCGTGGATAATGGTATCTCTTCCCATGAAGGGGTTGCGGCTGCCCATCAGCACCATATGAAAGTGATTGTCACGGATCATCACTTGCCGGGTGACGTTTTGCCGGCGGCTGATGCCATTATTAATCCTAATCTTGCCGATTGTTCGTTCCCGTCTAAGTCATTGGCCGGGGTGGGTGTCACATTTTATCTGATGTCTGCTTTAAGGTCGGCGCTGAGAAAAGATCAGTGGTTTGAAAAGCAAGGAATTGCGCTGCCAAATCTGGCGGAAATGTTGGATTTGGTTGCGTTAGGAACTGTCGCCGATGTTGTACCTTTGGATACCAATAACCGGATTCTGGTTTATCAAGGATTGAATCGTATTCGTGCTGGGCGTTGTTGCGCGGGGATACGCGCATTACTGGAAGTTTCCAATCGTGATGCTTATAAACTGACAGCCAGCGATTTGGGTTTTTTTCTGGGGCCAAGACTGAATGCCGCTGGCCGCCTTGATGATATGTCCATTGGCGTCACTTTATTGCTCACTGACGACATGGCACAGGCGCGTCAGATAGCTTGTGAACTGGACAGTCTTAACCAGACTCGTCGTGAAATAGAGCAGGGAATGCAGCAGGAAGCACTGCAAATCTGCGACAAATTTGAACGTACCAGCACTGAACTGCCTTATGGGCTAGCACTCTATCATCCAGAATGGCATCAAGGGGTAGTTGGAATTCTGGCTTCCCGGATTAAAGAGCGTTTTCATCGGCCTGTTATCGCTTTTGCACCGGCTGGCGAGGGTATTTTGAAAGGTTCTGGTCGTTCAGTTCAGGGATTGCATATGCGTGATGCGCTTGAGCGGCTTGATACTTTGCATCCGGGGTTGATACTTAAATTTGGTGGTCATGCGATGGCGGCTGGTTTGTCACTTGAACAGGATAAATTCGAACAATTTCAGTATCACTTTTCTACGCTAATGGCGGATTGGTTAGATATTTCACAACTTGAAGGTGTTATCTGGAGTGATGGTGAATTAGCGACTAATCAACTGTCATTGGACATGGCAGAAATGTTGCGTGATGGTGGTCCTTGGGGGCAGGCATTCCCGGAACCTATTTTTGACGGTAAATTCAAACTACTGCAACAGCGTATTGTTGGAGAGCGTCATTTAAAGGTGATAGTAGAGCCATTAAATGGTGGGCCGATGCTGGATGGTATTGCGTTCAATATCGATCCTACCCGCTGGCCAGATAACAGTGTCCGCGAAGTAGAACTTGCCTATAAACTGGATGTTAATGAATTTCGTGGCAACCGTAGTGTACAGCTTTTGATCCAACATCTCTGGCCTTATTAACAGTTGAGCAGCAGGTAGTCAGTCACTGTTGCGTACTCTCGTATGAATACGTGACAAATCTGTTGAAGTGCTATAAACCCTGTGCTGAATCCGCTACAATACGCGGTTCGAAAATTATCCATTTATCTACGACTATACAACGTAAGACACGAGAATATGTTTGAAATTAATCCGGTAAAAAACCACATTCAGGACCTGTCTGAACGGACAACGGTTCTGAGGGGGTATCTTTGACTACGATGTCAAAAAAGAGCGTTTAGAAGAAGTTAATGCTGAATTGGAACAGCCTGATGTTTGGAATGAACCGGAGCGGGCACAGGCTTTGGGTAAAGAACGTTCCTCATTAGACGAGATTGTTGAAACTATCGATCAGCTTGAGCAGGGTCTGGAAGATGTACAAGGTTTACTGGAACTGGCAGTAGAAGCTGACGATGAAGAGACTTTTAATGAAACTGTGGTAGAGCTGGAACAGCTTGAAGGCAAATTGGGTCAGTTAGAATTTCGCCGAATGTTTTCTGGTGAGTACGACAGTGCTGACTGTTATCTTGACTTGCAGGCAGGCTCTGGTGGTACCGAGGCCCAGGATTGGGCAAGTATGCTAATGCGTATGTATTTGCGTTGGGCTGAATCCAAAGGTTTTAAAACTGAAATCATTGAAGAATCAGATGGTGAAGTTGCTGGCCTGAAATCAGCGACCATTAAGATTATGGGCGATTATGCTTATGGTTGGTTGCGTACTGAAACCGGTGTTCACCGTTTGGTACGTAAAAGCCCATTTGATTCTGGCGGTCGTCGCCATACTTCATTCAGTTCTGCTTTCATCTATCCTGAAGTGGATGATGATATTGATATTGAAATTAATCCAGCAGACTTACGTATCGATGTTTACCGCGCATCTGGCGCGGGTGGTCAGCACGTCAATAAAACAGAATCTGCGGTGCGTATTACCCATATTCCAACCAACATTGTGACTCAGTGTCAAAATGATCGTTCTCAGCATAAAAATAAAGACCAGGCGATGAAACAGCTAAAAGCGAAGCTGTATGAACTGGAGATGCAGAAAAAGAACGCCAATAAACAGGAAATGGAAGAAAATAAATCCGATATTGGTTGGGGTAGTCAAATTCGCTCTTATGTTCTGGATGATTCACGCATCAAAGACTTGCGCACCGGCGTTGAAACTCGCAATACACAAGCGGTGCTGGATGGTGATCTGGACAAATTCATTGAAGCAAGCCTTAAAGCTGGCTTATGAGGAACTAAAATGTCACAACAACAGCAGGGTGCGGAACAGGCTCCCGATTTAAATAATGAACTGCAAACTCGCCGCGAAAAACTGGTAGCTTTACGGGAAAAAGGTATTGTATTCCCGAATGATTTCCGTCGTGAAAACATCTCAGAAGATTTGCACGCGAAATATGACGATAAAACTCAGGAAGAGTTGGAAGCACTGAATATTGAAGTGACGGTTGGTGGTCGTATGATGACGCGTCGCATTATGGGTAAGGCTTCTTTCGTAACGCTACAGGATATGGGCGGTCGTATTCAGTTATATGTTGCCCGTGACGATCTGCCGGAAGGTATTTATAACGAACAGTTTAAAAAATGGGATCTGGGAGACATTCTGGGGGCTCGTGGCAAACTGTTTAAAACCAAAACGGGTGAACTTTCCATTCACTGTACTGAACTGCGTCTGCTGACAAAAGCGCTGCGTCCATTGCCGGATAAATTCCACGGCTTGGCTGATCAGGAAACTCGTTACCGCCAGCGTTATCTGGATCTGATCGCCAATGACGAATCGCGCAAAACTTTCCAAATTCGTTCTCAAGTCTTGTCGGCCCTGCGTAGCTTTATGGTCAGTAAAGGCTTTATGGAAGTGGAAACACCAATGATGCAGGTAATCCCTGGTGGTGCGGCAGCTCGTCCATTTATTACTCACCATAATGCGCTGGATATTGATATGTATCTGCGTATTGCGCCGGAACTTTACCTGAAACGTCTGGTTGTTGGTGGTTTTGAACGTGTATTTGAAATTAACCGCAACTTCCGTAACGAAGGCGTATCTCCGCGCCATAACCCTGAGTTCACCATGATGGAACTCTACATGGCTTATGCGGATTACAAAGATCTGATTACCCTGACAGAAGAGCTGTTCCGCACGCTGACGCAGAATATTTTGGGTAATACTCTGGTTAACTATGGCGAGCAGGAATTCGATTTCGGTAAACCCTTTGCCCAAATGACCATGAAAGAGGCCATTTGCAAATATCGTCCTGAAACCAACATAGCTGATTTGGATGATATGGATAAGGCGGTGGCTATCGCTGAATCTCTTGGTATTGAAGTGGAAAAAGGTTGGGGCCTTGGTCGTATTCAGTGTGAAATCTTTGAAGAAACAGCTGAAAGCCACCTGATTCAACCTACATTTATCACTGAATACCCGGCAGAAGTTTCTCCACTAGCACGTCGTAATGATGAAAATCCGTTTATCACCGACCGTTTTGAATTCTTTATTGGTGGACGTGAGATTGGTAACGGCTTTTCAGAATTGAATGATGCCGAAGATCAGGCTGAACGTTTTGCTGAGCAAGTTCGCCAGAAAGACGAAGGTGATGACGAAGCCATGTTCTACGATGAAGATTATATAACGGCTTTGGAACACGGTATGCCGCCAACAGCCGGTTTGGGTATTGGTATTGACCGTATGATTATGTTGTTGACAGATAGCCATACTATCCGTGATGTCATTCTGTTCCCGGCAATGCGCCCGCAGAAATAACAGCTTGAATTAAATTCTAACTCCCCTATGGCATAGTTACCGGGGGAGTTTTTATTTTCAACTGCCTGAAATATAGACAACTTAAACAGATAATGGCTTGCTGATGCCAACGAAGCCGCTATAATAATTTATGTTATCTCTAAGCGAGCGTAGTTCAATGGCAGAACGAGAGCTTCCCAAGCTCTATACGAGGGTTCGATTCCCTTCGCTCGCTCCAGTTTTGCTTCTTCCTAAAAAATGCTGAGTAGTTCGCATTGAAAATATATCTTTTGATATGATGTAAATAAGATCAAAAGAATTTACGAATGATAACCGATATAAGTTAATAACTAACTCATCGCCTAATATGAAAAGAATCCCGTTATTAAATCAACCCCGAATCAGCTAGGAGTGATGTATTTTGAATGTGGATACATCACCATAGAAAGCATTCTATGGTAAATGAATAATTAATAGAGACTATTTACCATGAAAGAAAAACATTGGTCAAAAATTCAATTTTTGCATGAAGCTGTAACTAATCCGAATATTGTCATCAAAGGAACTCATAGCTATTATAGCGATTGCTGGAGCGGCGTTTTTGAAGAATCTGTCGTTCGTTATTTGTACGGTGATAAGATCAGTCTTCAATGGGAGTCTAAATGGCCGATTGATAAATTGTATATTGGCGATTATGTTTGCATAGGTGCTGAAACTATCATTCTTATGGGTGGAAACAATACACACAGAGCGGATTGGTTCTGTTTATATCCATTCATGGAATATATTGAAGAGGCATATGTAGGTAAGGGTGACACGCATATTCATGATGGTGTGTGGCTTGGTATGCGTTCAATGATTATGCCTGGCGTCACCATTGGTGAAGGTGCTATCGTTGCTGCTAATAGCGTTGTAACTAAAGATGTTGAGCCATATAGTATTATTGCTGGAACGCCTGCGAAATTAGTTAAATATCGCTTTGAGCCGCACATTATCAATGAGCTACTTGCGTTAAAAATATATGATTGGTCAGAAGAGAAATTTAATGCTTTAAAACCCTATCTCTGTGCTTCGGATATTAAGGCATTAAAATCTGCTGTAAGATCATATTAATGGAAATAGTTAATTAGTTCCGTAGAACAATTAATTAGTCTTGATTGGACTAATTAATTGTTATTTTTAAAATGTTCTATTATTGAATTATTTAACTGAAATGCATTAATTATTATCTGAAATACCGTTTCGGCATTCAAGCTGAAAACGGTATTTATTTAATATCCCTTTAATATAAAAGAAAATATGCTACTATCCTCTTATGAAAAGAAAAAATACACCGACGCCACATGATGCTATTTTTAAAAAGTTTTTAAGTCATATTGATACCGCCAGAGATTTTCTAGAGATACACTTACCTGCCACATTACGGGCAGTTTGTGATCTTGATACACTGCAACTGGAATCGGGGTCATTTATTGAGGACAATCTGCGGGTACATTATTCCGACATTCTGTATTCACTAAAAACTACGCAGGGTGAGAGTTATGTGTATTGTGTGATTGAACACCAGAGTTCCCCGGATAAGATGATGGCATTCCGGCTGATGCGTTACAGTATTTCAGCAATGCAGTGGCATCTAGAGCAGGGACATGAAAAATTGCCGCTGGTTATTCCGGTGTTGTTTTATCATGGAAAAATACGGCCGTATCCGTGGAGTACCAACTGGTTCGACTGCTTCGATGCTTCGGCTCTGGCGGAAGAGATCTATTCCAGCGCGTTTCCGCTGGTGGATGTGACGGTAATCCCGGATGATGAAATCCTGACGCACAAACGGGTTGCACTACTGGAAATAGTACAAAAACATATCCGGCAACGTGATATGGCGGAGTTACAGCAAGAGCTGACCATGTTGTTTGCGTATGATTATTATACATATGAGCTGCTAAAAAGCATGCTAAACTACATATTACTGGTGGGAGATACCGCCGATCCAGAAGGTTTTATCCGGCAACTGGCAGAACAGTTCCCGAAGTATGAGGAGGTACTGATGACAATAGCGCAGAAGTTGCAACATAAAGGACATCAAGAAGGGCTTAAGGAAGGATTACAGAAAGGTGAAGAGAAAGGTAAAAAACAGGCAATTCTGGAAGTCGCCTGTAGAATGATGAACAATGGTATCGATTATGAAACGATAATGAAAAGTACAGGGTTGAGCCAGAACGAACTTGAACAAATACGTCACTGATTCGTGCTGAGAGCCGTAATCGGTATTTAAAGATTCGTGTTAGAAGAGGGGCTTGTCCAGCGAGTAACGGACCGTCCCCTAGAAATATGAGGAGGTAATTGATGACAATAGCGCAAAAACTGGAGCAGAAAGCGTTCCGAGAAGGATTTCAGGAAGCATACCAAGAAGCATACCAAGAAGGATTACAGAAAGGTAAAAAACAGGAGATTCTGGAAATCGCCTGTAGAATGATGAACAATGGTATTGATCATGAAACAATAATGAAAACTACTGGATTGAGCCAGAACGAACTTGAACAAATAGCCGATTGACTTATGCTGATACCTTAATCGGCATGAAAGTTCGTGTAAATAAGTGGGCAAAACTTTACATATAAGCGGTATATTATTTGGATAAGTTTGAAATCATACTTTTTCTGTCGGGTATTAAGCTTTTTAATTGAAATAGTATTTGAATAATTAAAGAATATTCCTCAAGTAGAATATTTGAAACATCGTAATCCGATAAACTTTCTCTTGGAAGCGGCAACCGGATTGGTTGCCTATACCTTTTAATCTAAAAAAACAAATCTGGATTTATGCACCTATGAATTAGCCGTTCTTAGAATAGGAAATATTTCCGTTATTGGTAAATAAGTGAACGCTGAAACAGGTTGAATTGAGCCGTAATACGAAAATATATTCAGTAAATATCTGATATTCTCTTGGCGCTTTTAATTAATATTTCTTTGTAATCAGGCGTCTGTTTTTCCACATTGGAAAATATAGCTTGAAGCGTGGCATGGGTTATTTCTTTGCCGGCGAGTTCTGGCATGCCGCTATTGAACGGCGGTTCTGGGCTATATTGCATCGCCAGTTGGACTGTTTGTGCATATTCTTCACCTTTGATTTCAGCAAGCAATGTTAAACCGAAATCAATACCTGCGGTGACTCCACCCCCAGTGACCCGGTTTCTATCGATAACGACTCTTTTATTAACCGGTATTGCACCGAATTTGTTGAGATCGTCTGTCATCGACCAATGAGTCGCTGCTTGATACCCTTTTAGCAAGCCAGCGGCCCCTAACAGGATAGATCCTGTACACACGCTGGTGACCCAGGATGCTTTACTGCCCACTTTATGTATCCAATCAAGCATGTCTAATTCGGAAAGCAAAGCATAAGGATTTCCTGTACCGGGAACACATAAGATATCAACTTTATCTAACTGCTCAAACGTAATGCTTGGCGAGAATGATATATATGCCAGCTCAGTACGCACCGGAAGTAAATCGTGCCAAACATATTCAATATTTAACCATTCTCCGACTTCAAGAACTGTCGCAGGACCAATCATATCAAGTGGCGTCATGCCTGGGAAAATGACAAAAGCGAGAGTGGGTTTTTCTCCAGACGATGCTTTCATTAACGAAGATAATGCCGCAGGATATTCCTTGGATGTGTTTTTCATGGAGAAGTTTTCCTTATCGAGATTGAGAAGCGAACAGAAATTCGTATGCCGCTATTTTTATCGATCGCCGAATATCTGTTATTCCCGGTAGTGAATTGATGAGGCAACTGTAACCGTTAACTGATTGGCGTATATGCCAATATGGCGACGATTTACGCCAAGTGCCATAATTGCCTTTATGGACATTAAAACTCTCTATTTTCTGATCTTCCCCAACGTAAATCTGCTGGACCTTTCAGGGCCATTGCAGGTCTTTACTACCGCCAATGAGCTGGCAGAGAAGACTGGGCGCAGGCGGCCCTACGCCATAAAAGTCGTGGCTTGTGAGCCCGGGCAGGTAATGACGCAGGCCGGAATAACTGTGCAGGCAGAACCCTTGCCTGAGCTGGATTCTCCCGCTGATACTTTGATCGTTGCAGGGGGTCCTGGCGTTGAGTTAGCGGCGAACCATCCGCTATTGCGCAATTGGTTAAAGGGACATGCATTGTTGGCCAGGCGTATTGTATCTGTATGCAGTGGAGCATTCATTCTGGCTGCCTGCGGGTTGCTTGATGGCCGTAGAGTCGTCACGCACTGGAGTAGTTGTGCCGAACTGGCCCGACGTTACAGTAAATTGCAGGTGGAATGTGATCCTATCTTTATTCAGGATGGCTCGGTGTGGACTTCTGCTGGTGTCACCGCAGGCATCGATTTGGCTCTGGCATTACTGGAGGAGGATTTCGGCCATAAACTGGCACTGGATGTTGCGCGGAATCTCGTTATGTTTCTCAAACGTCCTGGTGGGCAGGAACAGTTTAGTGCTCCACTGGCGTTACAAAGCAGCACGAGTAAATTTGCAGATCTTCACGCCTGGATGACCAACAATTTGGCGGGAGACCTTTCAGTGGCAGCTTTGGCCGCTCGTGCCAATATGAGTGAGCGTAGCTTTGTGCGCCACTATAGCCAACATACAGGGATTACACCCGCCAAAGCGGTGGAGCGATTCCGCTTAGAAGCGGCGCGTTATCTTTTGGCTGAATCTACGCTATCGCTCAAGTGTATAGCCTCCCGTTGCGGTTTTGGCTGTGAAGATACTTTACGCCGCAGTTTCTTCCGGATGTTCGGTAGCACGCCACAGGACTACCGTAAGCACTTCAAGGCAACATTTTAGCTATTTATTCTCCGCCATTTCTTTCTTCAATCGTCGCCACAACGTAGTACGGCTAATCCCCAGATATTCTGCGGTTGCATGGTGATTGCCAGAAAACCGTTTCAAGGTTTCATAAACTGAAAGTGGTGCAACAAGTGAAGGTTGTTGAATTGAAGAAGGGGATGACTTCATCCTTTGTTCCGCTAGCTTGAGTGTAGATTGGCGCTCCGGTGAAAGCGCCAATATCAATTCCGGTGTTAAGGTATGTTCAGGATGGGCACTGAGGTATAACGTGAGTCGTTCCATGAGATTACGTAGTTCTCGGACATTACCGGGCCAATGATAGGTTTGCAATGCCTCCTGACAGGCAGCAAGCTCTTGCACTCTTGATTGTGATACCGGTAAGTTCAATGCAGCAAATGCTCGTCGCAGATATTCCAGCGCCAATATACCAATATCGTGACCTCTTTCCTTGAGGGCCGGAATGTTGATCCGCAATACACTCAGGCGATAGAACAGGTCTGTTCGAAAACGTCCTTCTCGAACCCAGGTATCCAGATCGCAATGTGTGGCGCAAATGATCCGAACATCAACAGCAATGGGGCGGTGTCCTCCTACTCTGACAACGGATTTTTCTTCCAGTACCCGCAATAGCCGTGTTTGAAGAGGCAGTGGCATTTCACCAATTTCATCCAGAAATAGCGTGCCCCGATGCGCAACTTCAAAGAGACCTGCACGCCCTCCGCGTCGTGAACCGGTGAAAGCCCCTTCCTCATAACCAAACAATTCAGCTTCCAGTAGAGATTCCGCAATAGCTCCACAGTTAACGGCGACAAACGGGCGTTGATGTTTACCTGCAACCTGACCATACCGCAGGGCATATTCATGGTGAATGGCTTGTGCTACTAGCTCCTTCCCTGTGCCACTTTCCCCCTGTATCAGCACTGTGGCAGGCGAACGGGCATATAGCATAATAGTGTTGCGCACATGTTCCATCATCGCTGAATTTCCCCGGATATCATTGAGAGTGTGGCGGGTACGCAAGGTATTCTCGGTTGGGTAGGCAGAAATTGAAGCTTGGCTGAGCTTGGTCATTCTGGCGATATCCAGTGCATCATGGAATGCCTGGCGAATAGAATCAGCAGAGTAGACAAAAACACCTACCAATTCAGCTTCATAGGCGAGATCGGTAATTAGCCCGGCACCGACAATCACTTTAATGCCAATGGCTTTTAGTGCATTGACTTGGGCCCGTGCATCTTCTTCCGTTACGTAACTGCGTTGTTCAATGCGCAGGTTGAACCGTTGTTGAAATTCTTCTAGCGCAGGTAATGTATTCTGATAGGTGATAACACCAATACGGGAGCTGATTTGTCGTGCGCGGGCTAATGCCTGCATAAAATCAAATCCACTGGCTTTGGCAATAATAACCGGTACTGACAAACGACTTTTAAGATAAGCTCCGTTGGAGCCGGCACAGAGCACGGCATCACAACATTCAGTTGTTAACCGTTGACGAATATGCTGAACCGCATTTTCAAACCCAAGTTGGATAGGCGTGATATTGGCCTGATGATCGAACTCTGGTGTGATATCACGGAAGAGATCAAAAAGACGGGAAACAGATACTGTCCAAATGACCGGTTTATCACGGTTATCACGCTCTGTTGATGGTGTTTCTGCCATGCTATTCCTCTATTTGTACGTTCTGTACGTTGTTTTCCTTAGCTGCACTTTATTCGCTTTTCCCACCACAATCATTCAATGTTTCGCAATTGTTTCATTCGTGTTTCATGAAACGTAATTGATTCATTATGAAACAGATGGGTTTTTCTATCAATGGTACTTTCCTACAAGCTAATAAATATTCTTAGTGCTATTTTTTAATTAAAAAACAAAATATTAACTTTTTATTGTGTTTGTTTTTTAAAACAGTCAGCTATTTTTTACTTTATTGGTACGTATATTGCTAAGTAACATGATAAGTAACAAATGTGTTTCATTATAATAACAATGAGGTCTTGTATGACGCTTTCCTCTGCCGGTTTGGCATTTCGTCAGGCGATAGAAGCTGAATCCCCGCTACAGGTTGTCGGTACCATTAATGCGAATCATGCGTTGCTGGCAAAACGGGCGGGCTATAAAGCTATCTATCTTTCTGGTGGCGGTGTATCTGCGGGTTCATTGGGTATGCCTGATCTGGGAATTTCAACGCTGGATGATGTGTTAACAGATATTCGTCGTATTACCGACGTATGCGATTTGCCATTGTTGGTGGATGCTGATATCGGTTTTGGTTCTTCTGCCTTTAATGTGGCCCGCACTGTGTGTTCCATGATTAAAGCAGGGGCGGCGGGGCTGCATATTGAGGATCAGGTCGGTGCGAAGCGCTGCGGTCATCGCCCGAATAAAGAGATTGTGTCTAAAGAAGAAATGGTTGATCGCATCAAGGCCGCCGTTGATGCCCGTACTGATAAAAATTTCGTCATTATGGCCCGCACTGATGCGTTGGCTGTTGAAGGATTAGCAGCGGCTCTTGACAGGGCAAAAGCCTATATCGAAGCCGGGGCAGACATGCTGTTTCCTGAGGCGATCACTGAATTACATATGTATCAAACATTTGCGTCAACAACCGGGGTTCCAATACTCGCCAATATCACTGAATTTGGTGCAACTCCACTTTTCACGACTGAAGAGTTGAAAAGTGTGGATGTCTCTATTGCGCTTTATCCACTTTCTGCTTTCCGGGCAATGAATAAGGCAGCCGAGCAGGTTTACACCACACTTCGCCGCGAAGGGACACAGAAGAGTGTGATCAGCATGATGCAGACTCGCAATGAGTTATACGAAAGCATCAACTACTACGATTTTGAACAAAAACTGGATCTGCTTTTCTCCCAGAAAAAATCTCAATGACGGACAGCCCCACCTAATTTCGCCGTTTTATATGGCATAAAAACAGTAGAGGTGATACCCATGAGCGAACAGAACACGATGACTGAGTTAACCACTTTCAAGCCTAAAAAGTCTGTAGCCCTTTCTGGCGTCAATGCGGGTAACACGGCACTTTGTACAGTTGGAAAAACCGGTAATGATCTGCACTACCGTGGTTACGATATTCTTGATCTTGCAACCCAGTGTGAATTCGAAGAAGTTGCATACCTACTGATTCATGAAAAATTGCCTTCCCGTGCTGAATTGTCTGCCTATAAAACGAAATTAACTGCACTGCGAGGTCTGCCGGGTAGCGTAAAGGCAGCATTGGAAACATTGCCCGCAGCCGCCCATCCGATGGATGTTATGCGTACTGGAGTCTCGGTTCTTGGTTGTACATTGCCTGAAAAAGACGATCATAATTTTGCGGGAGCGCGTGATATTGCTGACAGATTACTGGCTTCTCTCAGCTCCATGTTGCTCTATTGGTATCACTATAGCCACAATGGACGCCGCATTGAGGTAGAAACCGATGATGAGTCGATAGGCGGACATTTTCTGCATCTCTTGCATGGTAAAAAACCCAGTGAATCATGGGAAAAAACCATGCATACCTCTCTAATCCTTTATGCTGAACACGAATTTAATGCCTCGACATTTACCAGTCGGGTTATTGCAGGAACTGGCACAGATATCTACTCCGCTATCATTGGGGCGATTGGTGCGTTGAGAGGGCCAAAACACGGTGGAGCAAACGAAGTCTCTTTTGAAATTCAACAGCGCTATGAAAATCCTGATGAGGCAGAGAGTGATATTCTGGTGCGCTTGGCGAGAAAAGAGGTCATTATCGGCTTTGGTCATCCGGTTTACACCATTTCAGATCCCCGTCACAACGTCATTAAAGATGTGGCTCTGCAACTTTCTAAAGAGGCAGGAACCACCAAAATGTTTGATATCGCGGATCGACTAGAAGCGGTGATGTGGGCCAACAAAAAAATGTTCCCGAATCTTGATTGGTTCTCAGCGGTTTCCTATCACATGATGGGCGTGCCAACTGCGATGTTTACACCGTTGTTTGTGATTGCCCGCACAGCGGGATGGGCTGCTCACATCATTGAACAACGTATTGATAACAAAATTATTCGCCCTTCAGCCAATTACATTGGGCCAGAAAATCGCGTACTTACGCCAATTGATAAACGTGGATAACGTTCTTTTTGATGCAGGATTCCTGCATGAGTGTTTTTTTAACAAGGAATTATTATGTCTACCTCTGTTGCAAGCAATCGCTGTGAATACGATCAAGTGATTGTGGATATTGTGGATTATGTTATGGCATACGCCATCACATCATCCGTTGCCTATGAAACGGCTTATTACTGCTTTCTGGATACATTAGGTTGCGGGCTGGAGGCGCTGGAATACCCGGCTTGTAAGAAATTGCTAGGGCCGATTGTGCCGGGGACAATTGTACCCAATGGTGTACGTGTGCCGGGAACACAGTTCCAGCTCGATCCGGTACAGGCGGCGTTTAACATTGGTACGATGATCCGGTGGCTGGATTTCAATGACACATGGCTTGCCGCTGAATGGGGGCATCCATCCGATAACCTTGGTGGCATCTTGGCAGTGGCTGACTGGCTATCAAGAAATGCTGTTGCTGGTGGGAAAAAGCCTCTCACGATCAAAGATGTTTTGACGGGTATGGTTAAAGCACATGAAATTCAGGGATGTCTTGCACTGGAGAATGCATTCAATAAAGTTGGTTTAGATCATGTCGTGCTGGTAAAAGTGGCTTCGACCGCTGTTGTTGCTGAAATGTTGGGGTTGAATCGGGAAGAGATCCTGAGTGCGGTATCACTGGCTTGGGTTGATGGTCAATCACTGCGAACTTACCGTCACGCTCCCAATACCGGCTCACGTAAATCTTGGGCTGCCGGTGATGCAACATCCCGCTCGGTTCGCTTGGCCCTGATGGCGCAAAAGGGTGAAATGGGATATCCCTCGGTATTAACCGCAAAAACGTGGGGATTCTATGATGTCTTGTTCAATGGTCAGCCTTTCAAATTCCAGCGTACATATGGCTCTTATGTGATGGAAAACGTGTTGTTCAAGATTGCTTTCCCGGCAGAATTTCATGCGCAAACTGCGGTGGAAGCGGCAATGAGCCTGCATCAGCAACTAAAAGACACCGGCAAGACCATCAATGACATTATAAAAATCACTATTCGTACCCATGAAGCTTGCATACGGATTATTGATAAACAAGGCCCGTTAAACAATCCTGCGGACAGAGACCACTGTATTCAGTACATGGTTGCGATTCCTTTGATCTTTGGTCGTCTTACTGCGGCGGATTACGAAGATAGCGTTGCGGCAGATCCCCGCATTGATGCACTGCGGGAAAAAATAGTGTGTGTTGAAGATCTTGATTTTACCCGTGATTATCATGATCCGGAAAAACGCTCTATTGCTAACGCATTAACTATTGTGTTTGCAGATGGCAGCCAACTTAATGAAGTTAAAGTCGAATTCCCCATCGGCCATGCTCGTCGCCGTAAGGAAGGCATTCCATTATTGCTGAAAAAATTCAAAATCAACCTGGCACGTCAGTTCCCTGAAACACAACAGAGCAAAATCCTGTCTGTTTCCCTTGACCGTTCGTTGCTAGAAAACATGTCGGTAAACGAATACCTCGATTTATACGTTATCTGAATTTCCAATACTATCGGCGGCCGCTCTCCCAAAGTGCCGCTTTATCATCACGCAGCACATAGGAGAGATTATGTCATTCAACGCTTTTTATCAGCAATCCATTGATGATCCCAACGCATTCTGGGCTGAGCAGGCTCAACGTATTTTCTGGCAACACCCGTTCGAGCAAGTGCTGGATTATAGTAATCCTCCCTTTGCTCATTGGTTTTGCGGGGGGAAAACCAACCTATGCTACAACGCGTTGGATCGCTGGCTGGAAAGCCAGCCTGATGCTAAGGCGCTCATCACGATTTCGACAGAAACGAATAGTGAGAAAGTATTCACTTTCAGGGAATTACATCAGGAAGTGAGCAGAACGGCGGCCATGATGCTTTCTCTGGGTGTTAAAAAAGGCGACAGGGTTTTGGTATATATGCCGATGATTGCCGAAGCACTGTTTGTTTTGCTCGCTTGTGCCCGTATCGGCGCAGTTCACTCGGTTGTTTTTGGTGGTTTTGCTGCCCAGAGCCTTGCTACACGGTTGGATAATGCCGAGCCTGTGCTGGTGGTGTCTGCGGATGTGGGATCTCGTGGTGGAAAAATTATTCCTTACAAGCCATTGTTAGATGAAGCCATCGAACTGGCGAACCACAAACCCTACCATGTGTTGATGGTTAACCGCGGGCTGGCAGAAATGGTTTGGGTACCGGGGAGAGATATTGATTTCGCAACATTGCGGCAAGAATACCTTGATTCTGACGTTCCCGTGACTTGGCTTGAATCAAATGAAATCTCCTGTGTGCTTTATACATCTGGCACGACGGGCACCCCAAAAGGTGTTCAGCGTGATGTCGGAGGTTATGCTGTCGCACTGGCAACATCTATGGATATCATTTTTGGCGGTGAAGCGGGTGAGGTATTTTTCAGCACATCAGATATTGGCTGGATCGTCGGGCATTCTTATATTGTTTATGCTCCTTTAATTGCAGGAATGGCAACGATTATGTATGAAGGGCTGCCGATACGGCCAGATGCGGGTATTTGGTGGAAAATAGTAGAAAAGTATCAAGTAACACGGATGTTTTCAGCTCCTACAGCTATTCGTGTACTGAAAAAATATTCGGTTGAATATATCAATGAATACGATATTTCATCACTTAAGTCATTGTATTTGGCGGGAGAACCGCTTGATGAACATACCGCCCGCTGGATTGCCGGGGCTATCAACGTCCCTGTTATTGATAATTACTGGCAGACCGAAACTGGGGTACCGTCAGGATTCCTG
>NZ_JAHZMK010000005.1:0-1142 GCF_020387775.1 Photorhabdus antumapuensis
GATGGCATCGTGTACGCCGTATGTGTTGTGGCGGGAAGTGTCCACCTGTGACCAGTCATAGCGGGCGGTCTGGCCGCTCAATACCGCATCGTGATGCTGCGATTTTTCCGTTTCGACGACCTGAGTCACCAAACCAGCGTTGGTGTTGTGAATCTGGTCGGCCTGAATTTTCAGGTTGTTCCCAGCCTCAATTGTCGCGGCGTGGTTATTGAGCTCACGGGTCTGACCGGTGGCTGTCAGGCTGTTGTCCAACTGGCCGCCAATGTGCATATCGCCCACGCTGTAAATCTGGGCATGGTGACTGTTATTCAGTGTTTCGGTGCCGATATCCAGCCGGTCACGCGCAGCAATGACAGCAGCTTTGCCGTCTTGGGCGGTATTATTCAGCGAGCCCGTCTGGAGGGCAAGTTGGTCACCGTAAAGGCGCCCGGTGCCGGTATTGTTCAGGGTGTTGGCTGTGAGATGGGTTAAACCGCCGTCAATCAATCCGGTGTTATTCAGCGTATCGTGAACGTGGATTTGTGTTTGCCCGGCGCTGATTTCACCGGCGGCGCTGTTGGTAAGATTTTGCGCCCCAAGATGCAGCGTCTGGCCCGCTTTCATCTGGCGGTCATTGAGAATATTGCCGGTGGTTTTCAGGGTCAGATTGCCATTGGCCGCCGTGTTGCCGGTATGGTGAAAATCCCCGGTTAAAGTGACCGCCATATCGCCTTGCGATAACAGTTGGCCGTCCCCACTCAGGCCGTGAGCGTTAATCGTGGCGTGTTCCCCGGCAATCAGGGTGCCTTGCCGGTTGTTAATCGCCAGATGCGGTTGCTGAGCCTCGCGGTTGATAGTGAGCTGTTTGCCGGCGGAGACCATCCCCTGAGTATTATTCAAGCTCTGGCTGATGTTCGCTTGCAGGTGATTAGCCGCGCGTAAAGCCCCTTGATTGTTGTCCACTTGTTGGGCGTTGACCGTCAGGTTTTGCGCTTCCAGTCCTTTATCTGCCTGCGCCGTGTCACGATTAATCAGGTGAGCGGTGTTCAGGCTGAGTTGTGCGCCGCCACGGATAAGGCCGCCGGTGTTATCGGTTTGAGTTTCAACATTAAGAGTGGTGTCGCCCACCGCTTGCACCTGCCCGTGACGATTGTCGAGCTGCG
>NZ_JAHZMK010000050.1:0-45560 GCF_020387775.1 Photorhabdus antumapuensis
AAATCAGTGCGCAGGTGATTGACATCGCCAGTACCGAAGGAGCCATTATCGCCACCAAAGCGGCCCACGCTAAACTGGAGAACATCAGTGAACCGGATAGAAAAGCGGCCATAAAAGTCCTGGAGGATAAAGGTAAAACCGACATCACCCCGGAACTCATTAAAGACCAGATTTACAAGACCGCCTATAACCAGGCATTGAATGAATCTGGCTTTGGCACCGGTGGGAAATACCACACCGCTTTACAGGCCGCTACCGCAGCCATTCAGGGACTCGCGGGAGGCAATATTGGTCAGGCACTGGCGGGCGGTGCTTCCCCTTACCTGGCCGGGGTGATTAAAGACCTGACCACCGACCCGAAAACCCATCAAGTGGATGTCGTAAGTAATACCCTGGCCCATGCAATTCTGGGGGCAGTAGCGGCCGAAGTCAGCGGTAACAATGCACTGGCAGGTGCGGCAGGCGCGGCGGGCGGTGAACTGGCCGCCCGGGAACTGATGAAGCACATTCACGGCGAAAATGTTAAAGTCAGTGACTTAAGTGAAGAAGAAAAACAGACCATCAGCACCCTCTCCACTCTGGCAGCGGGTCTGGCTGGCGGCATTGCCGGTGACTCCACCGGCAGCGCCGTTACCGGGGCCCAGGCCGGAAAGAATGCGGTGGAGAATAACTTTTTGAGCTTTGATGAAGCCCATGCTTTTGATAAAGAAATGACGGCATGTAAAGCCGCAGGCAAGGATTGTCAGCCAGTTATCAACAAATATGCCGCAATACATAAAGCAAATTCAGAGCAATACCGGAAAACCTGCCAAGAAAATCCGTTAGTTTGCGCAGCTGGTACGGATAAGGCCATGGTTGAGGGTGATGTGACAGAGCCTGAAAATGTTTTTGGTTTGATGGCCGGAGGGCGTTCGTTATTTAATTCAGCCGCGTCTGGCAATGCCAAAATGATCGGTACGGGCTTAAGTATGGGCGCGAATGGAGCCGTTCAGGTGGCGAATGGTAACACCGGAGATAAATTTGATTATTTGAGCTTATTTCTTGCTGGAGCGACTGGCTGGAGCGGAACAGGCAGGTCACTGTATGCAAATGTAGGAGTAAATGTTGGTGGTGCATATCTTGGAAGCCAAGTAACGAGTCAAAACTCAGAAGCGGCAATGGTTGGTGCAGCATTCGGAACAACCTTAGGGTATGGTATGGGCTCAGCAATTACAGGCAAATTGGAAGCAGCAGAAATTAAAAATCATTTTGGTATGCCGGGAAGTTATAATGCTCTGAAATACAGTGATAAGCCTGTTTATTCCAACTTTTTAACTAACGGAGTGGAGTTAAGTCCGGCTCCAAGTATTGGGGGGGATTTGTAGGATCCGGCTTGTTAGAGTATAGCGGTGCAACCATAAATACTAATATTACAGATAATAAATCAAAGCATAGTGACGATATAAGTAATAAATCCTTAAACGATAAGGATGGTAGAAAATGAAGTCATCTATCATTAATTTGATTTTATTAGTAATAATTTGTGCAGCAACTTACTCATTTGGTCTAGTCGCGGTAGAGTGGCTTTTAACTGACAGAAGTATCTATCAACTTGATTGGATGAAGAGCCTGAAACTTGGTAGTTTGCTCGGCGGAATAGGAGGGATCGTTATTTGGCTGATGTACCGCTTTAATATACGCTAGTAATCTTTTAATCTCTGATAAGATCCCAGCCCTAGTGAACTGCCCTCCCGAAAGTTGGACACCCAACAAGTAAGGGGGAAGTTCTCCATGAAGAATTACAGGAAGCATTTGCTCAATATTATCTTTCTACCACCAGATGAGATAACTAGATGCTTACACTTTATTAGGGTAGGAAAAGTGGATTTAACCCATCACCAACCTCGGCGGACAAATTTAAGCCCGTGACCACATTTCTGCACTGGCAAACCGGGATATCACCACCGCCTCTTACCCTGCATGGAGAGATACTTTTTGTATGTCAAAAAGACAGAGACGGAGAAATGAAAAAATGTGGCCTTTAGCTGATAAGTTATTATCTATTTGTAGTAATGACCTTTCTTCTGTTAAGTCAGGAAAATACATTACTTCTGTTTATGAGCCATCATTAATAGATGAATTAAGTTATCTATTAACGAAAAAAAATGGATTTTATGGGTTTGAGTCAGCCTTACGAGTTTTTCCATATGAAACAGTGAGCGAAGAAATCGGCCTAATAGACTGGAATAACAGTGAACTATGGATTGACTCATATGAAGATATGGCTAAAGACGCTCTTTTTTTTGCAGAAGACATCTTTGGAAATCAGTTTTGTTTAAAAGGTGATTACATCTATACATTCGATCCTGAAACGGGTTTATTTGATAAACTGGCTGAAAACATAAATGAATGGTGTGGAATTATATTGCAAGATTACGAAGTCCTAACTGGGTATTCTTTAGCACATTCCTGGCAAAAAATTAATGGCCCTATTCAATCTGGTTATCGTTTAATACCTAAAGTTCCCTTCGTTGCAGGAGGAGAATATAAATTGGAGAATCTTTATTTAGCCCGTTCATTTGAAGCTATGAGGATTAGAGCTAATTTTGCTCTGCAAATACGGAATATCTCTGATGGAGATAGTATAAAAATAGGTATAACAGATTGGAGATAACATGCAATTTATAGCAAATTGAAATGGAATTCAAACCAATATGAAGTGCCTCAAAGAGTTGAGCAGTTTACACTAAACGGCTAATGATACCTGAGTCAGAAATCCCACCTGACTGAGACTATTTAATTTTTAGCCATGCTCTCAATTTGCTGAAAAACTTATTTAAAATACAAGATGTCGTCGCATCATCTAACATTTCAGATACAGATTACCCGCTGAAAATATTATTAAAGTCGTCTCCTTTTAGAAAATAGATTATCTGATTAAATTATTCATATGACTATCTTCCATTTTTCATTGATAGCTTTATGACATACAGAGTTTAAACCACTATTAAAAGTCATGTTCTTAATCTCTGGTTTTAATCGGCATAAGGTTTTAACAGTTATTTTTATCCTTTCCGAATTTTATTTTTACTGGCTCTATTTTACTAGCAATCCTAAGTGATTTTCATAATTCAGCCAGTAAATAGCCTGACGATATTAAACATACCCTTTAAGTTTTTTCGGATAAACCCTCCTTTTTCATGGCTTAAATCCTGCCAAATTAACCGTTTTATCTCTTTTTTATTGCATTATTTTTATAGCTTACTTTTTAAAATGATGGTGAGAAAACATCTAAGTTTCAGTTCATTAGAAAATTTTCTCTGTCGTGCTGATTTCTTTTTAATTTTCTATTAATGGTTAATGGATTTCGATTTAATGTCATTAATTGCTCTGCTAAAAAGTAGGCTTTCAGAATGAGCATATGAATTCGGTGTGTCCTCTCGTATTTCCGCAATATGACAGACCGGGTGGTGATTTTCAATACAAAATACCCCCTCAACCGCTCCCAATATACTGCCTTTCATCAGTATGAGAAGCAGATAGCAAGTCCGTTCTTAGGTCTCTTTTTCCTTTTGCAGGTTTGTATGACGATTCTCGACGTTGTGAAACACTCGACGGGGCTAACGCACCGTGACTTTTAGCATGGCCTCGGTGCCGCCGGGGTAATCCTTCCGTTTTTTCGGAGAAAACCTTTTAATTTCCACCTAGTTTTCAATGTATATCTTAGCTATTTTCTCAAATAAAGAGCTTTTACTAACTTCCCTTAGCTTTAATATATCGTTGGTAAAAGAACGTAGGAAAATAGATGTGATGTTTTGTTCCATAGCATTTATCTGTTTACCCTCTTTATCCATAGTCAGAATATTGTAAATTAAGTTCTCTTTTGCAATCGTTTGATTAGGTGAATTACATGGTGATACAAAATATAATAAGTCATCTCCCCTCGGTTGAAGATAAATATGTTCATACTGACTATTCTGCTTAGGCGCTAAGTAATAGGGTAAAACTGTTTCAATCGGATTACATACTCTATTCACTAAACTTTCATCTTCCAAGGCATATTCAATATTATCTATTTTCTGATTACCGATGATCCTGGGAATTCTATTCGAGTTATATCGACTAAGACATACTTTTTCAACATTATCAAACAAATAAAAAGAGTCATTATAAAGTTTTGATATATTTTTCATAAATTCGCATTTTTCCTCAAGGGCCGACTGACTCTTTACAAGTGAATGCTCATTGATAAAAATCGTTTTATTATGAATGTCAACATTAACTATTGAAGCAAGTATTTTCTTATTTTTCTTAAATCCATCAGGAATCCTAATATATACAAGAGTTATCTTTAAATCTGGAAGATCAATATTTTCAATTTTTTTCTCTTTGAATACCTTCTCTTTTATCCAAAATTCACTTTTGATCTTTTGAATTTTTATAACTATTTTGTCGCTTAACTTTTCCAGGCCAGTCTTCTTATCGTTTCCCACAATATTATCATCTAAATTTATACCCTGAATAACTGTTTCACCTTGCGATTCAAGCCTATAATGTTTTAATTCCGAATAGTAATCCAATTCAGCATCTTCTATTCCATTTTCTCCAATATGCTTAAATGCATCCCATGTCGTGTTTTTAATTTCACCTTCGACCAATATACTGGTTTTAGCTCCACCATCCAATGAATTGAGAACCAAATAGTTTTTATTTTTATCCAATGCATCAAAATCTTTAGCAGAGGAATAAGTTAATTTTTTTAGTTCAAATACTTCCTTAATCTCTTTTTCCAAAAACATTTTTGATTTACTATCAGAAGAATGCTTTGGAATTCTGGCATCTATTAATACCAGAGGATGTAATAAATTTTTATTAACCGTGATAAAGTCATGAAGGACGTAGTCAGCTTTAAAGTATCTTTCACTAAAAGAGATCTCAGCATGATTTAATAGTTCTTTTATTTTTTGTATAATCAAGTTTTGAACATAATTTTTACTATTTCGATATCCTTTCATGAATCGCATAAATTCTTTCTTAGAGTGTTCATTGGTATTGATATTATCTGTGACTTGAAAATTATTTTCTTTAGTTCTAAATAATAATTGAGTTTCTTCTGTATTGTATGAATCCACTTTTTTTTCAATTCTAAAAGCCTTTCTATGTAAATTTACGACTAACTCTTTTTGATAAATAAAATGAAAACGCGGATAAAAAGCATCAATTATATTACCACGTTTTTCTGCTGATAAATAAATTCGTGAATTATAAAACACAGGTTCTATTTCATAGTTCTCTTCAAGCTCTTTAAGAAAAATTCTTTTAATATGCAATCCCACAATCGCAGAAAAAACATTGCATAAAAAATTGCTATTTTCTTCAAATTTATCAATAAACCCTTTTATGTCATATTCCTGGTCGGAAAGATAAAAAAAGTGAATTGCTTTATTATTCCAAAAACTATCGTAAAACACTTTTTCTGATAGATTTAAATTTAGTTTTTTCCTTATAATTTTCTGTATTTCCTTATCTACTTTAGCATAGAAATCTTTGTCTCTCTCGCCCTCTTCTTTAACAAAGCTCTTTTGACCGTGAGTAATATATAATCCACTACCATCATCTACTTCAAATAGCTTTTCTATATTATCAGAAATATTCCCGCCAATGTCTAAAATATTAGTTTTAGCTACAGGAGAAACGCCAGAACAATCCTTAGCAATATCAACTAACTTTATCATTATCAACCACCTTGCAATAAATTTAATATCTGTTTATTAATACGAACTTCTCTAACTAAATCACTTCCTGAACCTATACGAAAATCCTGATCATAATCTTGCTTTTTATTTTCATACCCAAAGTATTCTTTAAATAAGTTAAGATAATAAATTTTACTATCTGGAGATACTTCTTGTTCAAGATTTAATGGGTTATTCTCCATACGAGTATTTAAGTATACGAACTTAACCGATTCATATTTATTATCAATATAACTTAAAATAGTTCCAGCTTTTCTTTGAGCATTATCATGTGTTTTTAAAGATTGCTCTCTTTTATCTAAAGTAGATGACCAATTTTTTGTATCAACACAAATTAAATGCTTATCCACCTCAATATAAAAATCAAACAACTCATAGGCTTTTTTTCCTATTTTTTCACTCAATAATTCAGGTTCTATTGGCTGACAATTATGTAATCTAGCCAAAAGTAGGGTAAATAAATATTCACCAATATTCCCTTTGAGTAATGGAATAAAAAAGGGATGTGGAATGCAATCTTTAAACACCTTCTTGTTTATAATTTCAATTTCTTTTAAAAGATGTGTGACATGTTCATCTTTTCTACCACCAACTCGATTACCAATACCTGAAAAAATCCATTCTTTAGGATGATATATTGAATAGCCATGCTCAATATCAGTTAACGTTACTATCCCATCTTCAAGATTTTTAATACTTAACTTCAACTGTGGAGCGGTAGATGTATCAATATATAATGCATCAACCGCATCCATCATTGCTTGGTTGTTTTGAATATGAGGATTTGATTTCAATTTTTTTACATAGTTTGATGGCGATATCAGACTTTCAATAGATCGAAGCTGTTCGTTAAATATAATCGCTTCAACATTATCTTTCCTTGCAACTGAGAGCACCTCTGGAACAAAATCTTCAAAAAATTCTTTAAGTAAAGCCGAATTTCGAGCTATTTCTTTCTCAAATGATTTTCTCTCTTCACACGATTTAAAACTACACATCATTCTTTCTTTTTCGCATAACAGCATAAAATGATGATTTAATAAAGACATACTCTCTAATATCGGACGATTTTTTTTAATTCTCGTAAATTGATTAAACAGAACTATTCCATCCTCTACAGCACTATCCGGGATGAATATCTCTGTATTCATCTTCGTATCTTTACGCTCAACACGACCAATAGCTTGCATTAAATCTTTTAGTTTAGCAATCATATGTTCACGCATTAAGAACTGGTAATCTTCACCACTTGATAAATTGATGTCAAAATCCTTTAGAAATTTTTCTTCATCTGAATCAGAACATTGTTTCATTAACAGCAGATAGTTTTGCAACGAGTGAAGTGTCCTATCATTTGTTTTTTCATCCTTAATGATTGAACTCCAGAATGGCGCACTCGTTAATACTAAACGCTCAAAATCTTCCTCGAATAAATCCCCCTCTTCTCCCGGATAAGTAAGAAAATAATTTAACCCTGTACCAGCACTTTTATAAGAGGAGAGTAATACAACTTTCGTATTTTCATCCTTTACATGGGTGAAGTCTCTAATATTACACTCTTTACGTAATTTCGCATCAAATAAAATCACACGGATCTTAGGTTTATTTGCAAAAGGTAAATACTCAAATATTTGCCATGAATCATGAATTTTTTTGATATTCTTAATCTTTACTTCTGAGCTGGAAAAATATTTTTTCAATTTACGCTGAAAACGATTACTCAATGCCAAACTCATCGTATGCTTACCTTGATAAGCAGCAAGGAGCATAGAACAAAGCTGACGTTCGAACTCTATCTTTTGGTAGTTATTTAAACTCTTTTTAAAGTTTTTATCCAAACCGTAAAGCTCGTTTATAAGAAAATTAAATTTTACTTTAAAACTCTCATCAAAATCTTTGCAAAAATCAAATAAAGGAAGATCTGAATTAAATATACCAAAGTCAATAGTTCTCAGTTCCGCTCGTTTATCCCGTAAAGAAGCCAATAAAGCAATATCAGTACCACTTCGCTCAATGATTTGAATATCTAAGTTATTTGGTTTACCAGAGCAAAACCGCCGTAAGAAATTACGATTATATTGTCCTGAATAGGTTTCAGCAAAACCTGTCGTCGCACTGAGACAAATTACGCTATTCCTTGTGTTATAGAGACTACGGAGCAAAGCCACTTCGGGCTGCTCTTTAATAAGATCAAGAGTAAAATTTATATACGTGAGATTACTTAATGTCTCGTCTTGAAACTCTAACTCTTTCATCCGCTCTATGGTAAATACTGTTTTAGACTGAAAATATGTATAGAAGTAAGAAATCAACATTTCTTCCGATGCAGGATGATCAAACATTTGTTTCAGTTCATTCCTGATTTTTCCTGCCTTCTGTATAAACTTATACATCAAAAAGTTTTGGCTACTATCCCCCGCCTGCTTAAGTGATTTAGCAAATTGTGAGCGACTGGAAATCTTCGCAGCAGCAGCCAATACAACCATCGCAAGTTGATAAGTATCATGCAGAGAAGGATTTTTATCTCCACTATCCGTAGAATAATATAACTGACAACCACTCCCTCTATGTACAAATTCAATTTTTACCTTCTTTAGTGCTTCTTCATTAAAAAAACGTTTGGGAGAAAAGCTAAATACATTTCTTGTAATATTAATGACTTGTTCAATATCATCACTCTTAATTTGAACAAAATCGATATTGCCAGAAAAAAGTTTAAGTAAAGACTCCAAGTTTTGTTCAATAGTTCCTTCTAAAGATAGCTCGCAATTCTTTTCCAAATATACCTTGATATCATGAATAAATTCATTTTTCTCAGAGAAAAAAGGTAAATATGGCATCTTAGCAACATCAATATCTTTTACTTGTTGTAATAGACGGTAAGTTACCGCAAAAACATGAACAAGTTGTACTTTGTTATCAATTAAATTCACACTACGCGACGTTGAAAAAACTCGGTAAGCCTCATGTTCTTCATCAATCACTAATGTAAAACTGATATTGTGTTTTCTAAAATAGCTTTCGTCGTCGATCTTGAAAAACTCTGTCTTTAAATATTCAATTTGTTCTGCAACAGGGGATTCTAAAAAAGCACTTAATATACTGTCTGTGAGTTTCTTTTTTCCACCAATTAAGTAATCAAAAGGCATCGATTTTACAATATATTTACCTGCCTTATTTATCCATGGCATTTTAATCGGTCTATCAAATTTGCTCGTCGTTGCCAGCAGAATACAAGGCGAAACCATCGCTGCTGCCATAGGTATACAATGAAAGATAATTTCTTTACGCAACCGCTCAATCTTGTTCTCTGCTCGCATAATAGCAGGTAGGTTAACTGCCAACTCTTGTCGGTTTAAAGCGGCCTTAGATAACTCATCAAGCGCCCTCGTTAAATTAGATTTATACTTTTGAAGTTGATCTTCGGAATCCTGAATAAGATCAAATTCATCACCCTGCCGTTTTTGTCTTAAAATTTGCTTTTCAATATCATCTATCATTCTAACAATAACAGCTAAATTATTGGCTTTCGATTCCAGCTGTGATCTTTTCGCTCTTTTTTCCCATGTTAAATAACGTTTTCTATTCTCAATAATTTCTCCGTTGCAATCTTCAATCCAATTTACAAAGTTCAAGTCTCTCAGATCTTCCTGACCATAAAGGCCAAGAAATTCAATACCTTTTTCCTTCGCCTGTTTAATCAGCTTCTTGTCAAAATCAATCTGTGCTTTCTGGGGAGTAATAAATAGAAAATTGGTAAAATCACTGTTTTTCGCATTAACAGCAACTGATTCAATGTAACGGCTAAGTACTCCATAGCTCTTACCAAAACCCGTTCCGTCATTTGAAAATACCAGTTTCGGACTATTATTTTGATATACGCTATAGAGTTCAGATAATCGAGCTCTCAATGTGTTAATTTCATCTTTAAGAGGCTGTGGAGCTCTCTTAGTCGCTAAATAATTAGCAAGGCCAAGTTGTTCTGACTTACGGCTTACGCCACATGGCTGATATTCTCCATCTAAGAAAATAATTAATTCTTGGCGATACAATTCTTGTATAATGTTTCTTTTCGATCGATTTAATTGCAGGGAAAAGTGAGCAACAACATCATTCATCAACCACCCCGCCTCAAAAAGCTGATTAGCTTTTAAAAATACCTCCCTCTCTTTCTTTTCCAGCGCTTTATAAGATACACACAATGTAAAATTATCTTTAGATGCTGTTTTGTCTCTCATCGGCAAAGCGACTTTGCGTGCCTTATCTCTACTCCTTTGATATAGGAATCCCATCTTTGCAAGCTCAAACATAATCGCAGTAGTTGTCGCTTCATCATGTTTAAGATCTTGTCTAATATCCTCCAAAATTCGAGCATGTTCATCAACAACATTATCTAACTTCTGAAATAACTCCAATTTCTTATAAGCAATATCAAAAAGTTTTTCTTTTAAGGTTTCAGACCACCTCATTCATAAAATCTCTTCTGTTTTATTTTTACACGATCAAACTCTACACAAAATGTATATGATTTTCCAGAGTAAAGATAGAAGACAGGAAGATGTTATTTTAAAATCACAATAGAGACGCCAAGAAACAAGGTAAAAATAGTCATCATCTTGTATATGGAATATTTTTGAAACCTGAATACTTCTTAGATTAATAACTAAGTTATCGAAGTAAAAATTGCTGATAAAAATCATCGGCTTTATTCTGATTAGCGCCTGACAGTAAATTAAATGATTTTATTTACCTCACACTTTAATAAATCAGGAAATCTAAACGTCTATACTTCTGAACATCTAAAATAAAACTAATATATTCCTTTTGGCTATATATGGTTGCTATTCATTCTTTCAAACAAATACGTATACAGAGTTATCCTCCATAACTATCTGAATACAACGGATTATCTGGAGATGATATGACCACATCACGCTCTGTTCTCGATATGATTGGCAATACCCCGTTGCTGGAGTTAACGCATCTGAATACCGGTCCATGTCAATTATTTATTAAGCTGGAGAATCAAAATCCCGGTGGCTCTATTAAAGATCGCGTTGCTCTTTCCATGATCGAGCAGGCGGAAGAACAAGGGCTACTTCAACCTGGTGGTACTATTATCGAAGCCACGGCTGGTAATACCGGCATTGGATTGGCATTAGTTGCCGCCTTGAAAGGCTATAAATTGATTCTGGTTGTTCCAGATAAGATGAGCCGGGAGAAGGTGTTTCATCTGCGTGCACTGGGTACCGATGTACGTCTTACCCGTTCTGACGTCAGTAAAGGTCATCCAGAGTACTATCAAGATTATGCTCTACGTCTGGCGCAAGAGATCCCCGGTGCTTATTATATCGATCAGTTCAATAATCCGGCTAATTCAGCAGCGCACACTACCACTACCGGACCAGAAATCTGGCAGCAAATGGACCACAATGTCGATGCAGTAGTGATTGGTGTCGGGTCCGGTGGCACGCTTGGCGGCTTGAGTCACTATTTCGCTCAAGTTTCGCCGGAAACTGAGTTTGTTCTGGCAGACCCAAATGGTTCTATCCTGGTGGACTATATCGAACACGGCAAATATGGTGAGGCCGGGAGTTGGCAGGTGGAAGGCATCGGCGAAGATTTTGTCCCTCCTCTGGGTAATTTTAGTCGAGTGCATCATGCATACCGCGTCAGTGATACAGAAGCTTTTTCCAGTGCCCGTGATCTGCTGCTAAAGGAAGGTGTACTGGCGGGTTCTTCCAGCGGAACCTTGCTCGCCGCCGCACTACGCTACTGCCGTGCGCAAACCACCCCCAAACGTGTGGTTACGCTAGCGTGTGATAGTGGAAACAAGTATCTGTCAAAAATGTTTAATGATTATTGGATGCTAGAACAGGGATTCCAATCACGTGTGCAACAGCACGATCTCAGCGATTATATTACTTACCGTTATCAGGATGGCGCTACGGTTTTTATATCGCCAGAGGATACGTTGAAAACCGCTCATACCCGCATGCGCTTGTATGAGATTTCTCAATTACCGGTGCTGGAAGGAGAGCAAGTAGTCGGCATTATTGATGAGTGGGATTTGATGCACACCGTACAGGCTGATCCACGCAATTTTAGCCTGCCCGTTAGCCACGCCATGACTCATCAGGTGAAAACGCTGGATAAGAACGCTTCTCTGCAACAATTGATGGCAACTTTCGACGCCGGACATGTGGCACTGATCGTCGATAATGGCCGCTTTCTTGGGCTGGTAACTCGCACAGATGTGCTGAACGCATGGCGTCAGCAACTTAATTGATTTTTAGGAATGACTTTATGACCAAGTTCGATACTAAAACTGTTCACGCCGGCTACACACCGGATCACACTGGCGCAGTAATGCCGGCAATTTATGCAACATCGACTTATGCCCAATCAGCCCCCGGCCAGCACACTGGTTATGAATATTCCCGCAGTGGCAATCCGACACGTGATGCTCTGGAAAGTGCGATAGCCGAACTGGAAAACGGTAGCCGAGGCTACGCCTTTAGTTCAGGGCTGGCTGCCAGTTCCACGGTGCTAGAACTCTTGGATAAGGATAGCCATTTGGTGGCGGTCGATGATCTGTACGGTGGCACTTATCGGCTGTTCGAAAAAGTACGTAGCCGCAGCGCCGGTTTGCGTGTCACTTATGTGGAGGCCAATGACATTGCCGGCCTTGAAGCAGCTATTCGTCCCGACACAAAAATGATTTGGGTGGAGACACCCACCAATCCCTTGCTGAAACTGGCCGATCTGACGGCTATCGCACAAATAGCGCAACGCCACGGTATTATTAGTGTTGCAGATAACACTTTCGCTTCACCATATCTTCAACGCCCACTTGATGTGGGATTTGATATCGTCGTGCACTCCGCCACTAAATATTTAAACGGCCACTCTGATGTGATCGCAGGGCTGGCAGTCGTCGGAAAAAATGCAGAACTAGCAGAAAAACTTGGTTTTCTGCAAAACTCTGTCGGTGGCGTGCTCGATCCCTTTAGTAGTTTCCTGGTGCTGCGCGGAATGCGGACACTGGCTCTGCGTATGCAGCGCCACATTGACAGTGCATCAAAGATCGCACATTGGCTGGAGCAACAGCCTCAGATCGAAACCGTCTTCTATCCCGGCCTCGCTTCCCATCCACAGCATGAGCTGGCGAAACGTCAAATGAAGGGCTTTGGTGGTATAATTTCTGTTCACTTAAAAGGTGATGATGATTACGCCCGCCGGTTAATTAAAGAGCTAAAACTATTTACATTGGCAGAAAGTCTGGGCGGGGTGGAGAGTCTGATCAGCCAACCATTTAGTATGACTCACGCGTCTATTCCATTAGAAAAACGCCTTGCTTCCGGGATTACACCACAGTTGATACGTATTTCTGTGGGTATAGAGGATGCAGAGGATCTTATCGCCGATTTGGCTCAAGCGTTGGAAAAATCCGCTCAATAAAAGAGCAATGCCAGCCAATTCTTTCAACTGGCTGGCATTAAATAAAAAACGATTCTTTTTATGCAATCAAGAGCAAATGTAGAACCGGGATTATTTATCACCCAGCAGAATGGATTCCAGGGCGATTTCAATCATTTCATTGAAAGTCGTCTGGCGTTCCTCGGCGGTCAATTTTTCATGAGTACGGATGTGGTCAGAAACGGTACAGATAGTCAGTGCTTTTGCGCCATATTCAGCCGCAACACCGTAAAAACCCGCTGCTTCCATTTCTACACCCAGAATGCCATATTGTTCCATTACATCAAACAGTTGTGGATCAGGTGTATAGAACAGCTCAACCGAGAAGATGTTACCTACGCGCACATTGATGTTTTTTGCTTTAGCCGCATCAACGGCGTTACGAACCAGATCGAAATCAGCAATCGCCGCAAAATCATGATCTTTAAAACGTATACGGTTAACTTTGGAATCAGTACATGCCCCCATGCCAATAATCACATCACGCAATTGAACATCTTGACGTACTGAACCACAGGAACCTACACGGATAAGGACTTTAGCGCCAAAATCAGTGATGAGCTCTTTGGCATAGATAGAGCAGGATGGAATACCCATACCATGCCCCATCACAGAAATCGGGCGGCCTTTATAAGTACCGGTAAACCCCAACATACCGCGTACATCGTTTACCTGCCGCACATTTTCCAGAAAAGTTTCAGCAATATATTTCGCACGTAATGGATCGCCAGGCATCAGAACAACGTCTGCAAAATCACCCATCTCAGCATTAATATGGGGAGTAGCCATAATTAAGTTCCTTATATTTTTTTATTTACTGGTTATTTTAGTGATATATGGCTGCCCAAAAGCAGCCAATCCAATAAGTAGGTCAGAGCATTGATTTGCCATATTCCATTGGCGACAGTTCAAAATATTTAGCGACTGTCTGTCCAATATCAGCAAAAGTTTCACGGTGACCCAATGAACCAGGTTGTACTTTTGGTCCATAAATCAGCACCGGAATGTGCTCACGAGTGTGGTCAGTACCAGACCATGTAGGGTCACAACCGTGGTCGGCGGTCAGGATTAAAATGTCATCACCCTTCACCAGTTTCAGCATTTCAGGCAGACGACGGTCAAACAGTTCCAATGCCGCCGCATAACCCGGAACATCGCGACGATGACCATAAGAAGAGTCGAAATCAACAAAGTTAGTGAATACGATGGTGTTGTCACCCGCTTTTTCCATTTCCACCAGCGTTGCATCAAACAATGCATCAATGCCGGTCGCTTTCACTTTTTGCGTAATGCCGACGTTTGCGTAGATATCGGCAATTTTACCGATAGAAACGACTTCGCCATTTTTCTCATCGACCAATTTTTTCAGCACGGTAGGAGCAGGTGGCTCTACAGCTAAGTCGTGACGATTACCGGTACGCTGGAAATTACCCGCCTTGTCTCCAACAAATGGACGCGCAATAACCCGGCCAATATTGTAATCGCCATCAGTCAATTCTTCACGGGCGATTTCGCACAGCTCGTACAGACGATCTAAACCGAAAGTCTCTTCGTGGCAAGCAATCTGGAATACCGAGTCAGCAGAGGTATAGAAAATCGGTTTACCCGTTTTCATATGCTCTTCACCCAGTTTATCCAGAATAACCGTACCAGAAGAGTGGCAGTTACCGAGATAACCCGGTAGATTTGCACGCTCTACCAGTTTATCCAACAATGCCTGCGGAAAGCTGTTTTCTTCATCTTTGAAATAACCCCAGTCAAACAACACCGGGACACCGGCAATTTCCCAATGACCTGATGGTGTATCTTTACCGGAAGAGAGTTCACTGGCATAAGCGTAAGCACCAATAATGTCTGCGTCTTTATCCAAACCGACAGGGAAAGTTCCACAGGACTCCTCAGTCGCTTTACCTAAACCTAAGCGGCTTAAATGCGGCAAATACAGAGGCCCTTTACGACCAACATCAGCATCACCACGGGCACACGCTTCTGCAATGTGCCCTAAGGTGTTAGATCCCTTATCACCAAATTTTTCGGCATCTTTACTGGCGCCAATGCCAAAAGAATCCAATACCATGATGAATGTACGTTTCATAAATTTTCTCCTGCGTCAAATCACACTATACTCGTTATCTTTCAAGCTNNTATACTCGTTATCTTTCAAGCTGCCTCTTTGTTGGCTGCACTCGCTCACCCCGGTCACATAGTTTGCTATGCTCCCGGGGATTCACTCCCTTGCCGTCGCGATGCAACTTGAAATCCATAGGGTATAACAATGCGAAAATGCCACCATTATCTAATAATAAGTATGGTTATTATTCGCTAATTTGGCGATAAACCATCGGTGTGGCTGGCTTGGCTTCTGTACCCAGAGCAACGATATTGCTCAGCCCCATACTATACCCACACTATAATCAATGCGATCTGTTGCCTTACGGCGCCCTCCACCAAGGGAAACTACAGACATCCCTATAGCACGGGTATCCATTTCATTCAGTGGATACCCATCACGTTTTTTACGGATAATTTCCTGTGCCAGAAACAAAGCATTCTCCTAATCATGATTAAAATCGGGAAAAATTCAGTGGTTACGCACTGACTGATGCGGTACTCAATTATCAATAATTACTGCTTTGCTCTTGATTCTGATGCCCCAGAGTGCTTAGCAAACTGCCCAACAAGCTGGAAGCCCCAAAACGAAAATGACGGGCATCAGCCCATTTGTCACCCATGATATGGTCAGCTAATGCCAGATATTGTACAGCCTCTTCAGCGGTACGCACACCACCAGCAGGTTTGAAGCCAACCGTTTCACCCACGCCCATCTCATGAATCACCTTTATCATGATTTCAGCACTTGCCAATGTCGCGTTAACCGGCACTTTACCCGTAGACGTTTTGATAAAATCAGCACCAGCGTTGATTGAAATTTCAGACGCCTTACGGATCAGAGATGCCTCTTTCAGTTCACCGGTTTCAATAATAACTTTTAGCAGCACTCCCGCTTCTGCACAGGCGGTTTTACACGCTTTTACCATGTCAAAACCGACTTGCTCATTACCGGCCATCAATGCACGGTATGGGAAAACCACATCAACCTCATCAGCCCCATAAGCAATAGCCGCACAAGTTTCAGCTAAGGCAATGTCAATATCGTCATTACCATGTGGGAAGTTTGTCACTGTCGCAATGCGGATTTCAGGTGTGCCCTGTTCACGTAATACCTTACGTGCCAGAGGAATAAAACGAGGGTAGATACAGATAGCCGCCGTATTACCCGCTGGGCTTTTCGCCTGATGACAAAGTGTCGTCACTTTTTCATCTGTATCATTATCATTGAGTGTCGTTAAATCCATCAAACTCAGCGCCCGTTGCGCCGCTGCGGTTAAATCGGTCATAAAACTCTCCAACGTTATTATCGCGGCTAGCTTCTGCTAGAGCCACACATTCTGTTAAACGATTGTTTGTTGGCGAGCGGACTTGGTTCCTTAAAGATGTCGCGATGGTATGCCTACAGCGACTATTGAACTCCCTTTCACCGCACTATGCTCTCTTCGGCTTATGGTCCTTAATGCGAGCCTCGCCTTGCTCCTTGAAATATTGGCATATCTTATATTTGAACATTTAAACGTTCAAAAAATTGTGCCAGAAACCACACTAATTAACATGTAATTTGCAAGATAATAATTTTAAATGTGGCTTTTATCACATAAAACTATATTTATCATGGAGTTTATCGGCAAATCCAACTTGCTTACCATTAAATAATACACGACAAAAAATATAACTCACGTCTAGCAAACATAAGAGTATGAAGATAAACCGGTAGGAAAATAGATTGCAGGCGGGATTATCCCACCTGCCTATTTCAACAACGTTACAGAGCCAGGAAGAAGCCCGCGATAGTTGCACTCATTAAGTTGGATAGTGTACCCGCTATAACCGCTTTCATCCCTAAACGAGCAACATCACCGCGACGATTCGGTGCCATACCGCCCAAGCCACCTAACAGAATAGCAACGGAAGAAAGGTTAGCGAAACCACACAGTGCGAAGGAGATAATCGCTTTGGTGTGCTCTGACAGCACCGGCAAGCCCGCCGCCATAACCACATCATCCGGTTTCAAATAGGCGCCGAAGTTCATAAAGGCAACAAATTCGTTCACAACCAGTTTTTGACCGATGAAAGAACCCGCCACTGTGGCTTCACTCCACGGAACACCAATCAGGTAAGCAATCGGCGCACAAACCCATCCCAACACCAGTTCAAGAGAAAGTTGTGGATAATTAAACCAGCCACCAATACCACCGAGAATACCATTCAACAATGCAATCAGGGCAACAAACGCCAATAACATTGCACCGACGTTCAACGCTAATTGCATACCAGAAGCAGCACCAGAGGCGGCCGCATCAATGATGTTAGCAGGGCGTTCCTCTTCTGCGACCAGTGACATAGCATCAACAGTGTCATGTGGCTTTTCAGTTTCAGGCACCATCAATTTAGCGAACAACAGGCCACCTGGCGCCGCCATAAAGGAAGCCGCAATCAGATATTCCAAAGGTACGCCCATTGATGCATAACCGGCCAGTACCGAACCGGCAACGGATGCCAAACCACCACACATTACCGCAAACAGTTCAGATTGGGTCATGGTAGCAATATAAGGGCGAACAACCAGTGGCGCCTCAGTTTGGCCCACGAAAATATTCGCTGTCGCAGACAAGGATTCTGTACGTGAAGTTCCGAGAATTTTTTGCAGGCCACCACCCAATATTTTGATAACTAGCTGCATAACACCAATGTAGTACAACACAGCAATCAACGAAGAGAAGAAAACAATAATAGGCAGTACACGCAGGGCGAAAACAAATCCGCCACCACCAAACAGTTCAAACATTTTGGTGGAAACTAATCCACCAAAAATAAAATCCATTCCTTGTTGACCAAACTGGATGACACTGGAAACTCCCTCAGACATACCCAATAATAATTTCTTACCTGCGGAAACATGAAGTACAAAAGCACCGATAGCGATCTGAATCAAAAAGGCGCCAAGGACAGTACGAAGTTTAATAGCGCGATAATTACTGGAAAAGAGTACTGCGATCAAGATCAGCACTACCATCCCGACCAGGCTCATAAAGAGTTGCATTGGAAGAATCCCTGTTCACTTAATAATAAATTAAATATGTCAGTCGAACGTAAATCGTTCACTGACGCTAAGTCGGCGCTGATTATACTCAGTCATCGGAATGAACAAGCTATTGACATCACAAATATCTACTGAAAAAAGCAATAAAAAAATGATAAATGTGATGTAAATCACACAAATTTGAGGAAATAATCTGCAATAGATAATCTAATCTCGGAATGGCAAAATAATCAACAATTAAGAAATAATTATCAGGTAAGCGCAATTAAAGTATGGCAGTTATGATCCGCAGACAACAACTCTATATATTCACATCTATAGATAAGCAGACGAAGCAATGTTTCAAAAATAAATCTAAGGAAATAAACCCATGTCTAAATTACGAGTCATTCCTCCATGGAGATAACAATTTATTTTTTGAGTAACACTCAAACAATCGTGCAAAAATAATTAACTCAAGAGTATCCAACCTACAACCGTTAATAAATTCCCATTGACGCATTAAATACTAATATTTAGTTATTTTTCTTCTGCATTTTAACTATACTAACAGATAACAGAAGACAGATAATAGAAGACATATTATAGTGAAAATAATGAAAGTTAATATTTTAGAAGAACGTCTGAAAGAGTTTTTAAAACATCGACTCGCAAACTCTATACCCTATGGATTTCAAGATGCATCGCGACGGCAAGGGAGCGAATCCCCGGGAGCATAGATAACTATGTGACCGGGGTGAGTGAGTGCAGCCAACAAAGAGGCAACTTGAAAGATAACGGGTATAATGATAACGCCCATGATATTGGGCATCTGATCCGTATTGCAAATAACGCGAAAAGAATCATGGAGAAAGAAGGAGGTGAGCCTTTAGTTATCATTGCCTCAAGTTACTTACATGACATCGTGTCATTACCAAAGAATCATCCAGAGAAAAAACAGTCCTCAAAACTGCATCTTTGCTAATAGTAGTTAAAATCACTCTGTAAATCATATAACTAATCCAAATAACTCAATACTGTTATGATAAAGTTGGCTAGCAATTTCATCAGGAGATTCGCGACGAAGCTCACATAACGAAGCAAAAACTCCGGCAATTTTTTCCGGCCGGTTAGGTTCTCCCTGAAAACCGAAAAGCGGCATATCCGGAGCATCGGTTTCCAGCACCAGAGACGTTAACGGGAGTTCAGCCATTACGCGACGTGTTTTCTGCGCTCTTTCATAAGTAATGGTTCCCCCTACCCCAATGTAATATCCCAAACCGATAAAAGCCTCCGCCTGCGATAAACTACCCGCAAATCCGTGCACTACACCGGTATGGGGAAGGTTGATTCTTCTTAGGATCGCTGCCAGTTGATCATGGCTTTTTCGAGAATGAAGGATAACCGGCAATTCATACTGTTTTGCTAACCGCAATTGAGTGTCCAATAACACTTTCTGTTTTTCAAATTGGGGTTCAGTCATATAGAGATCGAGCCCAATCTCCCCAACCGCCACCAACTTTTCGTGTTTCTGCTTTAGAAATTGTTCCAGATCCGCAAGATGCGCTTCCTGATGTTGATCGATATAAAGAGGATGCAAACCCAATGCAGCATAAATCGCAGGATAAGAACAAGCCAATTCAGATACCCGTTGCAAATTTGCCCTACTAATAGCAGGGACAATAATTCTATCCACGCCAACCTGTGCCGCCCGTTGCAGGCTCTGCTGCTCATCATCACGAAACGGAGGAAAATCAAAATGGCAGTGGGTATCAATAAACATGAAACTATCCGTTATTAATCTGTTCTGACGATGCGGCTAAGGTGGCCGACAACGTAACCAACGTACTATTTTCTTCGTTCTGGTACAAGACGTTACGGTTTAAACTCTCTTTGTTGTCCTTAGCAAGACTAAACTTATTACCAACAAACAGATGACCCACCGTCGCCAGGAAATAGCGGCCACAACGACGCCCAAGATGATAATCCCGGCTAAGTGCTGGCAAACGGCTACCTAATGCACTGGTCGTTAATGGTGCAGGCGGATAGATCTCAAAAATCTGTACATCATCAGGTGGATTTTCAATAAATTTCTGGGTGCGGTGATAGCTTTTAGCATGTTGTTGTAGCATCCGTACCATCTTTTGCAAGCTGCTATCTCCCAACCGGCGTTTCATCCGTTGTACCCAATCAGGCGTGTAATAGAGCTGTGAAGGGACCGTGCGGATCACCACGATGGTATCAGCACCTCGCCGATACGCCTCTTCTACCGGAATAGCATCACTGATACCGCCATCATAATAAACAACATCATCGATTGTCACACCATTGCGATAAAACCCAGGAATAGCGCTCGATGCCTTAATCACTTCCAGCCAACTCTTTTCATTAGGATGGAAATAAGTAGGTTCAAAATTATCTGAACGACATGCACACACATAAAATTCACATCCAGCCTCAAATTTGCGTAAAGCTGTCGGAATATCCAATGGTAGTTCTTGATAGGCGGTCTGCATAAACCAATCTAAATCAACTAAATGCCCCCCCCGTACAAAACGCAAAGGATTAAAGAAGGCAGGATTGGTTGTATAGCGGTTGATAGCTCGCCGGGCATATCCACGCTGTCCACAAATATAAGCTGAAAGGTTCTGAGCACCGGCCGAAGTACCAAGCAGTAGATCAAACGGGTTGAATTCGACACGCATAAATTCATCCAGCACACCTGCGGTAAAAATGCCGCGTTGTCCTCCACCTTCACAAACAAGTGCAACCTTTCCAGACTTAATAGACGACTTATATTTATAGGATAATAGATCAATATTTCCCAACGTTATCGGTATACGTTTCCCCACACAGCCCCCAAAAAAATAAATGACGGATAGAGAGCATAACTTGGAAAGTTATTATCCGTCATTATATTATGGTGCTACGTAGTCAATATTCTGATAAAAGTACCCCTGGTGAGGGCGCATATCCTGTTAGTACAAAGTCAATCATTTGAATGGAAAACAACCACTCAATTAATAAAATATATTATTTTTTTATGGTCAGACCGTTTTGAATCGACTTGACCCCTTTCACTTTAGAGATAATCTCTACAATTTCTCTGGATTGTTTCTCGCTTTTCACAAAACCAGAAATATAAACGACTCTCTCCTCTGTTTTTACAGAAATATCACTACTGTTGATCCCTTTTGCTGCCAACAACTCACTTTTAATCTTCGCTGTGGTAGCACTATCACCCATATAACCATCGATGTTTTTCATTGAATCATCGATTTTCTGACCAGCACTGTCGAGTGCTTGTGTCGCTTTATTTTTAAAAGACTCCTCCGCCAGTACACTATTGCTAGCTAAAATAGTACCTAAGGCAATAGCCACTAACCAGTGAGCCAATTTAACATTCTTCATTCTATACCTTCCTTATTGTCGGTTAGATTTCTGAATCTATAAAGCCATTCAATACTGTCTTTACACCACGTAATCCCAGCAGAATCACAATCCGTATTAGAATTAAAAACAGGTTATCATTTCCAGTAAATTGGAAAATAAGAACATCAATACAGTAAAGACCAAGGAAATAATAACAGGAAAATAAAGCAAAGCGCTATAAAATAAGACGGATCTTACCGACTAAATTATAAATTATTCTTGTGTTACATATATTTTTGTAAAGAAAAAGGCTAACTTATTGTTAGCCTTAAAAATATTAATGTTCCCGTGTTTTACGGAAATTGATGTCAGGATAACGTTCACGGGTCAAATTTAGGTTAACCATCGTTGGAGCAATATAGGTCAGATTATCACCACCATCGAACGCCAGGTTTTGCTCACTCTTACGCTTAAACTCTTCCAGCTTCTTAGCGTCATGACACTCAACCCAGCGAGCCGTTGAGACGTTTACCGGCTCATATAAAGCTTCAACGTTGTATTCACTTTTTAAACGGGCAACAACCACATCAAACTGGAGGATACCAACGGCTCCCACAATCAAATCGTTATTTGCCAGTGGACGGAATACCTGTACAGCACCTTCCTCAGATAATTGAACCAATCCTTTCAGGAGTTGTTTCTGTTTCAAAGGATCACGCAAGCGAATACGACGGAACAATTCTGGAGCAAAGTTAGGGATACCGGTAAATTTCAGATTTTCCCCTTGAGTAAAGGTATCACCAATCTGAATGGTCCCGTGGTTATGCAAACCGATAATATCTCCCGGATAGGCATGATCCACATGAGTGCGATCACCCGCCATAAATGTCAGCGCATCAGAAATCACCACATCTTTCTTAATTCTTACCTGATGCAGCTTCATGCCTTTTTCATATTTGCCTGACACAACACGCAAGAAAGCCACACGGTCACGGTGTTTAGGGTCCATATTGGCCTGAATCTTAAAGATAAACCCGGTAAATTTATCTTCCTGAGCAGAGACTTCGCGGACATCTGTTTGACGTGGCATCGGCGCTGGCGCCCATTTAACCAAACCATCCAGCATATGATTAACGCCGAAGTTACCCAGTGCAGTACCGAAAAATACCGGTGTCAGTTCACCTTGCAAAAATGCTTGATGATCAAACTCATGAGAAGCCCCCTGCACCAATTCCAGTTCCTGACGCAATTGTTCAGCCAGATCTTCACCAATCGCGGCATCCAGTTCAGGATTATTCAGCCCCTTAATTGCGCGGACTTCCTGAATAATGTGCCCCTTTCCGGTCTGATACAGGTAAGTTTCATCAAGATAGAGGTGATAAACCCCTTTAAAAGACTTACCGCACCCAATCGGCCAGGTGATCGGGCAACAAGCGATATTCAACTCATTTTCCACTTCATCCATCAGTTCCATCGGATCACGGATATCGCGGTCAAGCTTGTTCATGAACGTTAGAATCGGGGTATCACGCAGACGGGTCACTTCCATCAATTTACGTGTCCGATCCTCAACCCCTTTAGCGGCATCAATGACCATCAAGCAACAGTCAACCGCCGTCAATGTACGATAAGTATCTTCGGAGAAATCTTCATGCCCTGGCGTATCCAACAGGTTAACCAAGCAATCTTGATAAGGAAACTGCATCACGGAAGTGGTAATGGAAATACCACGCTGTTTCTCCATTTCCATCCAGTCGGATTTCGCGTGCTGATTTGAACCACGACCTTTCACCGTACCGGCTTTCTGAATCGCCTGTCCAAACAGCAATACTTTTTCAGTAATCGTCGTTTTCCCTGCGTCAGGGTGAGAAATGATAGCAAAAGTTCGCCGTTTAGCGACTTCCTGCTGAAAAGGGGAATTTGACATCAATAACAATCTTCTGCTTTATATACGGGCTTGTACTCAACATCAGACGCTTCCCCTCAAGGAGAACAGTTGCCAAACCCGTGGGTGAATGAAAAATTGGCGCTCATTTTCGCTGAAATTGGTGTTATAAACAATCAATCAATTTTATAGCACTTATTTAGGCAAACAGCGGTAACGCCATGATGATGGCATCTTCTTTACCTGTCGTAGTAGGATAGTAATGCTGACGAACAGAGACTTGGTTAAACCCTGATTGTTCATACAACCTAATAGCAGAATGATTCGATTGTCTGACTTCAAGCCATAAGGTATTCACGCCTTTACCCGGCAAAATTGATATTAAATACGCTAATAATGCCTTACCATAACCCTTACCTTGGTAGTCAGGATGAATAGCAATATTAAATAGGGTTGCTTCATCTAATACCAATTGGGTTATGGCAAAGCCAATAAGTTGTTCATTAATCGCTATTTTATAATTCAAATACCGCTCCCCTTGATTGCCAAAAAATGTTTTTTCACTCCACGGGAACGCGTGGCTAGCTTTCTCAACCAGAAAAGCGGACGGGAGATCAGCGGGAGTTAATAGAGAAATGTTGTTCATGTTGAAAAATCTGTCGCCAAAGAGAACGTTTTGCCTGTCCATCACAATATAAATCATTTAATGCCGGGCTTCTCAAAGAAATTCCCGGCCATGATAGTGTAATATCCACACCCAGCAACCAATATGGGCACTTAACCTGTTCCGGTAACATCGCAACATTATTTGTTGTAATGCAGTAAACAGAGGATTTATCCAACCCCATAGCGGTGAAAATATCTATTAATAATGAATTAGTTAAATCAATGTGGTCATTGGTAATAATCAGCAGACGGGTGGTGTCAGGTAAGTGAACAGCTAATTCACCTTGCAAAACCGCAGGGTTACGTAAGGTCCATTGGGTAATCCCCAATTGAGCTAATAACCTATCGCGCCGGGTTACCATATCTATTCACCTGCTGTAAAAAATAATCGGTAACATGTTATCAGAGGCCACGATCTGCGCCAATATTGGGTTGAAATTTATCACCATCTGATACTTGAGCACAGAACATAAGGAGCTTATAGACAAATGTCTGCGTTAACCCCCGCCAGTGAAGTGATTTTGCGTCACCGTGAGCAATTTAGCTCTCATCACCTGCTCTTCGCCGGTGATATTCAGGATACACTGGCAACCCAAATTGATGCTGCCAGTGTGCGAGTGCACACTAACCAATATCATCACTGGCAATCACTGATCCGCACTTTGGGTGATCATGCCTGGTTTGGCTTGGTAGCCGAAAAAGCATTTACTCAAGGTTGTGACACCCTGATCTACTACTGGCCTAAAAGTAAGCAGGAAGCTCGTTTTCAATTACGCAGCCTGTTCTCTGTTTTGCCAAAAGGTATCAATATTTTCATTGTCGGTGAAAATCGTAGCGGAGTACGTAGTGTAGACAAACTGATGGACGGCATGGCAACGTTTCAAAAAATCGATAGTGCCCGTCGTTGCAGCCTGTTCTACGGCCAGTTAGAACATGAAGTGCAGTTCGAACAAGATAACTGGTGGAACAGTTATCAGGTGGAAAACGTCATAGTGAATACGTTACCGGGTGTATTCAGCCAGGATGAACTGGATGTTGGCAGCCGGTTACTACTTTCCACTTTTGACAAACCGCTCTCCGGCAGCTTACTGGATATCGCATGCGGGGCGGGTGTTCTGGCCGCCGTGCTGGGTAAGAAAAACCCTGAGTTAGCACTGACTCTCAGTGATGTTAATGCAGCAGCGATTGCCTCCAGTAAAGCAACGTTAAAAGCTAATAAACTGGAAGGTAACGTGGTCGTCAGTAACGTCTATTCCAACATTGAAGATAAATTCAACTGGATTATCTCTAATCCCCCCTTCCATGACGGGCTAAAAACCAATTTACAAGCAGCAGATGACCTGATCCGCCAAGCGCCTAATTACCTTAAACCCGGCGGCAAACTGCGGATTGTTGCCAACGCTTTCCTGCCTTATCCCGATTTACTGGATAAAACTTTTGGCAATCATGAAGTCATTGCTCAGACGGGGAAATTTAAAGTTTATCAAGCAACAAAAAAATTCTAATTTACTCAGCCTGTCCTTGGTTCAAGGACAGGTTATCTTTAATAACCAAAATAATAGAAGGATGATGATTTTTACGGCAATCATACAGCGCTATAATAAATAATGATTGACGTAGGCTAAAAAACCACTAGAATTCGCCCCCATGCTATCAATCAGCATTATTGATAGTGTCTGAATTTGCGAGGGTGGCGGAATTGGTAGACGCGCTAGCTTCAGGTGTTAGTGTCCTTACGGACGTGGGGGTTCAAGTCCCCCCCTTCGCACCAAATCAGACAGCCGCTGATTAAATTCGGCAACAAAAATGGCAGTACCTGCGAGGGTGGCGGAATTGGTAGACGCGCTAGCTTCAGGTGTTAGTGTCCTTACGGACGTGAGGGTTCAAGTCCCTCCTTTCGCACCAATATGTCCGTTTTCCTTATCGAACTTCTCTCCATTTTTTCTGCTATAAAACGTCAAAAACAGCCAAACCGGTGTATTCCAGCCAATAAAGCACACAACACAGCAAACCCTGATGGTATTAACAAGAAATGGCGTGACTTCTGGTTTAGCAGCATAAATAGTGTCAGCAGCATCGCTAATACCACACCAATTTTGAACTGCTCAATGCCGGGATTGACGATGACGAATAGCATGCCCGCCAAGCTAGATAAACCTATTCCCCACAAACTGGTGATACCCTGCCAGAAAAGCGATCTCTCTCTGTCTTTAATCCTGATCATAACTTGCACTCAGTTAAATGATAATGATTACCAATATCATATACAAAAAAGTGTGAAGTACAAGTCAGTTGCAATTGCTAATCCGACAGATAAGCTAAAAAATTGTGGTTTGATAAGAGGCAAAGCTAAAGCTATCAGAATCGGCTAAATTAACAACGGTAATTAATACATCCGGTGCAATATAGTAAGAAAGCGCCTCTTGTACTGCTGAATTATATTTCGATGTCAACAACGGAACAATAACTTTAATTTTCATAAATGACCCTTTAATTAGTTAACATGTGGCCTATCGTTAATTTTTCGACTTACTGCATGATTTCGTAAATCAATTAAAATGAGTAATGAAAATAATAACCCAATAGCAATTATCGATGATACTATGATTGCTGAATTAAATAGCTTTCCAGTAAATGCCCATCCTGAAATAAAAACACTGAGACTGAAAAAAATAAGCCGGAAAAAAGTTAATAGAGATGATGCTGCACCTACTAATTTAGGATACAATGCCAAAGAATGAGAGAACACCATACTATATTGAAAAGCAGAACCAATACAAATGACAGCCATTGATAGCGTAAAGGGCATTGCAGATTTAGGATAAAAATGACTGAATATTATGAGTGCACTACACCCTATTAAACAAACGACAATGCTCAGATAGATACAATTAACTGAACCAATCTTTCTATTCAAAGCACCTGAATAGAATCCAGCCACCGCTAAACATATTCCTAATATTGCTTGATGTATCGCAAATACGTAGTAACCCATTCCCATTTTATCTATATATAAAAAAGGGATAACAGATACATATGCAATACACGCAGACACTAATAACCCAGGGGTAAAAGCATATATCAAAAAACGCATATTAAATATAAGTTGACAATAATTTCTTGCAACCTCATTTACACTCAATTTTATCGTATCACGATTTGTTTCAGGAATGATAAACACAGCCATAAGAGAAAGAAAGCTCAGTAAAGCCACTAAATGGTAGGTAGATCTCCAATCATAATGTGCAACAATAAGAGAGCCAGCAATAGGGGCCATGATAAGAGCCGCTGATATTGCTGAGTTAAGGATTCCAAAAACCTGTACTGACTCCTCATCTTTATAGATATCCGAGCAAATGATAAACCCAACAACCCAAATAGCACTGCACCCAACTCCTTGGATAAACCTAAATAAATACAATTGATTAAGATCACCAGAAATTGAACAACCTACACTACCAATAAAGAATAGAGCAGCTCCGATTAGAATGATTTTTCTTCGCCCATACGACTCAGAAAGAGGACCGAAAATAGGTGTGAATAGGCATAACCCTAGGAAATTCACTATTAGAGTAAATTGCACTGCCGATTCAGTTGCAGAAAAGAACTTCAGCATTTGGGGAAATGCTGGCAAAGTAATATCAACTTCTACAAATGATGGAACCATTACAACGATAAGTATTATCGGTAAAAGCCTGAACATTAACGACGACATAGATCAATTCACCTCTGAACATTATTAACCCTATATAATATAAACACAAAGAGCTGCCATCAGACAACATCGATAAATCCGATTTATTGAATGAATGGCAGGTCATACAGATATTATAAAACCAGATTATTCTGAATAAGAAACCTTTAGTGAGAATAATTTACCAAAAACTAGTAAGATTTCAGTTTTTAAACCTTTATTATATCGGGATGATATATTTAACACTTCCTTTTGTTCATCCTGTGCCAATTTAGGCCATTCCAAGGTGACTTTGTTGAATCCCGGTTTAGTGAGAGAACCTGGAATTATTAGCTTATGATGGGACCATTCCGATGATAGTTCTACTTCTTTAATCAACTTATGCTTTCGAATTACCTATTATATACTTATCCTCAATGGTAATTTTACTTTCAACTCTATATCCAATTTCCTGCTTATGGGCATTATTAGGAAAGACTTTACATTTTGCGCATATGCAAAGTAGTTATATACAGCCTAATTATTTCTTTAAAATCGCATCACTAACTTTAATGGTTTTTTCCATATCACTACTTTATTCATCAAATTTAGAGTATATCTCTAAATAACTTTGTTTAGTTCACAGCCGTATTTTTCCTGCTAGTGAAATTAGAGAAAAATATACACTCAAAAGAACAAAAAAATTAAGACCGGATGCTATCCGGCCTTAACTCTTTATTCCTCAACCACGCAAAGCATCACCTGACACAATCATTTTAACTCCATCGCATCACGTATCGTGAAGAACAGATCTGTCTGGTCAGTCAGACCTACAACATTGGCTGCCTGAGGGCCATAAGCAGCCACTCGTAGCTGAGTACCCGTATGTTCCTGTTCCTTGCCCTCAGAAGTACCATAGCTAACCGCCATCACCGAACCATCTTTCGTGATTAATGCCTGAGTCAGCCCCGGAGATTTGATATCAGCTTCAATAATCTGGCTGGAGTGAGCATGATCAGCGGTGACAATCACTAATGTATCGCCATGCTCACGCGCATATTTCAAACCAACTTGCACCGCTTCATCCAATACGACGGTTTCACCAATCTGCCCACAAGGGTTAGCTTTGTGATCCTGCTTATCAATAGAAGCACTCTCCACTTGCAGGAAGAAACCATTCTTATTTTCTTTTAACAGATCAATGGCTTTTTCCGTCATCTGTGCCAACGTCGGCGCATCAGGATTCCGTTTCGAGTTGGCTTTACACGTCACCGGAGGATTATCAATATTACCGTGATAAACCGCCTTAGGTCCTTCCCAAGCAATGTCCATATTGCCTTCATGGAACAAGCCCAACAGCGGTTTTTTCTGATTCGCTTCGGTAACAGATGCCAGTGACTTAGCATCCCTGACCAACTGATAACCCTGTTCCTGTATCTGCTGTTCCAACGTTTTATCCTTGCCAGCAGCAACAACCGATTTCTGGGCGAAAATCTTGGCGCCTCCACCTAATGTGACATCAGCACGAGCCGCTAGTAATTGCTCTGTGATCGAACCACGCCCGCCATTCTCTAACGCATTAGTTGGACATTTTTCCGTCGTCTCTTGCGGGCCATAACAATCACGGTTAGTGATATGCGCATACTGTGCCGCCGGTGTGGCATCCTGCACTCTAGCCGTTGTGACATTACCTGTCGCTTTACCATTCGCTTTTGCCAGCTCAAGCAGAGTTTGGTGATCTTTACCAAACACATCAACACCCAATGCGCCATTATAGGTTTTTACACCAGAAGCCCAGGCGGTGGCAGAAGCCGCTGAGTCAGTCGCATAGTTGGGTTTACGACTCTTTTTATCCAGAGAATAGTGAGTGTATTGGCCGGTAAATGGCAAGGCATCAATTCCTTTGAAAAATCCACCCGCACCCTCCGCATAGTTACGGGCAATAGTAATCTCAGAATCCCCCATACCATCACCAATAAACAAAATAACGTTCTTAGCTTTATGGTTATTTATCGCTGCTTTTAATGCCTCAGTCTGGTTCTGAGTCATACGGCGAGCACCACCAAATTCCGTAATATCACCTTTTACCGCCCGATCTTCTGCCATAATTTGATTAGCATTTTGATCATCAGCCGCCGATACCGATAAGCTGATACCTGAAATTAAGGCTGAGACTATGACTGCAACCAAACTTTTCTTATACTTGTTTGACATTAAGGTTTCCTTATTAAAATGCAATCGGAGTAAAAATCACCGTTATCTGATAAAGGGATACTAAATAAACTATGTGACAGTTATGTGAAGAAAAGAGAATTAATTCACCATTTCGCTACTAACGACCGTGTTCCGTGATACAAAGTTTCACACCACGAAATATAATTGTGACCACTAGAAACTTCACTGGATTCAACTAGATAACCCTTCTGTAATAACGTCTCTTTCATGCGACGATTATTATATAAAATGCCTTCCAATTCCCCCACATGGGTTTCAAACAATCCCGCCTGTAAATAGAAACGCAGTGGCTTTTTCTCCGCTTTGGCAAATTCACGGATCAACCATTCAGGTTTTTCTCCCTTAGGAGCCCACCAATATGAACCAGACATACTGAGAACATTGCCAAACAATTCAGGATGATTAAATGCCACCCATGAAGATGCTAATCCACCGTAGCTAGAACCTGAAATAATGGTACGTTCTGCCGGCACTTTAATACCCTGAGCAGCCAGCCACGGTATCAACTCACTCGCCATAAATTCCGCAAAATTAGGATTGGGAGGCAGTTCCTGGCCTCGACGTGCACTATCTAAACTATCAATAAACACCACATACATAGGTGGTATCTTGCCCTGTTCAATCAGGGAATCGAAAAATCTATCAATATAGTACTGTTTACGGTAAATCTGCCCATCAAACAGCACCAACATAGCTGGCTGTTTCATTGGCGTAACCGGTTGATAAATTGCAATTTCCCGACTATTACCTAAAACCTTACTTTCAAGTTGATGAAGTTTAGTCACTCCCTGAAAAGGCAATTGCTTAAATTGTGCGATATCACATAGAGTTGGCCTTAGTGCCAACAATGAATCATGGTTAAACACATCTTCCGATACAGCCGGTACGACATTTTTATTCAATGGATCGGCCTGTGCAGTAATCAAAATCGACCTACGCTGTTCGTCAGCCGCGCCTTCAATCTGCGGCAAATCCGGTGCCAATCTATATTGCATCAAGGTATCTGACGGAACGATATAGCTGCGAAACCAAACATCAGTACCAGCCAAATGTGACATCGGATCATGATCGCCACTCGGTGCACCCAGAATAAAGACATTCGCTTTTGCTCCACGCCACAGGAAAGTGACTCGCTTATGATTATCATCATAATCTTCAATTAACGGCGCCCCCTTGCGAGTTATTTCCCGCCAGAAGGCACGGGTACCTTTTCCTTGCACGACTTCAATTTGGAGTTGTTTCAGACGCGGGCTTTCTGGCTGCTGCCTGTAATCATCATCCTTGGGGGTATAAGGTGGAAATGACAATGTAAGCTGCCACGGTTCCCCTGCTTTGCCCTTGGCTGACAACAGATATTTTCCCGCTTGAGGAACAGTAAAGCCAATTGACTGACGGGCATCCACCGGGTTATCAGTAAACAGCGTGCGAATATGTTGTTGATTACCCTTCTGCACCACCAATTTCTGCATACCCAGTGCCGATCCCTGTACATAATGTTCAGGCTGAATTTTAAACTCAATACATGCAACTCCTTGAGAATTAAAATTTCCGGCTATTGCTTGCTGATCTTGCTGAAATTTTATTTGGTGACACTGAGAGGCAAAGACATTAAAGGAAGCCATAAGAGCACATATCATTATGTTTACTTTCATTTTTTTCTCTTTTTTAATTGTTAATTATTGATATTCAATTTTTTGACGCGGCAAATCATGCACTAAATTCTTATTTAAGAATAAGAACAATTACTATTATTAATAGAATAAATTGTATATTAACTTCCATTAACAATATATAAATATACCCTTCATCTTTCAAGCTGCTGCTTTGTTGGCTGCTTTCACTTACCCCGGTCACATCGTTATCTATGCTCCTGGGGATTCGTTCACTTGCCGCCGCACTGCAACTCGAAATCTATTAGGTATATGTTAAAGCCTTTCAGAGAAATAATTCTCTGACATGATGAAATAATTTACGGATGGATATATAAATAATTCAACATACTGAGATGATATTGGTCAATATCATCTCATCTTTTAAAAGATTAAATAACAAAAAACGGGATATAATCTATCCCGCCCCTTCAAATTTGATAAAAATAAAACAAGTTAGTTGCATTTGAATTAAATACAAAACTCAACTAACATCAATAGAATCTAAAATCCCTCGGCTCATATTCTTAGCAAAATCCCAATCATATTCATCATAAAGACGAGACAAAGCAATATGATGCGCTCCTGAATAGAACATCTCATATTGAGTATGACGTGATGCAAACTCAGAACCGATAGCGTCCCACACTAATTTCAGTAATTTCACGCGTTCAATGGGTGCCAGTAGGGTTGAATATTGTATTTTTTCTATTAAGTCACGGATTTCTGGGTTTGCTAAGTCAGTATAATTTGACGGTAACATAATCACACCACCACCTGAAAGATTTCTGATGCTTTCTATTACCTTTGGATAAGTTGACTGCAATGCAACCTGACAAGCATATAGTTGTAATCGATTGGGAATATAGTACTCATTATGCCGATCAGGATTACTAATCAAACCACGAAAGAGCCCTTCAATATTAGTAGCATAGCAAGCAAGTTCAGCTAACGACTCGCGAACGGCAGGAAACTCATTGACGCCTGTGGCTTCGGTAAGCTGATGGGCCAAACCCGTTAAGAAATGCAGCTTAACGGCATACCTAGCCATACCTTGAACATCCATTAAAACATCAGCGCCAGTTGCCTGAAATTGCCGGCGGCACATATCCGTATTTTTATAAACAAAAACTCTTTCCCACGGAACAAAAACATCGTCGAAATAAACGACCGCATCATTCTCGTCAAACTGATGCGCTAAAGGAGAATCAAATTTATTACTGCCTATTTCATAGGATTTTCTAGAGAGAATTTTTATTCCCTTAGTATTCAACGGTAATGCAAAAGACAGAGCATATTTATCATCAACTCCCTCTTTGAGTGGATTAAACACGCCAACAACAACTTCTTCCGCAAGGACGGCTGCTGTTCCTAACATCTTTGCCCCGCGAACAATTATTCCTTGCGGTTTTTCCTCCAACACACCAAGAGTATGAAATACGTTTTTTATATGTTCACTGGGCGTTTTGGATCGATCACCTTGTGGATTGACTAACGTAAAAGCCAAATAAATATCTTTATCACGGGCATATGAATAGTAATTTTTTAACGCCTCGGCCCTATCCTTGGAATATTCCTCAAATACTTCCAGGTAAGTCATCATTCCGGCAAGAGCGGCAGAAACATGATCTGGGCTTCTACCTAACCAACCACAACTCTGCATTGCCCAGGCATACGCAGCCTCACCTCTGGCAATTAATTTCTCTCGGGTAGTAGGAAGTTCCCAATATAAACCAACGCGCTTACCACCAGGCGCTTCGAACGTCATCCGATCAGCGTGTGCTGCCTGGTAATCATAAAGTGAAGCTACGGTTCTAATTGCATTCCGAAAAGCAGGGTGATCCACGTGATTAGTGATCTTTTCTCCACTCAAAAAAATGGTTCTTCCATCACGCAAGCTTTCAATATATTCCTCACCAGTCTTAGACATTAACAATTTCCTCCGAAATAGAATTGATTTTAAATATACCCTTCATCTTTCAAGCTGCTGCTTTGTTGGCTGCTTTCACTCACCCCAGTCACATAGTTATCTATGCTCCTAGGGATTCGTTCACTTGCCGCCGCGCTGCAACTCGAAATCTATTAGGTATAAATCGATCTCCAAAGGCATAGCAATTCCCTGCCCTGTTGTCAGGCATTGCCATTTAAATTTTTCTATCTATTATTTTCTACGTATCCAGTATAGATTGAATCACCATGATTCAATAAAATATTTCAGTAAATTTGCCTGATTATCTGTGATCTCTATCTTAATTTGATACCTAAGCATGCAATTCATCTTCCCACTGCATCAACGCATTAAGGACCCGTTGCCGGCTCCGGTATCATAATCCCACGCTGTACTGCGGGCCTTAAAGCAATACGATCATGCCAGGCACTTAAATATTCATGATGACTAAAATCAAAGTCAATAATTCTGGCGATATGGGTCCAGCCAAAATTGGCAATATCAGCAATCGAGTATTCATCTCCGGCGAAAAAGGGGCAATCACTAAGCCGTTTATTCAGCGTAGAGAAAGCCTCTTCCGTTAAGCGATGATATCGTTGTATGGCCATATGATTTTTTTCAGTTGCGAATAATTCAAAATGAACCCGTTGTCCCAATATCGGCCCGACGCTGGAAGAATGAAATGTTAGCCACGTAATCGCTTCCCAACGGCTTTTAAAATCCTCAGGCAGCAGTTGCTGAGTTTTCGATGCCAGATAAAGCAGAATCGCCGACGATTCAAAAAGAGTCGTATCAGTACTTTCATCAACAAGCACAGGTATACGCCCATGAGGGTTTAACTGTAAAAACTCAGGCTCCCTATTTTCACCCTGTTCAATTCGTACATGCTTTAATACGTATGGCAATCCCAACTCTTCCAAAGCAATTGTAATCTTATATCCATTTGGAGAACTATCAGTGTATAAGTAGATCATCTCTCTATATCTCCCCTCAAGACAAACGCTTAATAATTTAACGGCTAAAATATCACTCGCATTTAAAATATTGCTCTGCTGTAGAGAATCGGCATTCAATTTCTCTCTATACCGCTAACTAAATGAAAGTACCATTAATTTTCAGAAATTGGAAATGAATATCACGGTGTTCCTTTCTACACGCATAAATTAAATTTATTGATTTATTGTGTTATCGGTAAAGAGTGCGAACATCAAAGTACGCAAGAAAGCTATTTATCTTCATTGTGGATCAATTATCAAATGGCCGGTTAATACTGGGTGTCGCCGCAGGAGACCGAATGTCAGAATTTCCTGCCTATAACATACCTTATAATGAAAAAGGAATGCGATTTGTCGAATCAATCAATATGTTCAGGGCACTATTAGATAACAAACATCGCACTATTAACAGTCCATTAGGTTATATCGATGGGAATTTACGCTTAATACCTAAAGCGGTTAATGATTTTATCCCTCTGATAGTCACTGAGCGTGGGCAACAAGATATCAAATGGATCGCGGAAAATTCAGATGGATGGTTTACCTATCCTATTCAAACTCATAATAAAGAGGGCGTCGCCAGACTCGGTAAGAATATTAGCGAATTTAGACAAAATATCCATGGGAATATGTTCAAACCACACTTAACTAATGAATGGATTGATTTAGTTGAGGATAAATATTATCCCAGAACACCCACGAATGGCGGGTTTATCCTGAAAACAGGTCGCCTGGGATTGATTGAATTATTGGAAGAGTAGCAAGAAGTCGGGGTTAATCACGCGGCTCTTGGCATTCAGTATGGCAAAAGGCCCCCTCAAGAGGTTATTCAAGAAATCGGCGAAGAAGTATTACCTACTTTTATCTAAAAAAATAAAGAGAGATAATTTACTGGAGAACGTCAAACAGAGATCAATACAAATCAAAAACCATCTCGCTGAATTGAAAAATGATTTTACCATCATTGGTGAAATTCGTGGCAAAGGCTTGATGCTCTATCACTCTTGTTTAGATAAAGGCATTATTGCACCAACGGTGAGTTTAGAACCTTATTGCGAAAAATGTGAAAAATGGGGCTATGAAGCCTTTGCCAGAGGTGAATGTAATCATTGTGGTGAAAGCTCAGATCCAAGCCAATGTGAATCCTGCGCAATGGCACCGGACGCATTTGAAATGAAAAATTTGCGTTGTATTTTGTGTAATGAAAAAGTTGTTTATAAACATGTTGAGCGCAATTTTCTATTATTGCCGGTGATTGCCGAGAAATTAAAAGAGAAAATTCTTAGTTCTCCTATGAGGCCACAATTAACAGCATGGGTCGAGGAAGTTTTTGCGCATGGTATAAAAGCGTGGGGCGTGACTCGCCCCGATGAATCAGGGCTGTAACTCTATTCTGATGAAAATCACCGTATTCATACCTGGTTTATGGGGTTAGCCGGATATTTAGCAACACTGAAAGAGCTTTCTGAAAAAAACACCGATGCAGATAGTCCTTACGACCTTATTTATGATGATAATACTTGCATGGTCAATTTTTTAGGTATGGATTGTTCTTACAGCCATATTCTTGCATACCCGGCTCAAATATTATTGAACGACGAATTACGCTTTAAACATGCTTTCTATACCAACTTTTTCTTAAAATTGGATGGAAAAGATTTTTCAACCAGCCGTAATCATGCGATTTGGGTGAAAGATATCGTCAAAAATGCCTGTTCTGATAGTGTCAGGTTCTATGTCTCTCTGATATCGCCAGAACACTCTTCTGAAAACTTTGTCGTAGAAGAGTTCTGGACATGGCGGAACCATATCTTTAATTATCTGCTGCCAAAAATATCTGATAATTTGGAAAAAATGAATTCTGATAATATCATCAGCCCTATCGTATTGTCAGAATCAGAAACAAAAATTGTCGAAAGATGGCAAGCCTATTCCAGATACGATAATTTCTCGATTAAGGAAATTGCGGCTGAATTAATGGAGATGTTAGATTTATTAAACGCAAAATTAAATTACAATATTTTGGACAAGAATCTTGCTATTTTATTTGCAATTTTGTCTGAGCCGATAATACCAAAAATGTCCAAAAAATTAAAAGAATATATTACTCACCATGATATAAAGGCTTTCTGTTCATTGTTAAATTTATCAAGATCAGGTATTTAATTATGAAAACAGATAAAACCATACGAATTACCGTTATAGGAGGGGGAATAGTTGGCACAACAGTTGCTGCCAACTTGGCATTGAAAGGACTCAATGTCTCCCTCATCGAGCAAGAGACGATTGGCGGTAATGGAGCGACTAAATTCTCTGGTGCATTATTTCGCGTACATGATCCTGATCATGAAATTGCCAGACTCACACGAAGAAGTATTGAGCTAATGCAAGAGAGTCAGGTAGGAAAAATATTTAAAAAAACGCTCAAACAGACAGGTATTATTTATGCCGCCGAACTCAATCAAAACAACATTGAATTAGTCAAAGCAAGTATCAGGGATTATAGCGATAGTCTCTATCCTTTAGAACTGATATCCGCCGAAAAAGCTTTCGAATTAACCAATGGTTGTTATTCCAAACATAACAACCGAATTATCCTTTTTGAGCCAAAAGGCGGATTTGGCTATATTAGAAATGCCGCCTCAAACTTAGCACAAGTTGTTAGAGATACGGGAAATCTAGTATTAGAAAATACCAAAGTACATGCCATAACAACCGAAAATGGCAAAGCTATCGTTCAACTTGCTCACTCAACCATTGAAGCGGACTATATTGTTTTAGCCATCGGTGCATGGACAAAAACACTGGCGTATAAGCTGCCAGTTAATGCTAAAAGTATTCCTCTGGCAAATATTAGCACCTCCTTCAGTACCAATATGCCAATTATAGATACTGAAACCGGCACACATATTGTGCCACTCGCTGAATATTTTTATCAAGCCGGATCTAAGATTAGAAATGCTGCCGAGACACCAGAAGATATAGAATATAATGATAATATTATTGAAAACGACATCAGCGAAAGGCTCCTAAAATCAAAATTTAAACATGATCCAACCAATATTCTCTCTATAATTAAAGGATATGATTCATATACGCCAGATGAACGCCCTATTCTTGATTTTATAGATGACGAAAAAAAAATGTTTTGTGGCAATGGGCTTTTGTGGCATAGGATATAAAATTGCTTTAGCGGTGTCTGAGATTATTACATTAAATCTATTGCCAACTGAGCTTTCGACTGATTTTCTCAAACAGAAAAATCAGGTTTTCTCCTATTCACGATTCACTGATTAAGATAAATAAAATGAATAGCAAGCTTATTTGTGGCATTTCCGCCATTTTAGATCCTAAGAGATCAATACATGCGTTAACTGTCATGCGTGCTATTGAGATATTTAAAGATCTACATAACAATAGCACATTGAAATTTATCCTCAGTGAAGATTATGGCTCAATTGAAGGAGGTACTAAAGCAGCGAAATATAATATTGAGAACAATGTCGATATAGTCATAGGTCACTTCTCAAGTAACGCGGCAATAGGTGCGGCGGAAGTCTACTCACATCATAACATTCCTGTTCTGTTACCTACTGCAACTGAAACCACCTTGACCATAAGAAATAGCAATATATTCAGAATTTGCTTCAATAATAAAAATATTGCCCATGCACTTACTGCATTAACAAAAGAAGATGGAGATCGCTATTATGAAATAAAAACCGATGGCTCAAAATATAGTGATAATCTGGCAGAGGATATTCGCAGAATGTTGGGCAAAAACGATACTGCGGTAAAGCCCAATGACAATACAGATCAAATTATTTTTATTGGTACCATCGGTAAAAGTGAAAAATTTCTTCATAATTATTTCTCTGAAAAGAGAAATGGAAAAATTATCCTTACAGATGATGCTGCATGCAAACAACTTAATTTGCCAGAAAATGTGGAAAATGGACAAATTACCGGTGAAGTCATTGCTGATTTAATCAATAAAAAGGACGATATTGAGATTTTCTCATTGCATCGCTCAATCGGCTTTAAAATCGCGCAACTAGGCCAATTTCCCAATCTGGTATTTTTACCAGAAAACATCGAATACTTTAAATCTTTAAACCCGGAAAACAAAAAAGTATTTTTTGAACATGTTAAAAGTACAAACTATTCAGGCATTGATATTGATGAGAGCCAATCGCTATTTTCAATGATGTATGAAGATGAAGTGATTGGCAAAGAGCGTCTTCACATGATGGTCAATTCAGAGATAATGACTATTGGCCACTCTCACGAAGAATACCAGATTGTTATTAATTACCAGATCAATCTTGCTGATTATTTGAGATCGCAACTGGCAAAAAATGATTGGCAGATATTGAATCCCTCAGCTTTACCTGTTATTTGTATCCGTGATAATGGGGATTTTGATGTTAATAAAATTTTAGAAAAAGTATTAGAGATTAATCAATACTGGATCTCGATAACTACCTTTGCCAATACAAAAGCCCTGCGCCTTTGTATATCCAGCTTTAGATCCAGCAAATCAGATATTGATCAGCTTGTCGATACTTTAAATATAGCGAGAAATTCTGTGCCAATGTAAATATCTATTGCACTCACATCACCACCGGCTCTTGAATAAAGATCGGTGGTTTTTATTTAACAACAAACAAGTATTATGTGTATCTTATTGTTTTTCATCTAGCTTTCCTATTAACTGGCTAAACATCAGCAAAGTACTGAGCAACAAATAGCGCTGCTCAGAAGTCAAACGCAAATAACGACGACTGGCTGGCAATCGGCTAACAACCTCAGAAGCGGCAAAATGTTCCACCTCAAATTGCCATTGCCCCTGATGAATATTCAATATCAGATCCCGGAAATCCAGCTCTGCTAACGTTTCACCAATCAATGGATACTGATTAAGTAAATCAATAATCTGTTGTCCAAACTCTGCACCATGACAACAGTAATAAATCACGGTTTTTCGCCGAAATATTCCTTTTACCTTGGCTTTAATAACAATTTTTTCCTTGATTGAAGTGATTCCCTGCAAGCGAAAACCACAACTGACAATATAGGCCAGAAATAACGCCTTCGGCTTTTCACAAACTTCAATCTGTAATCCACTAGGTAATGTTACTTGCAAACTTTCTGCTGATAAACGCTCACAACAGTAAGGTGACAAATTCTGTTCCAGCCGGTTTAGCATTATGCCTGCCTGATAGCCAGCAGGATAACGCGGTTTATTCAACCGCCGCCAAATAACATTAATTAAGGGAACGAAGTGGCTCAAGTTGCACCCCCGGTAATTCACCCTTAGCGAAAGTATGTGAAAGTACCTGCTCAACGGGTACGGGTTTAAACGGATTGACTCGTTGTACACAGAGCGTCCAAAACAGGGCATAGCTGGCGGTCAGACCCAACATGATGACGAATGGAATATACACATCACCGGGATTCATTCCCGGAGGTGTGATGTGAATGATCGCCAAAATAATGCCTACACTAGAGATAATTTGAGGTAATGGGAAAAAAGGGGATTTATAAGCACGATGTAAATCAGGTCTGCGAATACGCAGTAATATCACGGAACATGTCACCAGCAAATAAGCGACACACCAGGCACATACGGCTGCTAATACCAAAGGCATAATCCGGTTCAAATCACCTTGAATAATAAAAGTATGTAAACAGGGGATCATTACCGCAACTAAAATCCCAAATATTGGCGTTTTAAACCGTGGATGTAGATAAGTAAAAATACGCGGCAATGCGCCATCCAATGCCATACCGTAGAGAATACGCGGTACCGCCGCCATTAGGGTATTAATCGTGGCCGCTCCCGCCAATAATAACCCGATACCAATCCAATATTTACCAAAATCCCCCATCACCTGACCGGCAAAAGCAGGAATTGCCATTGGCGTTTCCAACAAGCGAACATTATTTTCTACATCCACCAGCACATTTTCTACCTGATGACTGATTGACGCTCCATATAGACCCATACAGACAACCACCCCACACAGGCCCGTCATCATTGCTCGCGGCAAAACTTTGGCTGAATTTTTAATTTCCGGCGCCATTGGCGTCACCAGTTCACAGCCAACAAACATAAACATTGCCATACCGACCAGACTCAGCACTGCCAAGGGGTCGCTTAAATTAAGTCCTTCACCAAACCAACTCTCCAGCGGCACCGCAAACGGCATTAATAATCCGCAAATACTGAAAATAACCAAGGTACTCCACATGCAGAATGTCAGCACAATCTCGACTTTACCGAACGCTTCAATGCCCAACGCATTAAGTAATCCGAATGTAATAACGAGCCCAACACCGACCATCCATGAAGCGTTATGACTTTCCACCATCGTATTAAGGCTGTCAAAATTCACTAATGCCATGATACCGGAGAGGATCGTTTCTGCTGTACCCGCAAAAATATGAACAATCAAATAAGCCGAAAGCGCGCCAGTAATTGCCCAGAACCGCCCCATGCCACAAGAGATATAGTCATAGACAGAACCGGAAGTAGGCAAAATAGCGGCTGCCTCAGCAAACGTCGTCACTTGGGCCTGCATCATGATAAAACTGATCAACATTGCCAGTACGAAAGTGTCACCACCAATCCCAAAGCCACTGGTCACGGTCAGAATAACCGGGCTTGCCATGATCACCCCGACGGAACTTGCCAATGTGGTAGGAAACCCCACCACTCCCTTTTCAATATGTGAAGTCAGTCGTGTTGACATCTTCATTCATTTTCCCTCTTACTTCTGGCCGTAAAAATAACGCTCACAGCGATTCATTTGTGAATTTTTTGTAAACTTTATTGAGGATAAATACACTATAGAAAGTGAAACGGAATACCGACTATCGTCCTTAAGAACGATACCTAAAGGGGGATTCATAACCGAAAAGGTGTGACGAAAAATACCAGAAAACAACAAAAAGCAAAAATAATCACTTAAATATCAATCAATAAAAAACAGATCACTTAATCAATGCATTAAGAAATTATTTCAGATATATACCAAAACCTCTATTCTTAACAGGTGATCATCACGGTGAGAAATTTCATTTATTGCAATCGATATCACGTTATTAATATGTTTATTTTGTGTTGATTATAGATTTTAATTAGCATTTAATTAATCGTCAGTATTGATTTATCCAGTTAGACATTATTCTAAAAGGAGAACTTTCTTGTCTACTGTACTACCGAATAGCCGTGAAAATGCTTTAATCCACAGTTGCTTAAACACCATTGTACATCTGGTTCCCATCTCAGCCGCAGCATTCTATCTGGTGGATAATGAATTACGCCCTGAGAATTACATTCTATATGATATTTCAGACGAAACTCACCAGAATTATCTGGCTCATTTCCAGCATTTAGATCCATTAAAACCGGATAATTATCAACAAAATGATATTAATATGATTAGCATAGATCAGAAGACACTTACCAAACATAATAAATATTACCATGAATTTATGCTGCCAAATAACATACAAGACATTGCCGAAATATTTATCCGTCAACACAACCGAATTATTGCCGGCGTCTCTTTATTACGAGATACTCTATTTACACCAAAAGACTTTAACCGCCTCAGTGCTATTTTGCCATTAATTGAATTAGCTGTCAGAGACTTGCTTCCTGAAACACCCACTATTCTGACCGCTAAAGAACAAGAAATTATTAATTTAATAAGAGAAGGATCAAGTAACAAACGTATTGCACAGATACTTAATATTTCCTTATCTACTGTTAAAACTCACTTGCGTAATATCTTTGCCAAAACCAAAGTGACTAATCGCACCGAACTGGTTTCCAGTGGGTTTATTACTCGGCATTTGTGATTGGTAAAAATTCGCCCAATGTCGGCAAAGATACAAGGCGAAAAACCTAGTAATGAGTCAAATAACATTACTATTCGCCTCATTTGGTGAGTAGAATAGAAGCCCTATTTGACTCACAGGTGACGCAAATGTGGATATGGGAACAACCAAACTGGCCTGAATTTCATTGGAATGCCAGCACTATTGCACCATTACTGCGAGATGTGCATTTCAACCAAGGATTGTTATTAGGCAAATCTGATTATGAAGATACCAAGCAGGCAACGCTTGATAGCCTTCTATCAAACATACTCTATTCAAGCGAAATTGAAGGCGAAAGATTGAATGCGGCTTCGATACGTTCGTCATTGGCAAACAGGTTAGGCATTACGGAAGAAAAACCTTATCCAATCGTAGAAAAGAGTGACGGCATTACAGAGGTCGCCCTTGATGTGATAGAAAATAGCCACTCCGATTTAACTCTTGAACGTATACTCAAGTGGCATCAGTTAATATTCCCCGAAGGCTATACCATGTTCAATCCGATACAAGGAGGTAAATTACGCGAAGGGATGATAGAAGTCGTATCCGGTCGTTTGGATAAGCCAACGGTTCACCTTGAAGCTCCACCACCAGAAAAAGTGGTTGACGAAATACTCCAATTTATAACGTGGTTCAATCAATCCCGAACAGATACCAGCCTTGATCCCATTATTAGGGCTGCAATTGTCCATTTATGGTTTGTAACAATCCACCCCTTAGAAGACGGAAATGGACGCATTACCCGGTTTTTAACCGATCTTGCACTTGCTCAAGCCGAAAACCGCTCAATTCGTTTCTATGCAATGTCGGTAAGTATTTGTCATCATCGTAAGGCGTATTACGAAATTCTTGAAAACACTCAGCGTGGCGGCTTAGATATTACTGACTGGTTGGTTTGGTTTCTGAAAATATTGAATGAGACCTTAACAAACAAACTGCAAGAAATTAATCAGGTTGTGCAAAAAGCCAAATTTTGGCGGCGAATAGATCAGACACAACTTACTGAAGAGCAGGCGAAAGTACTAAACCGTATGCTGGACGGCAATTTTGCGCAAGGCATTAGCAGCAGTCAATATCAAAAGGTGGCGAAGGTCAGCCGCGCTACTGCAACCAGACACTTGGCACATTTGGTTGAGCTAAGTTATTTAAAAAGCACCGAAGCTGGTGGTCGTAGCACTCGTTATGTTATTAATCACAAAGGTTGAATCTTGGAATCGGTAATAAATGCTGTTGCGATATTTACAGATAACGAGCTAACCTCGCTGCAAAAGAATATAACTGTCGCTTTTCCCACTCCATGATTCATCCGGCCTTTTCCTTATTGAGTTCTGGTGGTGGGTAGTATAGACAGGCGGGGTTTAAGGCCGGGGGGACAGATTACCGTGAAGGTGATGGACGGCTGTCTGGTGCTCATTCCTGACAGTGAAGCTACGCAACACTATCAGCAGCAATACCAGCGGCAGCAGAGCCAGCTTAATGAGATTAAGCTGCGGATGCGGGAGATGCTGGCTGAGTACAACGCGGGCTAAGGGAGAGGATAAAATGAACGTGGTGATTGAACATCTACAGGACATTCAGTTAACCCACATTGAAGCGCTGGCCTTGGCCCAACTGGTTAAGCGGCTGAACTGGGCGGAGATTCGCGCCTGCGCGGTGAATGACGAGGAAGCGAATCAGATCAAAGATGCCATCGGTAAGCTCTGGTTGGCCCTGGCTTACCGTGGGTATGCGCCCCGGTAGATCATGAATAAGGCCGGAAGATCACAGAGATCTTCCGTCTTTTATATTATCGTAGCGGTACTGGTAAACGACTGGTTAAGGGCCTTAATTGCTCCCTGTCATCCCACAGTCCCGGAAATACTTCGAATTTCAGGTCGTCACGGTTAATTCCGGTATCAAAATAGCGGCACAAACGTTCTCTTAGCGATTCATGTCCCCACATATTGGTTAGTTCATATTTTTCAATGAGTTCCCGATCTTCTGGTAACGAAAGATCTTCTTTAATAATAGGAGCCTGGGTAACACTTATATTACCATCTGGACCAAGATCAATTAATTTACCGCCCATAAATAAAAAGTCCCCTTTTTTTCCAAGATAACTCCCTACATCCATAGAACTATAAGGCTTTATCCAATATGGTTCATAAGGTTTACTACTTAAGATAACGGATTTATCTTTTATTTTTTCTTGTACTAGATACTTATTAATGACATTACCAACAAACACACGAAATAAAGGAGTGATATCATTTAAATCAACATCTTTCCATATACCATCCATGTTACAAATATTATAAAATCTCATTGCTGGACTGGTCAGCATTTGCCCTATGGTATACAAGTTATCCCGTAATTTAATATTAACCAGATCACCCGATTTCCAGATAATTCGTTTCACCATGTGATCAAAACAGCCGTCAGCAACGGCCGCCTCCTTTGCCGTTGTGCTTAGATGTTTGATTCAAATGATTATCTGCTGCTTTCAGGTATTTTTTTCGTCGAGCATTCTTCTGACCAACTGGATTCTGTCTATTGGCAGTACCTTCCAACCCGTCCAGTTGTTCAAAACGCCTCTGTTCGAATCCTCGTGCAGTATCTTTGCCAGACTGCCCGTAACCGTCGTATAAAATATCTGGGGGTGTGTCACCAAAGCGGCCAAAATCATTACCATATCGATATTTCAATACCTCTTGGGCTGCCTGTTGTCCCTGCTTACTGGCATAGCCCACATACGGTTTGCCGGTTTCGGCATCAATGCCCTGATAGGTGATATGCGTTGCCGTTTTAGGATTGCCCGCCCAACCAAGTGGGTCGATCCATGTCATGGGGTTTGGTGCATAAGTGTATAAGTTCAGCCCCCCATTTAGCCCGATCGGATCAGGCGTGATAAACCGGCCAA
>NZ_JAHZMK010000051.1:0-41823 GCF_020387775.1 Photorhabdus antumapuensis
GTTTTCAGTTAAGAATAAAAAACCACCCGGAGGTGGTTATATTAATAATTAATCCCAGCATGCATAAGGATAGCTAGTAGGGGCGAGAACGGTTCCTTCTGGAGGATTTGTTAGTGTAATCGTCCCATTATTGTATGATTTACTTAAGTTTGAGTATGGACCATTCAGCATTGTAGAGAGAGGTTTAATATCCACCGAATTTGAGTTAATGCTAACGCGAATATAGGATGGAGGAGGCGAACCATCTTGCACACTCTTGTAGAAATCAACTGCACAATACTGCTTGGCATAGAAGAATCCATAATACCATGAAGGACGAACTATCATCCCAATACGGCCGTCCCATAGCAACTTCATATCCGATGTAATAAACTTAAATGATGTAAGTTTAGGATTATTAATACACCCATCAAAAAGATTATTATCATCCTTCCATGTATAAACCCCTTGCTTTCTTGGTCCTACTTCTATGGAATAAGGCTTCCCACCTGATGGTATGTATGTGCAATATCCATAGGATTGAGCTGAATATACTGTTATCTTGTATTTCGTTTGATTATCAATGGTTATACTGTAATACGTAGCAGAGAGTAATGGAGCAGACAGCAAAGAAAAGGACACTAAAACAGATAATTGCAAGGCTTTACGCCTAATTGAATTAATAATTCGCATAGTAATTCTCCACATATCAATGTAAGAATAATAAAAATACATAAACAGCCATTGGATATCTTGACAACAATTAACAGAACTGCATTATTAATTTTATCATGGATTTTTTGTTCTGCTTTTTGGTAATAACAAATTTGTGTAAAAGAGAAACTTGTCTACGAGATAAATTCAGAGTTAAATTCTTCTCAGTTTAATAAATCCCCGGCATTTTAAATACCACGCCGGATTAAATAACTACTATCGAGCACTCTGTCAGTAGAATGCTCTGGATTAGCTATTGACACTGGGTTTTGATATATTCCTGCAAGTATTTCGTTTGCTGCTCGTTCTCAACAATCATTCTTCGGAGATCGAAATAATCTTGTTCAACTGCTGGGTTAGCTCGTGGGGTGGCTGCATGGCCCACGCCTGAGGAGGCAGTGGCTTCGCTCTTTGGACAGGTTGCCGCGATGCGCAACCTGAGACGACCAGCGGCAACATCATTGCGAAGAACATCAATTTCAGATTTCGCATTTGTAAGCTCTCCCGTGTGTTTCACATCTAATTCGTTTAGCATTGAGATGTGAGAATTCTGATAGTTGATCGTATCTGTGAGTTTCTGGATTTCTGATTGCCGCTGTTTCGCAATATGCCGTTCTTTCTGTAACTCAGAGTGATAATAATACTCTGCCAATGAAATAAGGATCAACGCTAGTATCGTGTAGTAATGAAAGCTAAATTTCATAGCAACAATACCCCAGAAACCAACCCCATCCATCTTTACCTATCAAAGTAAGAACAAAACCAAACAGAAACAATCTTCCGGCCAACGAATGTCTATTCATCCAACCCCCAGCAAGTTAATTCCGATTCCTGGGCGCGTCGCTCAACCTGACCATAACAGCCGCTTGCCTGCCCTTTGGTTTGTCGGCAATCTCGACCATCGTCAAATACCCAACGCTTTACCTCAGCACAAGCACCTTTCTTATCTCCGGCATTCAGCTTTCGATAGAACGTGGAAGAGAAGCATTTCGATGGGCCAATGTTATACGGGCAAAAGCTGGCAATACCTGCTATCTGAGGTTCAGTTAATGGCACCCGCACATTGCGTTTTACCCATGCGATGGCCTGCTTTGCTTCTTGTGCATTGAGGTCACGGCACTGATTCGGTATTAACCTCATCCCTTGACGAACGGGAGCTCCATCAATCCGAGTCACACCTCGGCAGATTGTCCAGACTCCACCCGCATCCTGATACGTTGATAACCGGTTACCCTCTTTCTCGTCCAAAAACTGAGACAGTATCGCCATAGCACCTGCACCAGAGAGAGCCAGACCGATAATCGCAGCACTTAATTTACTGGTCTTTGTCATTGCGGCTAAACTCCCGATGCTTGTAGTACCAGTTGACCCCAAAAGTACCAACAGTGCAGATAATGCCAATAATGATAGCCCAGTCGTTCAGCGACAGAGCGCCAAGCATTACTGTAAAAGCGCCCCAAGTATATGCAATAGGGCTGGTGTATTTGTCCATACGCATAATTCCATCCTACTGATGGGGTGATCATTTAGTTAATTTAATTGTTTGGGCTGATTTGCCCGGTATTGATTTAAAAGACTCAGTGAGAACCAGACTTCACTGTATTAAGAGAAGAACGTATACTTATAACAAATTTGCATTACCTGAAATACACATTTTTATGAGCTTAATTTACATACGACTATATGTTAATAAAATTGTTGTTCGCAACGTCAGTACTGGTAAAGAAGTCTCTGGTACCCCCGACACTCCCTTTACTACATCTCGTTTATTACTAAGGTAAATGATACCTGCAATGTTTTTGCTTAAAAAACTAATAAAAAAAGTGAGGAAAAATACTTGGTATAACTTTTTTTTATCAAACCATCATGTGATTATTCAGCCGATGGAAATGAATGAAGGTGGACACAGTCAAGTTGAATTCAGAGCTTATATAGATCTCGCTAAGAACATTACTTCAAGTCAAAACGTTAATCTCTGTTCACCGAGATTACTACCACTTTCTGACGATGAAATCCGCCAAATACTATCCAACAATTCATTATTTCGCCATAACAACTAATGAGAGAAATTCAAATAACCCCTCACCTCAGCGAGGTAGTTATTCATATCATCGCCCCAATTTGCTGCTTAGTTTGATTAAAGTATTCTTCTTCTAATTCTACACCCAAGACACGACGATTCAGCTTTAGTGCTGCTTTTAGTGTTGCGCCCGATCCCATAAAGAAATCTGCCACTAGATCTCCTTCCCGGCTGCTAGACTGGATAATATGTGCCATCAAATCGGCTGGCTTTTCACAAGGGTGTTTGCCAGGGTAATACTGAACAGGTGGAAAAAACCAGACATCAGTATAAGGCACATCTACCGTCACCGAGAACGGACGGCGCAGTAGCCCATATTCCAGACTCAATTCCTCATATTGGCGTGACAGAGTAAGATGAGATTCTACTAACTCATGATACAACCTGTTTAATTCTCCGTTCTGGTGTTTTTCTCTGGCTATCCGAGCGAATAGTACTCGCAGCTTTTGGTAATCCACTTCATTGGGTAATTGCCATTGACTATCGCTGAACCAGTGGCTGGCCATCTGCTTTCCCGTTGCCTTATGAATTTCTTTTGCTGTGACACCTAACGCCTTCCGTGCGTTGCGAAAGTAGTCCACAAGCGGTTTAAAGACATATTGCTTAAGTTCGCGGCACTGATGGAAATACCCATCACCTTTGGGTTGATAAGGCCCCTGATAATGTTCAGCAAATATGATCCGTTCAGTAGCAGGGAAATAAGCCCTTAAACTTTCTTTATTCTGTCTGCGCCACGGACCAGAAGGTTTTGCCCAGATAATGTGGTTAAGCACATTGAACCGTTCACGAACAAGGATTTCCGTATCAGACGCCAGACGCGAACCACAAAACATATACAAACTGCCGTTGGGTTTCAGCACACGCCAGAATTCAGTCAGTACTTCATCCAGCCATGCAAGATAAACCGTTACATCCTCCCATTGTCTGTCCCAACCACACTCTTTTACCCGAAAATAGGGCGGATCAGTGGCAATTAAGTCTATGCAGTTGTCTGGTAACATTTTGATAAATCGTAGAGAGTCGTCATTAATTAATGTGATATCACTTAAATTCACAATATTTTCCATAAATCGATACTGGCTTACTCTCTGGTTAGCACAGAACAGGCGAATGGCTGGTGTTGTCAACTCCACCAGCCGTCCATTTCACCGCTTAAGAAGTTACCCCATCAGGGGCAACGCTTGAAAAAGGTGTCGTTGTCCCGGCTTTCCATCAATCCAGCCAGACAAAATTGAGTTAAAAGTAATTGGCAACGCGGCGTTGATAGCCCCGTCAGAGTTGAAACATCAGGAATAGAAACCCAGTCATACATTGGTACGGTTTCTAAAACACATGAGGCTATTGTTGTCATATCTTCATGTTTTAGCATGATAATTTAAACCTTTGGTCAGTTAACGTGCATAGACACACATGTAACTCTGACCGATGACAACAGCAAGTTTTATCTGGATTTCAGGCAATAAAAAACCCCGCACTGGGCGAGGCTATCAGTCACGAATGCTACTATCGCAACATATACTAAAATGGTGGCTCATAAGTTCAAAGATGTCAACACGTTCGTGACAAAAGTTTTGATTTTCTTTCCTGTTCCCGTCTTATAAAGGCATCTTGCAATGGTTGATAAATCAAATATTCCGTTGTTCTTAATATTTCCTCAACCTCACGCCGACAAGTTGACATTGATGGCTTTCGCTTACGCAACATACCATTTCTGCGGATCATAATTCTTGGCTGAACCGTTGCATGATAATGCCTAGCAATTGCTCTATCAGATACACAATAAACATATCGACTAAGCAACATCCCAAATGCAACCCGATCAATATGGTAAATATGGTCTACTACCCTAGCGATTAACATACCATCATCATCATTACATATCGGACGTTCTGGATAACCTCTCGGCTCTACTGTCGCCATAAACTCAGCAATCATACTGCTCTGACGTTTATCAAACCTGCCAGAGTAAACCCACGCGCCAAACTTAGATAACCAATCCTGCAACCAGATTTCTTGTGATTGGCTCAACTGTAGCCCATCCGTTGGAAACATCACACCCGACATAGCCGTACCTCTTCAACTTCCTTTTTCACTTTTGGTCATTAGTCTCGCTCTGCATTAAATAAAATCGAACAGCTGAGAGGCGACATTCTCAGCAGCTTCTCTAGTCGGGAAATTGCGATACAATATAAAGTTCCAAAGCACGTTTAATGTGGCTTTATAAAGTTCCTGAAATTCCATCTCTTCCATTTTGGCAAAGCTGATTGAACGAGGTTCACGATATAGACTTCCGTTAGGCATCTCGTAAGTGTCATAGTGCCCTGACTCCACTGTTGCCCAGCGCCGAAAGGTATCAAAGGATTTGGTGGCAGTAATGTTCTGGGCTCGGTTTTTGGATATGCCAGCAAGATATTCATCCGCAGCGGATTGTAAGACATCTTCACTGCCCGCGAAGTGTGCAAGAAATTGTACGTAGCCACGCACAAGCGCTTTCTCTTTCGGGGAAATAGTGCCTCCAGTAGGTTGCCAGTATTCATAGCCAAGATTCAGAAGGGCAAAATATTTACGATGGAAACGCGGGTTACGTGCTTTCTTAAAATCCGCATAAAGCACATCGCCACACTTCACTTTGAAGTGCAGGTATTCCCTAGCTGCGGGAGTCGCCGGTCTCAGGGTGTCATTCGAGATTTTGATAAAACTATGCTGCGTCATCACTTATCCTCAAAGTTATGACACAGCAGCTTTTGTTTAGGTTATCGGATGTTCAGGCCGATACGAATAGAATAACAGGTGTTAGTATTAATTCCCAATTTTACTTTCTATTAAATAAGTTAACGACGTTTGTATCTTGTTGTGTCGTAGATATATTAATACTACTCTTCAATTGTATTCTGGATTGAAAATCAAGTACCTGTGATTCTGACAAAAATCCCTTAGGAACTGAACATAAATCCTCTAAATCTCCTTTTGGGAAACCAAATTCCTCAAGAAGTGTTTTTTTACTAAAAGTTCCAGAATCCAATAATAGGTTCAAGCACCTAGGTAACAAACGAACCGACTCTGGTTTTCTAAGATCATCAAGCGGCTCTCCTTTTCGCCAACCTCTAGCAGAAATATTTTTATATAACCTCTGATATTCCAGAGAAGATATTAACTCTAAATTTCTCGCTCTAAGGATCATAGATTGTGCCGACATCCCCCAGCGATTTTTTAAAGATATGAAATTCTGTAATGTAGGATATGGCGGAAGCTCTACAGAAAATGACTCTTCCGGCAACATGAAACTCGACGCAAACTTATGTGCTTGCTCTTCTATTGGATTAAAATTAATAGCATCAAATTTATTTATATATCGATGTAAGACTATATGACCTAATTCATGAGCAGCATCAAATCGACTACGATAATAGTTATCTTTGTCACTAGCTAAAACCACATACGGTCTATTCTCTAAGTCATTCCATTGAGAATAGCCATCCATTACAGAACTACCTTGTTCAAATCTGGAACAGACTATCCCCGCATTCTCCATTACAAGCAATAGATCATCTATCGGTGCAATACCTAATCCCCAAGCTTTCCTACACTCAAAAGCCATTCTTTCAATCAACTGATCATCTATCGCTCTGTAATCCTTTACGCTAAGATGAGGAATGTTAACTTCTGGATAATCAAGATATTCTTGCATCTTACATGATAACTCTTGAAACCATCCCATGTATCGCTCTGAGGCAATACATAAGTCTTTTGCCGTGGTTGAAAGTGTTCGAAAGAATACTGGTTTTTTTTCGTACTTAACAATAGGCTTTGTGAACCAACTTACCGGGCAATTAAGAATCTGACTTAAGCTATGCAATACTTCTGCATCGGGGGAATGATTACCGTTTTCCCATTTGGTAATAGTTGATGGCGAACGATCCACTAACCTACCAAGGTTAATTTTCGATAATCCCCTCGCTTCTCTTATCTGTGTCAACCTTTCAGATTGGAAACCAGAAATTCCCACTCTCATAATGTCTCACCTATTCTATTTTTCCTGATCCTTCAGGCGCTTCTTGAGCTTAGGTAAAACCATATCAGGAATGACTATCTTTTTCTCTCCAGTATAGAGCGCTAAAAGCTCCGTTACAGATTTATTATAGTGAAAACCTTTCATATTGGTAAAAGGAACCACAATCCTTAAATCCATCATGCTGGCCTGAGATTCATGATATGGTGGATTAATATTTATTAACAACACACCTAACGTATCAATGTCATTATGATGTTTACTATCTTCTTCTCTAAAAAGATCTGGAGTATAGCCTTCAAATTTTTCATTCAATTGGGCTATCAATGAACGATGTTTCGCGCCCCTTATGTGGCGCTCATCGTGATTTAACCCAATACGGCTAATTTTAACACCTTCTGAATCAATAATAATATAATGCTCCCCTTTCGGGGATGTATCAGCATCGTAACAAAGATAACCTGAACGACTTGCAGCTTCCCTCAAAGCTGAGTTAAGGCCATAGTGCCTAGCCTGAGGCCTAAATCTACGTTGCTCCGGCTCACCAAGTTTTAATATATCGCCTATAGTTACTTCCTGTGCTGCGGCATACTTAGCATATAATTCATCTTGTACGTTAAGCCAAAAATCACGCCTGAAAGCGTTTATTATCAAATCGGTAATATCACTTTGTGTGTCGTTAATGCTCATTTAGATACCCTGATTGCGTTAAGCAGATTTTATGGTATTTTTTTTTCGTTTTGAACGCAAGCAATATACTTAATATGTAATTTGTACGTTACAAATACAACTTCAACTCTTATACCATCCCAGTGTGTTCCAGCAGGCCACTTCACTAGAAAAACAATATTCAGCTACAAAAAGGCTTTCCCACACACTTTTCACTTTGCTGTTTATGCAACTGAACTACCTACTTTTTTCATGAATGATCATCCATCCTAATCAGCATAGTGAGGTATTCATTAACTTTGTAAGATTCCCTATCCGATCTTCGAAGAGTACAATTGAGCTTCAGCATCTCCAGCTCTTAGTTATCCACCAGCAATTCTATTTTGGTAAAGCCAGCATCCTGCTGGCGTTTACATTGAATCGACTAGCTTTCAAGTCTAACTTTGTAAGATAGCGATGTTTTCGGCACTACACCAAAATGGGATAATTAATAAATACCCCAATTATCTAATAGAATCAGTTTACTGTTTATGGTCATATTGGTCTGCCTCTTTTGGTCTTTAGTTAAAATGCTTTGTCCGCGTATCGGCGCTCTTTTTGTTTAGTCTGTTGCTGTGTACGACATATTTCAGCAGCAACAATTTGATCAGTTGGTAAGTAATGCCCGTTTTTAAATTCCTGGAATATCGTTCCGGTTTCACCGTGACGATTTTTATCCAAAATAATCTCAGCATAATTTCTGGCTGGACTTCGTGGGCTATAAACAACATCCCGGTAAGTAAAAATAATCCTGTCTGCATCTTGCTCTAAGCTACCTGAATCTCTTAAATCAGCCGCAACAGGACGACGTTGATGCATTGGCCGCTTATCAACTTCTCTTGATAACTGACTCAATGCGGTAACTGGTGTATGCAGTCGTTTAGCCAGTCCTTTGAGGACCCTAGATATTTGAGCGATAGCAAGATCATTACGTTCGGCTTTGGGCTTTTCTATCAATCCCAGATAATCAACAAAAATTCCTTTCAGATTCGGATACCTGCGTTTATGAGTTTCACTGATAGCACATATCTGCTCAACGCTTAATTCACTAGCATCAAGAATATGAATATCGCGATCTATTAACTCGCTTATTGCGTTAGATATACGAACCCAATCTTCATCATAAAATTCACCACTTCTCAATTTGGAAACTGACAGTTGGGCAGAACCAGCAACCATACGCTCTGTAATTTGTTGTGCTGCCATTTCCATTGAAAACAGCAATACTGCCCCTCCATGCCTCGTCATACCCTCAATCATGCAAAGTGCCAGTTCTGTTTTGCCCATGCCGGGACGACCGCCGATGAGAATTAAATCAGTTGGGTTAAATCCTCCCGTCAACGAGTCAAATGGCTCAATACCTGTCATAATCATGCCGCGACTATCCTCACCTAAGTTACGCCTCTCCAGTGTGTCAATGTACCCTTCAACCAATGTCTTGATGTGCACGGGAACTAGGTTGCCAGTATCTCGCATTAACTCCCCCATAGTGGACATAAAGCCCGCTATGACATGTTGTGCTTGAGTATGATTTTTAGTTTCCAGTAACGCCTGTTGACCGGCGTTGATCACTGCTGTAACCCGCCGAACATACCAATATTCACTAACTTTATTGGCATAGCCTTTCAGGTTTGCATTCCAAACAGGGCTCTTACTCAACTCCAGGACATTAGCTAATGTATTACCATCTCCACTCATAGCCTCAGCGATGAATATTGGATCAATCAGGGAGCTACTGAACGCTTGTTTTTTGATTTCAACGTAGACACGACGCAAAAAACCTGAACTAAACGCCTCTTCTGGTAACGTTGCAAGAACATCGTAAGCATCCTGCGTTGCACCACCTGACAACAATCCGCTTATAACCGCAGACTCTAGATTGAGCTCATTCATACTACTGCCCCCTCCGGTAACTATCCCAGTCAAAAGCCAACACTACCCCACCCTGTAACACTCGATCTAACACTCGGTCCCCTAAAAACACCGGCAGGTCATTCATTGGCAAATTACTGATCAGGATCGTTGGTAATAAATCTTCATATCGGTTATTAATCACCTCAAACAAGATATTTCGCTCTGATTCAGTGCCGTATTGAACGCCAATCTCATCGATGATCAGCAAATCCAACTCACTGTAAAACCTCAGTGTCTCGAACTCGCTGGTGTCAGCATCATTACTCCATGAACGACGAAACGCCCTGATAATACGTGATGCAGTTGTAATAAACGCACTGATACCGTTCTGAGTGACTATTTCACGGCATGTCGCAACAGCCAGATGAGTTTTCCCGGTACCAAGACGGCCACACATGATGATCCCCTCACCCGCAACTTTGCGTTCTTTCCAGGTCTGAACATAACTTCGGCAAGTCTTCAGATTATGTTGAGCAGCTTTGTTAATAGGCTGATAATTTTCAAAGCTGGCATGTTCAAAACGTGGAGCAATGTTAATTGATTTCAGCAAATCAAAAGTGTTCACTTCACACCTCCCGAATCAATTTCCTTAGCCCAGTAAGCGCTATGAAACTCATATTTTTTATTTTCATAACCAGTATGATTATTTAATTGAGTTCGTGGGTTTTGGGATTTTTCAGGGAATAATCCCTGCCATCCATTCGCAATAGAATTACAAATCACTTGATCAGGGTGATCACATTTGGCAAGTTTTATACCCTGCTGCTTGCACATAGTCTCCGTCAGAGGTTTTTTTATCTCTCGTCTAAAATTAACCCAATCAGCCCATACATCGGCGCTGACGTTTTCAGGCTTAGCTGTAAGAGGATCAAATTTTATTTTTTCCTCTCGCTTTTTCCCTTGAAGGGTAAATGAGGTTTTAGGTTCTATGACTGGTTCAAAAGAGTGATTGGTTCTGTGACTGGTTCTGGGTGCAGCATTTGCACCACTGGGTGCAGGAGATGCACCACTAACCCCCGTAACATTTGCACCACTGAGTGCAAGAGATGCACCATATTTATTACTGGAATTGTCTAAATGGAGTAAATACACATTTGATTGATTCAAACCGTTCTTCGTTTTCCTTTCCTCAACATTAACAATGTTATCCTTAACTAATTGTTTAATATGGTTTTGTACAGAGCGTTCTGATATTTCGCATTGTTCAGCAATGTAAGCAACTGACGGCCAGCACTCTCCTTGGTCATTAGCGTTATCAGCCAGCTTAATCAGTACCAATTTACGAAGTGGATTACCGACTTTGATACTCATGGCTTTTACCATCAATAACATGCTCATAATCAAGCTCCAAGTATTTTAGCAATCTGACAGCAAGCTGACTCACACCGTTCAAGGGTAAGAGACTCTTCCAGCAATTTGGCCTTTTGCCGTTCATATTGTTCCCAGATATTTAACGCAACTTCTCTGTACCCTTCATAAATTTCTGAAATTTGCTCTATAGTTACAAACTCACCACTCAGGCGAAACTTATTACAACAGACGATCTTTTCTATGGTTCTAAGCATTGGTCTTGCCTCTTTTAAACGTTTGTCAAAGCATGCAGTGCTGATATCGCAACAGTTATTTGTTGTGATATGTCACTACCTCCTAAACCTCCCAATAGAATTGCAATTATCACTGCCGTAAATTCACGAATCGCAATAGATATCAAATAATTAATTGTTTCACCATTAACTCTAGCTTTGCGTTCAAGTGGAAGGGCTGATTGAATAGCGGGTAACAACTCTGATACTTTTCTTCGTGCCGCCCTTGAATCACTGCGCAACCACCTGAAAATTTGCTGCCTGTTATTATTGATAGCTTTCCAATTAGCATTTCCATTTATTTCAATGGGGTGCAGTTTGGCTGATACCGTTCTTTCACAAAGCAAGAAGTACATTCGGCTTATTTCGATTGCTACATACTCCTGCCCCTTCTCTGCTGCCCACGCCTCGACTTCGGCTTTCAGGGCGTTGATATTTTGTTCCATTGTTTACGTCTCCTGTCGCAATGTTGATTATTGAGAATCAGTTTTTTTACTGACTGCTCAGTTAGCATTTATTTCAGGCCATATTTTCTGCCAGTCATGAGGACGAAGATCTTGTCTTGTCACTTTTCCATTGGTTGCATTTTCTATATCAAAACACCTAACGGGAGGAACTGGAGCATATCCATGTGCCATTTGTGATAAATAGGAGCTGGATACCCCAAGCCTCTCAGCAAGAAGTTTGGCTTCACCTCGCTTTAAATTAGAAATGTAATCATTTAGTTTCATAACTACCCCTTTTAGAAATACAGAAAGTTTAATAAATACTAAACATTTGTCAAGCATTTGCTTATTTAGTAAATACTAATCACAATTTAACTGGTAGGAAAAATAGTTAAATCCCAGATACGTAGGTTCTTATAAATAAAATGAGCATGAAGAACATCAGGCAACAACGCCTAAAAGATTGGTTTTCCGATAAAACTCTTCCTGAAAAAGAGAAGAGTTATTTGTCACAGCTTATGAACGGTAAAGCATCTTTCGGCGAAAAAGCCGCGAGACGTTTAGAACAAGACTATCGAATGCCAGATGGTTATTTAGACGCCGATACAAACACCCCCGAATTAGGAAGTCCACTACAAGTAACATTAACTCCTAAACAAAAAGTTCTTCTAGAACTGTTCGACGAACTACCAGATAGTGATGCCGATGATCTGATAAAAAATCTTGAAGATAAAAAACGGCATTATGATAATTTACTAGAAGAATTATTACATAAAAAGAAGCAAAAGAAAGCATAGAAAAAAGTCGCCACTCGACTTTTTTCTTATTTATCAATAAGATTTTTATCTTACTCTGAACCCTACGGAATAAACCGTTAACCCTCAATCACTCAATCCAAAAATTAATTAACCTTTAACTAACACTAAAAAATTATCATGCTATATGCATGGAGAATCTCTAAAACTATCTTGGCCATCCTATTTTATAGTGCTATCACCAAGGGAAAATTCATTCAGTTCACACCTTGAAATAGATATAAAAATAAAAATTAAAATAAATCAAATAGTTAAACTTAACACTTCGATAAGCTCTTCTCGTTGTTTAATTTTTACTTTACTTTAAGTTTATTAATTACTAAACTTGATTTCAACAGCAAACAGGCAGGACGCCCACGCAGTAGCTGCTACCAGCATATGAAGAGGTAGATGATTTGCTAATCAGTAACACGGCACAGCAGCCGTTTAGGTTAAGTGTTCAGAACCAAATTTACAATTTCAATTGTCATGAAGGAGGAGAACCGCAGCGCTCAACATGACCTGCCATGATTACCACACATGACAACTGTATTTACCTGAATGGAAGAGGAAAGATCAACCAACACCAGGATTCCCCAGCCAGCGGTGGGAATGGTACGAAAAACACTGGCAGTTGATGCGTTACGGTTCTTCTTGCCGGGTTTCTTAGAAACTGCGTGAATCAACGGACGGCGGGGAAAGACCCGCACATTAACCAATCGAACAACAGCTCTTATGTGTAATGACATGCAGAATATAAATTAGACCGATTCATCGGCCTGTTTAAAGCATTTATTAAAACCATAATCCCTGAATGGTATTTATCGTTGATCAGTCCGTACCAACTAATACCAATATGGAGAAAAACTAAGAATAAACAGATGTAAAAAAACCCACCGAAGTGGTGGGTTCTTTTACCCCGGATCGCCGACCAAAGCTAACCGGGAATTTCTACTAACGAGAACTAACTCGCTAGAAGAGGCAAGACCAATGATTTCCATCATTGATCGTTAATAATATATCAGGAGTTGCTATGAAAGCACAACAAGAAACAATACAAGTAAAGCTCTATGTTCACGCTATCGAAAATAACATTTCACGAAAAATGAACATCACTGTCTTACCACATGACGCAAGTAAACACGGAAATGCGTCGATCTTTGGTACAGTTGTCGCTATTCATGATATAGAAATCCCGTATCCAAATATTAGTCGCTCAGACTTTATAAATTCACAAATTGACACTTTAAAGAAAGAACAAAATAAAGTTCTTACGGAAGCTCATGCTAAAGCATCTGAACTTGATGACCGTATTCAATCACTGTTATGCATTGAAGAAAAACCAATTTCTAAACCTGATGAAGAAATTCCTTATTAATTCTTAGGTGTATTTATGAAAAACATAAATGATGTAATTAATTTAATCCTAGATAATGGTTTAATTGCTATTGAGCATGAAAATAATAGCGATACAACAAACGAAACTATGCATATATCTATTATCGGTGGCAAAAGGCGGGTTGAATATTACCCAACGACGGGAATGGTTTATTCAAATGCTGTCAAGGGATTATATCCAAAAGTCAAAATGCCAAAAGCCGGGATTAAGGCAGCAATAAGACTGGCAAAAAAAGCAATTCATTAAAGAGGTAAGACCAATGTTCACATATATCTGTGTCTTTGAGCCGACAAAAAAAGCTCAAAAAAATGGGGCCGTACCACTTGCAATCGCACTCAAAACCAATTCCGAAAAACTGGCTAAAGCTATGGCCATTGTTTACCTTGGGGAAGAGTACGCGGACGATATGAGCAACTTCAACACATCAAAACCGATTATTTGTAAAGATATACAAGGCTCCCCTCGCCCACCAATTGGTAAATTTGACGAAAAATTTGCTACTGAATACGAGTTCAACGGCACCACATGGCAGGCTAGAACACTCGAACCAACGAAAAACTCATCTATTACTACGCGTGATTTTAACCACACTTACGCCACGTTAGATCTGGAAATTGCACTGGCATTACTAGACGGTGACTTTCATTGCTGGGCGATTATGTCACATAGTATAAAAGAAGCTAAGCAACTGATAGCAGACAACAATGAAACATGGAGGCAATGGTCCACCGCATTTCGCATCAGAACCGACGCTCTGTCCATTCCAAGAGAAACGCTTTTCAGCATCGTGCGTGAAGGTAAACGCCGTCCTGAATTTCTGGCCGATGTCATCGCTATGAAGGAATTTTTAAACTGTGCTTTAGGTAATACCGACATATCCATTGAATTACCAGAAGAGCAACCCAAAGTTTCCGATTATCCGATGTCAACATCAGAAGCCTCAATAACAGATGTCGCTCCAGATGAGGTTGAACCCCCACAGGCGGCACTACAGGTTAAAGAGCAAAAAAGCGAAACCACGTCTCTTAAGACCAGAAAAACCAAGCAAACCAAAGAGGACAAAGCGGTAGAAAAGACTGCACAAGACACTACGGCGGATGATGAAGTCACCTCATTGCCTCCTGCTGCTACCCTGAACACCAATGATGATAACTTCCAACATCGTGCCAATTTGCTGGAAGAAACTATCAAGGCACAAGGCGATGAGCAGCAAACGAATCTCCGTATCTGGAAAGCAGTCCAACGCACCGATCCCCACTTTACAAAACCATTAGAGGGAATGGGGTTCAACGGTACAAGCATAAACAGTAACTATATGTTTATGCGGGCAACAGAACTATTCGGACCATTCGGTTATGGATGGGGCTGTAATGTCACAGAAGAAAAACTGATCAATGGCGCCCCCATGTCAGAACCTATCTATGACGATAAAAATAAACAAATTGGGAGCCGATTCTTACGTGATTCTGACGGCACATTAATATGTGAACAAAATCACTCTATCAAAATTCTCTTTTGGTATCTGGTCGAATGTGACATTTGCGCTGAAATTGAAAGTTATGGTGCAACACCATACATGTACAGAACCAAATATGGAATTAAAACAGATGGAGAAGCCATCAAGAAATCACTCACCGATGCCATAAAGAAAGCGTTATCGATGCTTGGATTTTCTGCTGATGTATTTATGGGTATGCATGATAACCCTGAATATCTGGCCGACAACAACATTGAATTTGAAATCAAGGCCGCCAGTGATAAGGCCGAGGATCTAGTCAGATTACGCAAGGAACTAGACGATAAGTTCACCCGTAATACAGAAACTATGCGTACCGCTGTCAGCAAAAATGAAATTCGCGGCATAGCATCTACCCTTATCCGTGAATTAGGCATTCATTTAGGCAACGCCAAGGCCAAAGGAGACAAGGATTACGAAAAGTACTTATCCGGTCGTCTGCGTCGCTTGAATGAAATAGAGAAAGAATGTTTAACTCAATTAGAGAAAGCAAACTAATGACTACAACCGCAATTGCATTAGCAGCAGATTATGAAAAATTACAACAGTTGGTAGAAACTGGCGAATTCTCGCCAGAAGATATCGCCGATACACTTGAAAGTATCGAATGTACTATCGGTGATAAACTTGATGCTATCATGATCCATGTTCGCAATATCGAAGGCCAAGCCAAGACTCTTGCTGATGAGTCTAAGCGACTTACTGACCGTAAAAAATCATTCGAAAGGCAAGTAAAAAACCTAAAAAAGTATGCCCTGGATTGTTTACTGAAAGCGGGCATGGATTCACTACGAACTACCAAAAACACGTTCACAGCCAGAAAAGGTCTTATGAATGTCATCATTGATGATGAGTCAAAATTACCTGATGAGTTAGTTGATGTGCAGACAATTACCGCCCCGGACAAAAAAGCCATCAAAGAAGCTATTGAAAACGGTATCAATGTACCAGGAGCTCATATTGAAATCGGTGAGAGAAACCTGCAAGTACGTTAATATTCATTACGTCCCACAAATACTGGGGCAATAAATAATATGGAGTGATTTATGGCTGCACGATTAGAAATCATTATCTCGTTTGATGAAAACCTAAATAAATACCAAGTAGAATGGATAACAGGAGAAAGTCAAGATATTACAGATGAAGAAAAGAAAATCATTGCTCAGTTAAAAAATAAATTACTGGCCTCAATGGAAAATGAATTAACTGGGAATAACCAACATTACCTCCATTAGATATTTAACATTACCTTAAATTAACACAAGGTAATAATGTCAGAAAATAAATTCCACAAGCATGTAGAATTTACGTTTGTATTTCTCGGCATGTATCTATTAGATGGAAAACAGCAGCAGAATGCGAGATTGAAGGTAAATTAAAAGAGACAGACCCATGTTAAGACATTCTCACAGCAAAAATGAAATTGTTAAATTAACGCTACCTGATGGTCGTAATGGGATCATCATTATCGATAGGAGTTGCAATGTACTCTATGATTTTCCGTTTGACGTCAAAATAATTCCAGTATCCAATTCTCAGGCTATCGAGAAAATGAGGGACCGAAAATGATATACGGTCTGTTTCTACTTGTATGTTCTTCGACAAACTGCCAGTACATTCCTTACAGCCATACTTACCCGGATGAAAAAAACTGCATAGCAGATATGGAGATGCAAAGTCCTGGAATTTTTGAGTGTTACCCATTGGAGCCATAATTCACACTCAAAACTGATTAAGCTTAATCAGAAATCAAGTAACATAATGAATAGCATGATGGTAAATCCACTGACCGGAGAACCATCATGCAACCCTGGCAACCAGGACAACAGTTATTAACCAACTTCGATATTAAATTGGGAAGATTAGCAGCCAGTGTCAAAAATACATCTTGCAATCAGGGTGATATTACCCGTGTTTGTGCTGTCGTTGATCTGATTATTATATCAATGATGAGGCAAAACCATGTGAGGTAAATAAATGGTGAATATTGAATGTGTTCCCATATCCGCTTATTGCTATACAACAGGGGAAACAGTTGATGCAATTAATAAGCGCATTCAGCGCGGCGTTTGGCGTGATGGCGTACATGTATTGAAAGTTGAAGGTGTTAAGGAACGCTGGATTGATTTAAATGAGGTAGCTAAGTGGGCCAGGAAAAACAGTATAGTAAATTGCCCAGAGGAATTACAGTAAGGAAACATCGTTCTGGTGAAACTATAAATATCTCTTTTACATACAAGGGGGTTAAATGCCGAGAACCCCTCTCAAATCTAGAAGTGACACCCAAAAACATTAAATATGCCGAGCGCAAACTCGGCGAAATATATAATAAAATTGAACGAGATACTTTTATTTATGCTGAATATTTCCCTAATTCATCACGTTTAAAAATATTCGGAAATGTCAATAAAGGCAAAACAATAAAAGATTATTTAGATGAGTATTTAAAAATCTGTGAAACCCGAAATTTATCACCATCCACAATTAATGGATATAAAAAATGTAAAACTGCTCTATCTGAATTACATAAAATTCCCGTTGTAGAGCTAACACCAGCAATATTAAAAACTTGGATTCAAAAACGATCAACTGCTCTGAAAACAATCAGGAACAATCTGTCATTTTTACGAAGCGCCATAGATGAAGCAGTTACTGATTGCCTGATTAGTATGAATCCTGTGAATTTAGTCACAGCATCACGGTATCAAACTGAACGAATAGAAAACGATAACGAATATATTGTTGACCCTCTATCTCCTAACGAGGTTACTGCATTACTGTCAGCAGCAGGCAATAAACAAAAACAATGGGAAAATTTATTCCTTTTTGCGATACATACAGGGCTTAGAAGCTCCGAGTTATGCGCGCTTCGATGGCAAGATATCGACTTCATTGGCAAAACCGCACATGTCCAATCGGCACGAGTAGTAGGAATAATAAAAGGAACAAAGACAAAAGCCGGTACCAGAAAAGTTGAACTGGATACTAACGCTATGTCAGCCCTATTAAATCAGAAGGCATTCACTTTTATGAAAGGCGAAGTGGTCTTTGAGGACCCCAAAAAAGGTGAGGCTTGGGCAGGTGCAGATGCCATTCGTAAAAAAGCCTGGGTACCCACACTAAAAAAGGCGGGAATTCGGTATCGCAACCCTTATCAAACAAGGCACACATTTGCAACAAAGCACATCAGCCAAGGGGTTAATCTTTTCTGGCTTGCCGCTCAAATGGGGCATAAAGGTCCAGAGATGCTTTTCAGACATTATGGCTCATATCTGAAGGAATATGATAACAGCACATACAAACCTAAACAGGCCAGTAGTAGGACATGAAAGGAGCCACAAAGGATACGCGGCGAAGATATTTCATAAAAATGTTATGTATAACAATAAGATGCAAAACAATTAACGCGGGTTCAACTCCCGCCAGCTCCACCAAATTAGTAGGGACAGTGATAGGACAACAGCTTTAAAAACAGCGAGTTAGCAAAGTTGATTGGACACTGACCGGACGATGAAGGGACACAAAAGAATACGCAAAGGAGCCGCGGAGCTTTTGGAAAAACCAACCATAATTAGGTTGGTTTTTTTATGCCCGTAGCACAGCAACCAACTCCTCACAGTCAGGTGTTAATACTATACTCATTAAAAGGGCCAACACCTCTATTATAATGCAAAATGCTCCATCGGATCTCTGCCTCATAGGACATTATTTATAAATCCAGCACCTGATACCACCAGCTTTTGATGCACACATGTAACTCAACTTCATATAACAATCGCCTTAGTGATCGGTATTTCTGGTGTGGCATATCCTATGTTCATGGAGTTCGGTTTGTGCCACTTAAGCGGTCATTTTATTTACCAATGTCACCCTATCGGCGAAATGTCTATACTATGATGTGTCGATAAACAGTTTATATTTGTGGAGTAATTTTGAAACGTATACCGCCAGAATTGTTTAAGTCTGAGATGAAACGAAAAGGCTGGACGCGCCGCGAACTGGCTATACGGTGGGGCAAATCAGAAACATGGATCAGCAAAATAGTGAATAATATAGAACGGGATCAACACTGGAATGATGCCCTCAATGGACTACCTGAAAAAGAAAAGTCTAGGTAAACTATAGGTCACATTTTTATTGCAGAAAGGTGACCTATAGTTCATAATTCAACATTGAGAGACTATTTTCACTAACGCAGAGCTACCGGGCGGGCACCCGATAACCCTGCTTACCACAACTAACTATATGAGGTAGTTAATTATGGCTAAATGCGATAATAAAACAATTCGCCGAATTTCCCAAGCCGAACGTTTTGGCAAGGTAGCTAAAAACGGCATTTCTTTAAAAGGAAAATGGTTACAGGAGGCCGGATTTACCTTCGGAATGCCACTAAAGATCCGGGTGATGCCGGACTGTATTGTTATTACCGCCCAGAACACCCAGGAACTCTGGCAATGCCTGGAAGGACTGAGTATTGAGCCATTTAACCCCAATGCTGCTATTGACTGGATTAAGTATTATCCTGGTGGGTTGATGATTATCTAATAGACTAAAGCATAAATGGACTACACCTTTAAATGTTGGATGGTTATCCAACATTTTGAGGACGATTCAATCAGAGTAGTGCAGAAAAACCACATTTGATTAGACTTATCTAGCTATTGGGGGTCGGTTCAATTGGCCCTGATTCCATTATTCTAAGGGTTTTTCGGGCCAGTTAATATCTGACGCTGAATTAACATCAACGCGGTTCAATAATACTCTATATTTTTTTAACTCTGCTAACAGCGATTTTTCCTCATCACTCGACATCCCCAAATCTACAGCATCTTGTAACGGAGCGATCTGTTTACTTACAGTGAGCATAAGTTGCTGTTTCTTATGTTCTGATTGTTGCTGCTGTTCCCGTCTGAGCTTTATTTTATCACTTTCTGATATTATCCACTTTTCACTATCCCATTTGTGGTAAACAGATGGCGCTTGTTTTGTAAGAATTGGATAACCGTCTTTATCACTGACGATAGCAAAACCGCGTGATTGACCGTCAAGTAATTCATTGTGTTTTTCTGCTGTTATTTCAACACACTCTTCATGAGCTTCATTATAAAAAACACATTCTTTTCTGGAAAAATAGACCATTTATACCCCCCAAAATAATATATGTACAACTTTGCCTGGATTCTCATCATTGTTGGGAGTGCCTGCTTGATATTCAAATGTCGATAGTGTTGCATTACGTACTAATGTGTGACCAGTTGATGTATTGATACTCGACATGCTTGCAATATAGCCAAAAAGCTTATTTTTAAAAGAAATTGGATAATTTACCTTTATCCATGATTGTTGAGCTGATGGGACTTTAACCCATTGAATAATTATCCCCGTATCTCCACATTGCCACCAGCCATTTTCGGATTTTATAGCTGTATTTTGTAATGCAAGAGTACCACTTCTCTCAGGCGTTAATATATTGTAACGCCGCTGATTTTTGGGATCGTCAGAATAGATATGCAACAATTTCCCTTCAGAACCGTTAATTCCCAATACATACCCATCTTTCGATTTGAAACGCAATTTAGGAAAAGGAGTTTTACTGTCAATCAGTAAACTGCCAACAGTTGCGGTTTTATTGCTAGAAATACGCAAGAAAGTATTATCGCTCTCAGATTTAGCATAACTTCCCACATCGTCAGCATTCAAACTAATATCCCCAGCCAACGGCTTCCCGTTAATTTTCCGACTACTCGGCACGGCACTTTTCGCCAATTCTACCGTTTCCGATAAACCGATATTTTTTACAAATTCAGTTTTATTGAAGATGTCAGCGCCATTTTGATTTTTAGCGAGTTTACTATTTGCATTATCATTTACATCGGAAGCAAGTTTCTGAGTTGCTGCAAGTATATTACTGTTGCCTGTCTTGTCAGTAAGCTGAATAATTCCTTTTTGGGCTAATGTAGCATCGGGAATAAAATCTTGAGTTGCAAGCTCTCCCAGTCCTAAATTATTACGCGCTGTCGCTTTGTTATTAATATCAGATAAGTTATTGGCTTTCTGTAGAAATAACCTGTTAGGATCTGCTAACAGATTTTTCCAACCGGAAGCTAATGTACTATCCGGATCTGTATTGTTATCTTCTACCCCATTCCACCAAATTTTACTTCCATCATAACTGGCAACAATAGCCCCTTTAGGATAACCATCAGTGGCAGCGCTAAAATCAGCATCATACGAATACAGGCCACCAGACATTGAATAACGTATTGCGGCAGTAATATCATTCAATATCCCGTTCATATCCTTGCCAGATGGGGGAATTCCACCAGCAGATATTGCTGTCATCGTTAACGGGGGAAAACCGCTCTGATATGTAGCTATGCCTTTCGCCAAACTATTTTCAGTAGACTTTGTTGCAATTTCGTTATAATTCCCATCTTTTGCGAACGGAACAGTAATAAGAATAGGCTTTTCAGTTGATTTCACTTGTTGGTATCCTTTGAACGATTGAGACACTAACACCTGCCGGATATGGCAGCGCTCCTGATGTTTGAACAATTGCTAATTCTGCTGTTGATAGCTGAAATTCAAATACATAACTCATCTTCATATTTCCATCATCAGTGATATATGCGCGTCCGCTATCGCTAAACATATAAACAAGCATTCTGTTGATGTTTGGTATAGTGCAATCAGATATATTTGACATGGCTTTCATCATAATCAGCTTTCGATACATCTGATCTGATAGTTCAATAGTTTTTGTTTTTGATTCCCCGGCGTAAAATGGCGCCTGGTCAAATGGATTTGGATCTGTTGTTGTCGGGACGCCCAGCAAAGCTTCACCAAAGCCCAAATATTTTGCATTTTCATTAACAGTCAGCTGCCTGCTAACATTCACTATTTTTCCCCACACATCCAGCCCATACGTGTTTGCCGTGTCAATATTCCAAATCAGGTCGTAAAATGTATTAATAAATTCATTAGAGGAAACAGCAGCATTGAAACTTCGAATAAGTGAGTTGAGTTTTGGGCTAGCGGCATACTGAGCAAGAATAGTTGCTTCCACATTTTCCATTTATGAACCTACTAATTTCACGAATATATTATCTGTGTCAAGCGTTGGGATTTCATCAATACCAAAACTAATTGATGTTGAATAAGTAGTACCGTCACGGCTAAGTGTAATGCTGTAAATATCAACACTTGATGTATCTATGTTATAAACGCCTGAATAATATCTACCAGCAAATAATGTAGATGCTATTCTTGCTCGCATTCCACCATCTTCACCGTTAAATGCTTGCGCTATAGCTGATTTAACTTGCGTTTCAATATCAGCAGGAAGGTAATCGCTATCAGCAAGTGAGACGTCAACATAAACACGAATGGGCGTCGGTATCACATATTTAATTTCATATTCAGGGTAAGGCTGAACATAGTTTTCATCATCCACAATTGTGTGAGTTGTATTCCCGTTCGTAGGAATACCTGGAGGCTTTTTCTTCCATATTGCTCTAGCGACATCCTCAGTCTTTCCCCCATACACAGCAATATAAAGAGAGTTCGGCGCTATTTTGTATTTTGATACCCCGACTGTTTTTACTACCGAAGTATCATTTGAAATAACGTATGAGTCTGCTACCCCATTTACTTCTAATATTGCCGCATAAATGGCATGTAATGAGTTTGTCGCATTTTTAGCAACAGATTGTTTACGACGATACTCAAAATTAGCACGAGTTTCCTCATCTGTGCCAGGTACGCCAGCACTCGCATTACTGATACCAGACCAGCCTGGTACCGAGCTATAAATCGTGTTCAAATCATCAATTTGACATGCTAACGGCCCTGTTGTTGAGTTTTGGAAAACAACATCAACAGAGCCGCTGTCAGGGATCTTAGCCTCTGTTATTGAATGATAAAGATACCCTTTTTTATCTTGAGCAATACTACCAATTGGAATAACTGCATTAACTAACCCGGTACATGTTGCTGTTACCGTTGTTCCCGATGCTGGAATTCGGTCTAAAAAATAAATCCGCCCAATGGCATCTTGGAAACGTCCAGTTGCATAATCCGGGTTAATTTGATTGACGATAGCAAGTAACTGATCGTTCTTGTCAGCAATGATAGCCGCATCACTCATTGCCATTTGACCCTGCGGTGTTGTTAAACTGGTACTCATTGCACCGCCCATTGCTGTAGCCAAATCATTTAGCCGCCCATTTAAAATATCAACTTCGTCGGGTACAGTTAAACCTGTCTTTGTAAATGTTACGCTAGGAACACTTGTTGTCAGTACTACAGAGTTAGCCATCAGAAATTTACCACCGCTGATTGATTATTCGTGTCCGTTATTGTCATCGTGCCCACAATAGTTCTTTCGTCCCCGCTTATAGCTTTACAAATGGCAGACTGAACATAAGGTAACTTCATTGCTTCTTGTTGCATTTTGCTGTTAATTAATTGAATTCCGGGCCAATGACCAAGAATGTGCTGATAATAAGGAAGACCTAATGTTGTGTCGTACCAACACTCTCCCAGATATGTACTACAGGCACAAGCGACATCCTGAGCCACAGCATAAGGGTTATCAGTAATAGAGATATTTCCAGAATCATCTAACGTTAAATCCCATGATTTGATATCAAGAAGAAATGAGCGAGTTTGCATTTTCGATCCTTATAGAAATAAAAAAACCGCAATTAGCGGCATAAACAGTTGCTTTTGTCCCAAATTGGGACTAACATGACTTTATGAAAATCATCTCAGTCAGTACATTAAAACAGTTCTGGGAAACGTATCCCGATGCTGAACAACAGTTAAAAGCATGGTTTGACGAGGCCAAGAAAGCAACCTGGAAAACCCCTGCTGAAATTAAAGCCCAGTACCGCAATGCGAGTATTCTAAAAAACAATCGCGTGGTATTTAACATTAAAGGGAATAGCTACCGCCTGATAGTTTCCATCTTTTACCCCGCTGGCTGGGTGTACGTAAAATTCATTGGCACACATAAGCAATACGATGCTATAGATGCCAATACCGTAGAACCGGAGTAAATCATGCATATTAAACCCATCCGCACCGAACAAGACTATCAAGCAGCATTGAAGGCTGTTTCGCCACTTTTTGATAACCAATCAGAAATCGGAACACCTGAATTTGATTACATGGAAGTAATGGTTTTGCTGATTGAAGCATATGAGACCGAGCATTTCCCGATTGACCCGCCAGATCCGATTGAAGCTATCAAATTCAGAATGGAACAATCTGGGTTAACAGCAAAAGACCTGGTACCCGCCATCGGTAAAGTCAATCGTGTATACGAAATACTTAATCGCAAACGTAGCCTTACGCTACCGATGGTATGGAATTTACATAAAATGTTCGGAATACCAGCGGAAAGCTTAATCAAACCCGCTAAACACGCTTAGCATGATGGCTCAGATTTGAGCCATCCTTGGCTTGGGGGTTTAAAAATCAATAAATTCTATATTTTTCCCGCTGCTTTTAACGTGTTGTAGCTAGGAAGATAACGCTTTGGATTAACGACACATAGCTGCTGAAAAGCGGATGAAGCCTCTTCTCCCTGAGACAACATTGCTTCATCACGGTTCTCATAGTAATACCGGATAACATTCATTACTTGTTTCTCGTTTAGCATCAATTTTATTCCTTGATTTACAGCATTTTCCTTTTGAGCTTTATATACCGGGCTTTCAGTCGAGTAACTTCCTGTGCGTAACAGGACCTCTTCTGCGGGAGTAGAAGGATCTATATAGTTCAGTCCTGCACTCGCGGCATACTGCTGGAATATAGACTGGGACACACACATAGCGGAAATCTTTTCCTGCCGAGAAATGTCACTGTTTTCTGCCCCGGCGCTAAATACGCTGACAAAAAAAAGCCCCGTGACAATAATATTTGATGTTAGATTTCTACACATATTTTTATTCCGGTTTGTTGGTTTTTGAACCTCCAGATTTTACACCGCCATGAACGTGCGATGAAAGTTTAATCCCATCTCCTGTAATTTCACCCCTCGCTGTTACGGTTCCACCGAATGTTGCATTTCCACCGTTACCGCCACCACCTTGAATAACCGCACCATTTAATATAATAGATGGTGAGTTTATTGTGATTGAATTTGATGAAGTAATTTCCGTTGTCGGTGCGACTACATTAATTTTATTCGGTGAGACAATATTTATCTGATTATCTACGAATTCAACATATTGTTGTGGTTCTGCGTTTAAAACTCCACCCAGGTAAATTGCGTCTGAATAATTGTGTGTTCTTTTTGAACCCGGCAATGCCGGTGCTTTTGTTGCTATGACGCTGCTAATGTCGCGATCACAAATAGCGATTAGTCCAATATCTCCCACAACCGGGTTCATAATGACAGCACTGTTACCACGCTGGAGGCGAAATACTGGAACATTATAGATTATTCCATTCTCGATTTTTCTCCCGGTTCCCGTCATATTATGCACCATCGGCTTGACATCTACGGTTTTCCTATTCGATTTAATGATAAGACCCAGAGTGATAAAAACATGCTGACTGAGAAATTGCCTCATAACAAAATCAAGGGTATTCGCCTCACTATAAAAATCAGCTGGCTTTGTTGTTAATTTTGGCATTGTTGTCACCCTCCTCTTTTACGGGAGTACCGTTAAATGATGTGTGCCACTGACCACCATCAAGCCAGGATGTAAGATAGTGCTCCGCCCCTGTTATCAGATAAGTGCCGCTAGCATTCGGTAAAGAGGTTTCTATTTGTATCTTACGACCTAAAATAATTTCATTACTGAAAAGAATAGTTGCTGTTATTCCTACGCCAGTAAATATGGGATAGCCAATCAACCCATATTTGGAAGACGTAAATAACAATTTTTCAACTTTCGGTTGACCATGCGGCCAAATAGTCACTTTATCAATCCCGAAGTCAGTATCTATATCTAACGCATTTGCGGCTTGCTGGATTTGATTAACAACATTTCCAGTAAAATTAGGATTTGAGATAACACCTTTGGCGCCATAATTTTCAACCGTTAGATCGGCTTTTTTAGCCATTGCAGTAATAATATCGACAATATCCACATCTCCCGATGCCGTGAACGGTTCAACTTCCTTTGCTCTTAGGCCAAACATCACACTGGCTGTTATCGTCAGGGGGGCATCAGGTAACTGATTAAAATCTGCATAAGCATCACTGATAAAACCCTCGAATATGGCATTACCATCCGCCCATACACGCATTAAGTTGAATTTTGCACTACCAATCCAGATCCCGCGATAGCTCAACGTTGCCATTTGACTGGTTGTTAACCCCCAGATTTGTAATGTTATTTGTGTCCCTGATATGCCGCCCCACGCCGCTATGTTGACATAAGCGCGTGCATTTTCGATAGTCAGTATATTGTTACCGCTATCATCAAATGTCTTGCCGTCAACTAGCTGAAATTCAACTTTGATATTGCGTTGCTTGTACGTCATGGAGTCACCTCTCTTGGGAAAAGGTAATATAATTTGTAGCGCTGCCCTAACCCTTCCCAAAGGGGATCAGATGAACCATCCAGATCAGCAAAAAACAACTCACCCTGGAATCGTAAATAACTGTAACGAGCCATTTTATTGCAGTTGAGACACACAACTCCCTGCAATACAGGTTTATCATTTACGGTTAAGTCCATATATAAACCGGTGCTACGTTGATTGAGACGTATCATGCATGACTGCTCATTCAATGCCACCGTGAACTCCTGAGCCTTGGCCGCCCTGAGCGCTATTTCAATCACGTCAATTTCCTCGATAATTCTTCTACTGCATCATTGAGATGGTTAGTGGCACTCAATACAGAATCATTTAACGGACCGGTAATCGTTTCTGTCGCACGCTGGAAACCGGATGAAACTTTATCGGCAACTTGTGTTGCAGCACTGGAAACCGATTTTTTTAATCCAGTCAGGGCTTTTTTGACATCAGATAATGTGGCGTGTTTTGTTGCACCCGTTTTTTGTTCAGTGTTTTTGCTTGGACCTTTAGCCGTCTCATTCTTTGTTGTATTTGACTTATTAGTAACATTGCTGCTCATCGTTACTTCTGCAATGTCTTGCACAGCTTGGAAAACTGCGGTCACAATCAGCAATGTGACGCCGTTATCCTGCTTTATCCGATAATCGTACTTAATCAAATCGTAACTTGTGTAAGTGGTATCAGGGGTTTCAATATCGTAAATTTCGGCACTGGATACCATCTTATTCAGTGTCTCCAGGACATCAGAACGGGACGTTAACGTGAGATTTGTCAGATTAGGCATAGAACCAGAAAAGCCGGTCCATCCTTCAAATGAAAATGTCACATGAACTTCACCGGGCCGCTGCACTTTGTTGTACGATGTGTAGCCACCTTTCTCTATCGGTGCAGTGGTGATAGATGCCTCTCGTGTGACTTCTACTGCAATGAATGAGGTGGGCGTAAACGGCTTATCACCAACGTTCTGTCCGGATGCATAATAAATACCATACCCTGGGGATATCATACTGTTAACAGCAGACAGCAGGTTGCCGCTACGGAACGCGCTAAGTACCGTTGTTTGATTGAGAGAAAATGCCATTATCCGGTTACCCCCGTTGAATAGCTTGTTGCCAGCGTTGATCCACCTATTTTCTGTCGGGCATCGTCAACCACGCCTTTTACGTTGTTAGCGCTAGAGCTGACTTGAATAGTTCCGATGTGGTAACTCTCAGAAACAGAGGAGGTTCGGTTGTTATTTACCGTATTCGAATGACGTTGTGCCGCCACATGAGCGCCAGGTTGCGGCATATTCGCCAAGACTTTTGGGATATAATCGCGGGTTTCTTTTGGTGCGGCACCCAGTCCTTTACGAAGAACATTTCCTTGTCCCCAGTTATAAGCCGCCAGCGCTTTACTCAAATCGCCATCAAACATTCTCATTAGCTGAAATAAATATTTTGCCGCGGCTTCCGAAGATTTTACCGGATCAAAGACGTCATCATCCTTTAACCCAAAATTTCTAGCTGTACCTGGCATAAATTGAAATAAGCCCCTGGCACCTGCTTTGGATACAGCATACTGATTACCTCCCGATTCCGTCATGGCAACACTACGTAACAAACCCTCCGGTAACCCGAACTGCTGCTCAAGCTGCGCTAATTTCGGTGATAGCCAACCCAGTAATTTCATGCCGGTAGTATTTGATGTATTATCAAAGGATGACATTTCATCTGTCACAGCTTGAGGGATCAACAAATCAATTAACTTATTAATTGAATCGGTCAGCTTATCTAACGCGGTTTTTAACCAATTATTGCTGTATTCCAGCCGCTGCTGTCTTTCATCTTCTGCCCGAATAATCCGGTCGTTTTCGCTGCGTTTTTCTTCCTCTTTGACTTCTTTAACTACGGTCTTATCTGGCTTAGAGGCTTTGCCCTCCAGTTTTGCCTGATAAGCTTCATATTCTTTTTTACTAAAAAAAGGCGTCCAGTCGCTTGCCAGATAAACCCCATACGAATCCAGTGTATTTTTGGCCTCCTCTCCGACAATCGAAGTCGCGACTGACTCTACAGGATCATATAACGCATACCCGATAGCGCCATATATCCCAGCTTTCCCTATAGCCCCTTTGCCTAGCAATCCGCCGCCACCTTGCCCCATTTTCAGCATGGATGAAGCCGCGCGATAAATTCCCCATAGCCATCCCGCAAACTTCAACCCGATCAGACCAATGATGACGTTACCCCAACCGCCCACGGCATCCGCAGCCTGATTAGCAACTGAGATAATAAAACTCATTTTATCGAGAAAACCGCTGACCACTTTTTTAATCTCTTCCGGATGCTTATTCATCCAATCAGCTAAATCCTTTAGCCAGATATTGAATTGATTGATGTATGGCAAAAGGGCATTAAACAGAATGTAGCCTGTTTTCTCAAAACTCTGGCTTATCTCTGTCCACTGTTCACGGAAACGACGCGCAGCGACAACAGATTTATCATCCACACCTGAATTAGCTGTAAATTTATCCACATCTTTGAGTGCGTGACCGGACGAGAACCACTGCTGCGCGGCGTAACCGAATCCCAGTTCACCGCCATAAGCTTGTTGTTGATCTTTATTGAGCCTGGGAAAAACACCGGTCAGCTTGCGCATGATGGATTCGGTACTTTCTGAGGTAATATCAATATCCACACTCGCTTGTGACGCCGTTTTTAACAGCGTCTCAAGCGCCGGATCAAGCGCAACACCTGATTTTAACCGGGCTTTGGCATCATTAATGCGTGAAAATGCCCCGACAATCTCATTTGCGCTCACCCCGAATGCTTGACCCGCTTTTGTCCAGCCATCAAGCGCCTTAGCCGACATGCCGAATGCATCAGCAACAGTACTTAACTGATTGAGATTGCCGGTAAAGCTGGCCACAAAACTTTTCAGTCCACCGAGTGAGACCGTAACACCCGCCAAAGCCAGGATCTGACCCTTTATGCTGGAAAAGAAAGAGGCGGCTTTCTTTCCTGCCGTCTCCATTTCTTTTGCCACTTTTTCAGTTTTCTTGCCGGTTTTGTCTAATGATTTACTGGTTTTCTTTTCGCCATCATTAAACGAGTCAACCAGTTTTTGCATCACCTGAGCCAGGCCACCGATCCCGGCAATTACCGCGGTTTCACCTGCACTAAATTCAGTCGCGTCCAGTCCCAGCGTTATAACAAGTTCATCTATAATGTTTGCCATCAGTTTTTACCCTGCTGTAAAACGTAAGCATTGTGATTATCGACCTGAATAATCTCGATTAACTGCCAAAGATCCTCCACTCCATAAACTGTATCCAGCTCGTGGAGTGTCGCTCTTCCTGATGAGATAACGGTCGCTATTGTGCCTGGGACATTTGTATAACTGATGATACCGAATGGCTTTGAAATGCTGGAATAGCGCGGCGGGATTACGATTGGTCGGCGGTTTTGAAAAAATCCACGTGTAACTTAAGCACCTCTGCGCGCAATTTCAGCCGGGTAACAATTTCTTCAATGTCACTGTCGATCAGTTCACGTTTGATTTTTTTATCTGCCGGATTCGGGACCATCTGTACACAACCCATCAATTCATCAAGTAATGGCCTGGCTTCATCAGGAGCAATGCGAGAAATTGCTTTCAATCCAACCACCGCTAATGCAGCCATGCCTAAATCCCGAAAATTATCGGGGATATCCAACCCTTCTCTCCCCATTGCCATCAATGCACGAATAGCCCACCATTCAGCCTGTGAAGCGGGCATTTCCTGAATGTAAAAAAGCTTTCCTTTGTCGCGATTATCATCATTCATAGTGATGAAGGTTTCTTTACGTGCCATTAGCTATATGCCTCACCTGTTATTGATTCCCACTCAATGACGGCCTGTGCCGCTTGTAAAACTTTTCCTGCGTCCGGCATGGTTTTCCATTGCTTCAGAACGCCGTTCACCAATGTGTATTTACGCCCGATAGCCGGAAGAATAACCGTCGCATTACATCTGAACACAGCAACGCTAGTACGTGATGTCGTCGCCCAGGTATCAAAAATGGTGCGACTTTCCGAATCAGGCATAATATGGATCGTCTGATTGATATTGCCGTAGATAAAACCCGCTGACAGTTTACCGTCCGCCCCACGCACAGTTTCAGCCAAATCTAACGCCTCAGTTTCGAAAATGTTATCTGCCGCAAATCCCTGTAATTGCACACCAGACGGATATAAATTAGTGACTGTCAGGGTAATGACCGCATCAGCAGAAGTGATTGTGTCTAACATTATTGAACCTCCGTAGATGCCATTTCGAATTTCTGAATACTGCCACCGTCGCAATACCACAGTGTACAGCTTGGGCTGGTGCGATTTGCACGCATAGAGGCAGACATTTCCCCGATATACAAGTAATAACCCTTCGCGATTATTGACGTTGAAACATCAGTTCCCACGGCGTTAATAATTTCCAGCTTTTGGGCAGCCGATAATGTTACACCTGATCGGATACCGCCCCACAACTTAAACCGCTGGATAACATCACTCATTGAGGCTTCCACCAGCGCACGGCCAGCCGTGTTATAAGGGATAGTCTTATTGGATTTGAACAAGGCAATAACCGCACCCTGCAAATTCGCATTCAGCCAGATTTGGCCACAGAAGGAATCTAACCACTTAAAATCACCGGTTATTGTGCCATCAGCCCAATAATTTTCGGTGATGTTATTGGCGGCATAATTGCCATAGAAGTTATATCCATTAGCAATCAATGCATCATAAACATCAGAATCGATCACATCAGGACTGAGGCCGTTCAATTCTCTGAATTTGAATGGAACACGCCCCTCCGTTCGCTCAAAATCCAGCACTGCCGCATACCCCAATACCGCTGCCGGTTTCATATTATCAGAGCAGAAAACAGGAACGACACTCCCGTAGCGATTAATACCAATAATTTTATGGGCGAGAGTTTCCTGGCTGCCTTTCACTTTTGCCGTGCCGCTTGTTGTCCAGGCAACATAGAAATAGCGATATGCCTGACTACTAGCCCACGCGGATAATGCAAGATGCTGTTCATCTGTGCATTCAAATACCGTCGTAAAACCGGCCCATTGCTGAGACTGCGTTTTAATCACGGCAAATAGATCAGGAACCGCCGACACCGTAGCCCCCTGAGAAACCGTTGCCCCTAGTGCGCCAGTGAACTTAAGAGCCTCGGCCCCATCACCAGTACCATAGGTGATACTTGTATCTTCCGGTTTAATGCTGCCAGAAGCAACATTGATGATGAAAGCTTTACGGGTGGTATCGAACACAACCGTTACTGCCTTACCAATTGCTGTTTCAATGCTCTTTGCTGCATCCGCAAAGGATTTAACCCCATCAAGATTGATTGTGGCATTTATTGCTGTGCCATTGATATTGAATTTCAACGTACCGGACATTTTTTGCAGATCGGTAATAGCTACCCCATTAAAAGAACCTGAACGTAACCAGGCCGATACTGCCGCTCGATTAAATCGCGAAAACAGTAATTGGCCGGGTGTCTTTGTACAGTTGTTGTACCCTGAAAAATAAATAGCCGCCATGCTATATTCTTCGGATGCACCACCGAAATATGCCGCCACATCTTCTTTAGTTGAGAACGACAGCACCGTACCTACAGGCGCATATATATTATCTGTCAGTAATAATCCATTGAGATCAACAGCATTACCCGCTGCCGACAGCACCCCCGGATTAATTCTCACGTCTTTACTGATTGGAATTGCCATGAATAGACTCCACTGTTTTAGTGTTCAGCGTAATACTGTCGAAAAATAGTTGTTCTGTTGTCACAACGGAGTTGATTTGAGCGGTAAATTCAAATGTCCAACGCGACTCATATTGCTGTTCACCATTAATCATCGTCGTCTGAATCGGATCGCTGGCATAAAGCGGTGCCATATCGATACCTGATCTCTTGAATAGCTCACTTGCATGTTCAGTACGCACTGTCGTTGCAATAATGTAAGCATCCTCATGAGCGAACTGACCGTAACAGTCAATTTGACATGTCCAGCGTGTCGTCCGAGTGATTAGATTCTCCCCCATACCTGCCGCTGCTGGTGCGTTATAGACCACTACACTTGTTGATAAACCAGTGCTGTTCAATGGTGTCATAACAATAAAATCACTATCCGGCATCGGTGAACGATTTACCTGAGATAAAATAACGCTACGCTCAGGTATTAAGGCCATTAAAAAACCGCGTAATGCGGTTATTATATCGTCTTGCGTTATATTTATCGTTACCACTATTGTTCCCCACGCTGCAATGTAACAGCGAATTTGCACCAATCCGGCCACGCTTCCAAAATCTGCACTATCAACCACGCTTCACCATTAATAATCAGCAGATCACCCCCTTGCTGCCTGGGACGGTTGACGGTATTAAAATTGCCATTCACATAAGCCGCTTTGAGTATGCCCTGAATATTCAAACCGTTTGTATGTTGCAGATCAGTAAAAGTCAGTGGCTGGATTTGTGCGGTAACGGGTGTTGTGATGTATTTCGGGATTTGCTTGCCACTGGGTGCTATATCATATCCCGCACTTACCCGTATCTCCCCAGGTGAGTGCGGATTAACAACCCCGACAGCACCAGATGCAATGCCATGCAAGTTCATTCATTCCCCTCATCAACCACATAATCAACACTGTTCAGCATATGTTTGGTGTGACGTAACGGCGCATCAAATCCCTTTTTAGCTATAGTGGATTTTTCATTAGCCGGTGAAGTGAAAGAACGAATGGATTGCTGAATTTGCCCCTTAATAACTTCCCCGGTCATTCGTAATGCCACATCTCCGTTCATATCATTATCCCTCAGACACTGTGCGACAGTATCACCCCATTCATTAGCATGTTCGTTGATAGTGTTACGAAAAAACGGACGGGGCCGCCTGTTTCGCCCCGGATCACCGATCTCGTTACTGATTGCCACCATTGCAACCGAAGTGCCATCGGGATAAGTCGCATCTTTGAGAAAACCAGCCCGCAATTTTTTGCCTTCACCCACTCTTTTAGCTAATTGCTTTAAATAGCGTTTTGCGGCATCACTCCCCTTGATACTGCTCGACATTAGCGCCTCCCTTGAGTCCGTGGGTAGTAATATGACGGATAGTGAGAGGGAGAGCTGCCGGGGATGTAACGCATAGTTCTGTATTGTGCTGTTGCCTGCCAGTACATAGCCCCGTATTTCGTCTGCAAGAACCAAGCAGCACGTTCACTCACAGCGCCCATATCAGCCGAAACGGAAACAGACCCCTCGCTTGCGCTGCTAACCCGCCCCACGAGCGGATTGGCCGCTGTTCCGCTAGCAGATAAACGATTAAGTTCAGCAATATGAGCAACAAGCATATTCAGTAACATTGCGCGTAGCTCAAGCTCACTAACTGGGCTTTGGGCCGTATTGTTAAGATAGAGTGTTGCTTCAATAAAATAGGCATCCAGCAGAACATCACTGACAGAAGAAAACTCTGGGTAACGAATGCGAAACTTCACGACATCAAAAACAACAACAAAGCCCATTAGCTTAATCCTCTTCTTTTCGCTGCTCGATATTCTTACCCGGTTTTTTGGGGTCGATAGGCTCCAACCCGTTCTTTAACTCGGCTTTTTCCTCAGCTTCCGTCCGGGCCTCTTTGAGCTTTTCCTGAGCAAAAATAAGCCCATTTTTGACTAATTTCGTATCGGCATGGAGTTCCAGATATTTGTCAAAAAATGCTTTATCAACATCATATGTCAGTCCATAACCACCAATAATTGTTGATGAATTTATCCCGTTTAGCGTCACGCGATTCTCATCAATTTCAATCATTAACCCGTGGGGCAATTTACACCCCACAATGACTGTCGCCATTTAAACCCCCAACATTTGTGCAATAGCGTGTGGATAACGAATAATCGCCCCCCACGTACCGGCTGATTTCTTTTGTTTAAAACTAGATGAACTCACAACAACCGCGTGTGCCCGCATTTTTTCAGTAAATGAGGCATAAGCCGTTTTTTCACCATCAAGCGTATCGGCAATCAATTGAACCAGCTCCCCCGCTTCTGTACTGTATTCAACCGCCGTTTCAATCGTCAGATTCGGAAAATTCTTTTTCAACTGATCGGTAACATTAACGTTGTATTGGTTGGTTTTTGTCAGATTGACTTCCGCTGTTGGCGACATACACAGCTTCAACGGATCTGTTCGCTCCACCAGCCCTTCTGTCTGTTTTGTCAGCTGTTTAAATAAGCGTTGAGAAATATCGTCATAAATTGCCTGCCCGTCTTTGGTTTCCCACGTTGTACCATTGGATTTTCCGTTTGCCGCCGGTATTACCGGCGCACTTAACCCCGGATCATTCAACAGTCCATAGTTTTTAAGTCCCGCAATACCATAGAAATAAGACTTATTCATAAACTTGTTTAGGGTTAATGCGCTTGCGGTATTAAGTTGCGCCGCTCGATTGATACGGGCCGTACCGTACATATCCAGCTCACGCTCCCCCCAGACAGTAAATGTTTGGAAATGATAGCTCTGGCGTTCCACCCAGTTCACGTTAGCATCTGACATGCCATTATTGCTGTGATCACCGTATGAGCTCACTTCACCTGTTGATTCTTCAACCGGAAATTGGGTTGTCAGCGTTGTCCAGTCACCTTTTTTATCTTCACCGATAATTTCAGCCGCTCTCATCGGCGTGACCAACACACGAACCAACTCAGGATCGAGATAGTTAGTCAAATACGCAGGAACACCGGCGTTACTCACGGTCACCATAGCAGGCTGTGCATCCATAGCTAATGTATAGTTATTAGCATATTGGGGATTTAAGTAATCGACGGCCTGCGGTACTACAATGCCGTATTCCCCTTCAATATATTGAAAATCTACGTGTCGTTTCATTAGCTCCAGCTCCCCATTTTGACTAATTCACCCGCACCAGCAGCGGTACCAGCAACGAATTTGGTTTCGATAAAATCAGTGATAGTTTTTCCCGCTGCGGCGGTCTGTACCTCACCCGTTTTTAAGGATGCGTAAATCTTATCCCCAACTTTTGCGGGCGTACTTGTTCGTACCGTAAAATCACCCGCAGTAAATAAAGTGACTTCACGTCCGGGTTGGATCAGCATAGATGCTTCCCCCAGCCAAAGAGTGATAGATGCTTGTCCGTCACGCCCCACAAAACCAGACGGAGCACCCGCCCCCTTGTTCGAGACGACACCATCAATCACCCAGGCAAAACGCCCAACAGTTACCCCATCGTCACCCGCAATCAGCGTGCCGTCCCCTGCTAACAAAGTGGCGCTAGGGTTAGTACTGGCAAATGCTCCCTCAATGCCGGGGGCTGGATAGTGATTAATTTTGTTCGGAAAACCCATAGTTAAACCCTCACTAATTTAGATGCGGTGGGAAAACGTTTTTCAAAAGAATCTATAGCCGCAGAATCCATTGCCAGGCGGGCTTTAGGTTTTGCTGACTCGGCTATACTGATCTGCATTTTCACTAAAGAACGATAAGCGGACGGATGAACGCCGGTTGTATCAACACCCACCTCATCAAGCGCAACTCTATAAATTTCGTCAGCAGAATCCATTGCTACTACATCACCGATGAGGGGTTTAACCTCAGCCTCAGCAATGCGAATAGCATTAATGCGATTCACTGTATCTTTCTCTATCTTCCGAGTAGCTGCACGAATAGCCGCATCCATTGCGGGCTTACTAACGCTATCCTCTTCCGGCTCTGGTTTATTATCGGGATCATCGTCCTGCGCAGGCGTGCCTGAAATTAACGCCCGGATTTTTTCCAAGTCTTCCTCTGGCAATTTACCCGCAAGCAGTTCAAGCACTTGCGCACAGATATCATCATCCTGCGCGGGTGGCTCCGCTGGCTCCTGTGTCTCCGCATCATCAGCAACAGCTTCAATGATTGAGGCAAGCTCCGCTGAGTCGATTTCCATATCCTGAGCCAGAAGGGTACCGAATTTATTTTTCGCCGCTTCCGCTATACTTTTCGCGCTATCACCCGCTTTCAGTAATGAGGCAATTTCTTTCGGTGCGGCATCTTGTGCTAATTTCGGCTGCAAGTATGCCCCCAGCGCCGCACGTACAGCGACAGACACCATTTTCTTATTTAACTTCATGTGTTTTAACTCCAGAGGGAGGGAATCGCAGACAACAACATCTGCACCGGCTCGCCCTTCTTCAACAAGAGCGACATGGTTCCCGACGATATCACGCATAACACCATCATGATGAATGCCGTCATACGTGCCGGGGGTCATATCAGCTACGTAGTGATACGCCGCTGACAATTCTTTTTGTTCATCCGATTCAATAGCCGCTATAGATTCAGCATCCCAAATTGCCAAGCTGTTTTTCAGGTATGTACCATCGAACATAGAATTTGATCCCGTTGTACCGACAATCAATTCTGTTGAAGGTTTGGCCGCCGTGACGGGAATGTGTTTTTTCAATAACGGCAGGTTATTGAAAGTTGCAGCCCCTTTCTCTAATTCATCAGGGGCACGCAACAGTTTGTACATACGATTAGGATCAAGCCTTAATCCTTGCCAGTTCGGGATTTCTCTTCCGTAATACGATGATACCGTCGCCTTAGAGATAGGACTTTCAGCAACATGCAAACGCCCGTCTCTGTCGTATGAGCGTACAGAAGCCCGATCTAACGCCAGACCGTGATTCATAATATTTCTCGGATTAATTAGTTGTTTAGTTTAGGAATGACGACCTGCCAACCACACCCGCAATTGATTTCTTCACCAGGCATGATCCATTTGCCGTCAATATAAAGCCCTTTTGATAAATCGAACTCTTTACCATCCGCTTTCAAGTGTGATTGACGAAATTTTTTTGCTGCACGACTGTGCCGCCAGATACCCGTTTTAAAACCGATTGAACGCTGCCGGGCAGATTGCATAACAGAAGTTGCTTTGTTGTTCTGGTCACGAGCAATCAGTGCTGCGCGGCGCTTAGTCATGCCGTAACGCTCTTGCAAGGCTTTTGTCAGCGTTCCAAGATCACGCCCTCTTGCTACGGATTGCATTACTAACGTTTCAACTTGGGATAAATATTGCCGTGGAATACTTTTAATCAACCCAACATTCTCACCAATAACCGCCTGTAGCGCGTTATTCATTTCTGTCGTCATCGTGAACGGTGTCGAAATATGTACCGCATCTAATGCATGGGTTAACGAGGCATCCATGTTATCCATTGATAAAGCCGCGAATTTTTTCGCCAGTTTGTCAGCTAAATCATTAAACCGCTTTAACCAACGCCGGGTTAATTTTCGCATTGCTGAACGCATCAACATCGCCGGGCTAGCATCCATTGCCATTGCTGCACCGCTGTTCTTATAGTTGGCGGATACCCAGTAAATCACTGAGTTATTCATCTCATCCACCAGCTTATATAGCTGCCTGATGTACCACACCCGAACACCGGCATTAGGTTTAATTTGCCGGAGTGTTTGAAGGGGATCAGATGATGTTTTCCGTGTTGTCCTCTTCTTCGATATCATCTTCTTTGTCGATTTCATCATTGATTTCCAGAGAGTGATACGGGCTGTTTTCATCGTTGGCTAGACGTTCGCGGGCTTCATCTGTACTAATCACATTTGCAGCAATTAGTACTGAATCAGTATCTGCATCGGTCTTACGTATGCTGGCTTTTTGTTCATCAGTCATCTGATACAGCGGTTCGAATGTAAAGCTAATATCAGGATCAATTTCGCCAAATTCGGATAATTGAATAATATCAATCATTCGTGCCAGCCCATCTTTCACCAACATCTGCAAGGTAGCAATAAAGTCATAGAAAACACGGATTTCCCCATCAGATGACGCATTTAGCCCACTCGGTGTGATACCTGTAAAAATAACTAACGGTATGCTACTGACTGAACTCATATGTTCCTGAGACTGGGCTTGCAGTGAATCAAGGCCGCTCAGCGGTGTATTGAACTGGAAAAACTCCTCTTCATTATCCAGCATCATTACCCCCCGGTTATCACGCATTCTATTAAACAATTCCGCACGATAAATTAACTGATCGGGATTATTCGTCTGTCCCTGTAACGTCGATTGAAGATTGGTTTTAAATCCAGATACAGAGAATGAATGGATCAAATCAGATACGCTATCACGTGTTCTATACCAGTTTTGTACATAAGATTCTGCAATCTGAGTCAGTGATAAGCCGCCGAAATTATACGCAGGTTTAAACATATCGGTTAATGGCCGGGTGATAAATGTAATCAAACGACTGTCATGTACAGTCTTTGCCATCACATACCAACTTGACGGCTTATAGAAGTCATTGCTCAACGGGTTGTTAGCGTTATAAATCCCCGGATATGTCCATATTGGTTCAATAACGTTAAAACCAATAAGACTTCCTTTTGTGATTTTTTTAGGTGACAGAAATAATCTAGACTCAAGTTCAACCGGATCGGTTGCAGCAAGCACACCTTTTGATGTTCGCACGTCAATATAAATCTGACCGCGCCCAAAAAAGCCATCATGCTCAATGGCCTTTTTTAACCGTTCACGAACGTGGAATTTTTCAATAGCCTCATTAAGCACTTTGATTTTATCGGATTTGTCATCATCCCCCACTGATGTTAGCTTTATCCACTTGCGAGTCATTTCCCCTGCAATGGTGCCTACCATTTTCCGATATTCGGGTAATTGTGACAGTTGGGCCAGATAAGGATAACCGGGAAAACCCACATCTCCCGATATACCACCTGTCCCCGTCACATATTCATAAGGCGTAGAATCCATTGCCATTAATGCGGACAACTGTTCAGTGGGAACAACACCAGGAGGGGGGCTGTACGGTTCAATAGGCCGAGCTATTTTTCGTTCTGTTATCGATCCTACAGTATCCGGATGTATATTCATCGGCTGAGGTGCTGATTGATCAATAGCCTGTTCAACTGGCGAAGCCTCCGCTTTCTTTTTATGTCTGAATCTGAAAAACATTAAATTCGCCCCAACAGATTTTTAGATATACGAAGTGGGTTGTTTTTACCTGTGATATAACCATCCAGCGAATAACGTACCGCATCCCAACAATGGTTATGTTTGTCGAGCACCACCGGCAGGACTTCACCGGTCAGACGGTCGGTCTTGTATGAATAGAGTCTTGCCTCATCAATCATGTGCTTACAGCGTTCATGAATAATGATTTCTTCAAAGCCTTTAAGGTAAGTGATCCCGTCTTCGACACTTCCGGGCCATTTTGTCGCACCATCGATAACGAACCCTTGCCGCGACAAATAACTGATTGTTTCAGGTCGGCTGCAATCACCATGAATAGGCCACTTTCTAGACTCTGGAATTGAGTCATAGAACTGGGCCATTTCATCCAGTTCAACGCCTATCCCATAGGCTTCATATTCAATATATAGTTTGGTACCGATAATGAAGCAGCGAATTAATGTTGACGGGTCATTAGCGAAACCGAAGTCAGCCCCATAGAAAAGCCGGTCAGCTTCTAGCCATAGCTCATCAGAAAATGCTTCAACCCGGTACTTGCCAGAGAAAATAACCGCTTCACTGAGTGCTTTTGGTAATCCAAGCCAGATATGCTCATACGCTTCATAGTCGATGCGTTTGCAGTATTCCATTTCCTGCCGGAGTACGTCAGGGAAAAAGGCGTTATCGCAATAGTTAACTTTGCGGATAATCACGCCACCATCGGGCGGATCTTCCTGATGCCGAGTCATCAGTTTGTATGTCGGGTCTTCCTCTTCTCTGGGGTTGAAAGACACCCAGACTTCGGATTTATTAGCACGAACTGTCGGACCAAGAATATCCCAACTATCTTGTGAAACAGTCTGGGCCTCTTCAACCCAACAGATCTTAATGCCATGCATCGACTTGATGCTTTGAATGTTGTTTCGAAGACCTTTAAACGTGAAACGAGTGCCATTCCGACCTTCTATCTCGTTGTTCTTGACTTTGTAGAAGTGGGACAGCCCAAGATCAATGATTTGAGCCTCAAGCAGGGCAAGGACGGAATCGTTAATAGAGTTTTGGAATTCGCGCGCGCAGAGAATCGTCATTGGTTCTATTACGCCCAACAATACCAGCGCACGGGCAATCTCTACCGATTTACCGCCACCCCGCCCGCCATACGTCCAACGCCAGCGGACAGAACCCAATGCACTGTCATATAAAACCTCTGTCGCCCAGTCACTACTAAAGGCGTACAGAACACCATCTATGATGACTGGGCTATTGATTTTCCCTCGCGCAGTTTCTCCATGTGAGTTGACCAGACATCAGCCGGACAATTAGCTGGCGTGACAATGCAGACCTTTCCGTAACTCAATCCAGAGAGATCGACATTGACCTCAGTCTTATTGCTGTTCATGTCGATACCGGTAAGCTGCGCGGCATTTTTAATATTGGGTGCAACCTGCCCAAACTTCTTATCTGCTAACGCTTCCTTCCCGGCACGAAACGACAACTCGGCAAGATGTCCAGCATTGAATGAAACAAGGAGCGCCGCTTCGTTTCTTAATTCTCGTATGCGAGCTTTTATCTCCGGTCTGCGTATCAATATGGATGATTGAGAATCAGCGCGAGCCGGAGAGTAACCAGCGCATATTGCCGCCTCTTTCATCGGCATACCCGCAGCTATGTTCTGAGCAAACTGTTCGTATTGCGGCTTTAAAATCCCTGCGGTTCCCTGCGAACTTTCTGCGAACTTTTCAGACTCCAAGATATTACTGGTACTACTTGCTACCTGACTTTGCGCCTGGTTCGCATCAGGTTCGCACTGCGTACTTTCAACAATAGTGCGAACCCATTCCTCAGTTTTCGCTCTCTTTCGAATCGCTGCATCACTAATACCGTGTTGTTTGGCAATCTCCCTGATTGAGAGAAGGCCAAAACGGTAATCACGCTCTATTCCCTCCCAGTCAGTATTTTTTGCCATCTCTTTACCTTAAAAATAAAAATCCCCCTTCATAGAAGGGGGCATTGATTTCGCCCCAGAGGGGCGCTATTAGTTCAGACTCTCAGAGCCTTCACTTCACATCCCTTTCAGCGATAATTGATTGTCCTCATGTTCCTGCTTCTCTTGGTACTTCACAT
>NZ_JAHZMK010000052.1:0-49025 GCF_020387775.1 Photorhabdus antumapuensis
GGACGTCCATATATGGTCTAATATACTGATCTGGCAGCTTAAATTTGGCAATCCCGACTGGACTTGAACCCGTGCTCAAGCGATTATTGCTCCAGTAGTATGGGAGGGTAGTCAACAGATTAGTATAATGGAGTTAATGAGTTAATCGATTGATATGGTTAAATAATTTTCAGTTTACTGCGAGTCATACGCATAATAACATTAGGACGCCTTTTTAAATGCGGTATCAATCAACTCTACTGGTTCGTGTTCTGATAGGCTGAAATACAATTATCTCGCCCGCAACATGCGGGCTTTTTTACACCTTCATAGATCTATGAATACAATTCTGATATTAAAGAATGGGCAATGAGTGTAATAAGAAACTGATAATTCAGAGTACTGTATTAGTTTAATGGTTTAAAAGTTGTCGTTACTTTTTCGGATATAGAAATAAATTATGTGATATCAGAATTGTTTGGTAAATCATTTCGAACGGTTCGTTTGATAGGCTGCTCATTTTCATCAAAATACCTACTAGGCCATATCTCAGCAGGGGTTACACCAATTTCCTGAGCGATCAACAATTCCCCTTTAGGCCAGGGTCGCGTTAAAGCATTGGCTAATGTTGAAGAGTTTAAACCGTGCTCTCTGGACAATGATGCCAGCGTCTTATTCTTCTTACGTATCGCAGCGATAATATCGGCGGTATGCCAGTCTTTTTTCATATTCCTGCTTACCTCTTTGGTGGTGGCGATTCAAACAGGGTTCGCAGTACCGGAGAACATCCAATCCGGCGAGGCATAGCCTCCCCTGCCTGAACCGCCATAGAAAGAGCGATAACAGGCACACTGGTAAGAAAACAACCTTACCAGTGGGATGTTCGTTCAAGGCTGCGACCCCCTGACCATCGGATTTTGCCGATAGCGACACTACTTTAACCGATTGTATTATCTGACTCAAGAATCAAATAAATACCTTAGTGACGGTTTGTCTCACTTTGCTTATGACGAAATGAGCGAACTTATGACGAAAACGGCACTACACCGCACCCGCCTGCACGTTTTGGATCAAAAGATTTTTTCAGTTTTAAAATCCTACAAGGCAAACTGCCAAACCGCGCCAGCACTGGCAGAGTGGGAAAAATCACAAACTGAAAGGTTTGAAAAGATTTTCAGGAGATTTCAGTTTTTGGATCAATGATGGATCACGAGAAAATCACCAATATATTGATATTAAAGGTGAATTCCTATCTTGTGTGAGAGGGATGATCGCGGAAAATATCAGCGTTGAATTGTGGAACTCAAGTAGGATGCGGCTTTAGCTATGATATGATAATGAAATCTGCCTCAAAAAATTGTAGTTGACCTTCTGAAAACAATTTATTATCGTTTTATATATGAGGACTCAAAACCTCAAGTAAGCGGTCAAAACCAACCCCGTTAGTGTTGGGTTTTTTATGCCTAATTTTTAATGGTAGCTATTCGGCTATTATCTCTCTGATTCAATGTCGGGAGGGCGACTAATACAACACCCGCAAGGGGAATAAGTCCGCGGTTTCTTACTGCCGTTTTGAGCCTCCCGACACCATACTCTTAAATGGTAAACCCAATTCTCAAAGAAAAGTAAGGAGTCAGTAATGGCTAGACTATCCGTAACTCCATTCATTTTTGAAAATCAGCAAGTACGTACATTAGTTAAAAATGGCAATCTTTGGTTTGTTGCACAAGATGTATGTGATGCCTTGAAAATCACAAATAGCCGCGAAGCTATCGCAAAACTTGATGATGATGAAAAGGATGTAGCTTTAAGTGACACCCTTGGTGGAAAGCAAAAAGTAAACATTATCAATGAATCAGGAATGTATTTTCTGACAATCCGCTGTCGTGATGCCGTAAAAAAAGGAACTTTACCTCACCGTTTTCGTAAATGGGTTACCAGTGAAGTTTTACCTTCGATTAGAAAGACCGGTAGCTATATAGGCAGGAAGAAGAGTATTTCACTAAACCAGTTCATTATTTGCCCTTGTTGTCAGAAACCTGCCAATGTTCTAAGTACAGAAAAATTGAATAGACACAGAATTGAGGTCTTAGCAATTTGCAATTCTATTCGGTGTCCAGAACAAGCTTTTAAAATTGAGATATATTTCTCACATTATCTTCAAGAGGAAGTAGGGATAAGAGTAGGAAAAGTGGTGATGCTAAGAGGTTGATAAATGGCCTAACTCCTGTCCAGAAATTGAAGCTGGCTAGTGTGTTTTCATCCAGGCAATAGCTTTATGAAAAAATCTCTGTCGCCATTTTGTCGCCACTGACTACTAGAAACAAAAAAGCCACTCATTACGAAGTGGCTTAATGTACTGATAAATCAGCTAAAATCTGGTGGCCCCTACTGGACTTGAACCAGTGACCAAGCGATTATGAGTCGCCTGCTCTGACCAACTGAGCTAAGGGGCCGTTGAATGGGAGAGATTATACGTACAGTTTTGCTCGCGGTCTAGCTTTGTAAATTCGTATGATCATTTTATGTGCAAAATCGCGTTTTTAGTAAGTAGTGAAAACGGGGAGTGATATATATTAGTTTTTTTTATGGTCTATTTAACGTTTTTATCCATTACTGGATTGATTTTTCAGAAGCGATTTTGTGTCATCTGGTCATATGTTATTCCGATGAAAATCTATTTTATACGTGATTATTTGAATGATAATCATATCCTTTTCATTCTTCCTTAATCACCAGATAGAAAACGACTTTTTTATCTATCGGCTAGAGAGAATGTTAGTTGAGTTATATCAGAGGAACCTGTGATTATATTTCTGTATAAATACTATATTGTCAGAGGATTTAGAGTATCTCCGATATAAAAGACAAAAGCGTCTGCTTGGACAGACGCTTTTTAGTCAGAATGAATAAAATTTCCGATTATTCATCAAGGAAGCTGCGCAGAACTTCAGAACGGCTTGGATGACGTAGTTTACGTAGTGCTTTCGCCTCGATCTGGCGGATACGTTCACGGGTAACGTCAAACTGTTTACCGACTTCTTCCAATGTATGGTCAGTATTCATATCAATACCGAAACGCATACGCAGTACTTTTGCTTCACGAGCGGTCAGACCTGCCAAGACATCGTGGGTTGCTGAACGCAGGCTTTCTGAAGTTGCAGAATCCAGTGGCAGTTCCAGCGTTGTATCTTCAATGAAATCACCTAAATGTGAATCTTCATCATCACCAATTGGCGTTTCCATTGAGATAGGTTCTTTGGCAATTTTCAGTACCTTACGGATCTTGTCTTCCGGCATTAACATACGTTCTGCTAGCTCTTCCGGCGTTGGTTCACGCCCCATTTCCTGCAACATTTGGCGGGAAATACGATTGAGTTTGTTGATTGTCTCAATCATATGAACGGGTATACGAATAGTACGAGCTTGGTCGGCAATTGAACGTGTAATTGCCTGACGGATCCACCATGTGGCGTAAGTTGAGAACTTGTAACCACGACGATATTCAAATTTATCAACCGCTTTCATCAGGCCAATGTTGCCTTCTTGGATCAGATCCAAGAATTGCAGGCCACGGTTGGTATATTTTTTGGCAATTGAAATAACCAAACGTAAGTTGGCTTCAACCATCTCTTTTTTCGCTCGGCGGGCTTTTGCTTCACCGATGGACATACGACGGTTGATATCTTTCACCTGTTCAATGGTTAAACCGGTTTCTTCCTCAATTTGACGAAGTTTTTGCAGGCCACGCTGTACTTCTTCTTCCACTTCAAGGAGTTTTTCAGACCACGGTTTGTTCATTGCTTTTGCAGCGGTAAACCAAATGTTGCTGGTTTCATTACCGGAGAACAAAGTGATGAAGTTCTTCTTCGGCATTTTGCACTGTTCAACACATATTTTCATGATCTGGCGTTCTTGAAGGCGAACGCGATCCATCATAGAACGCATGTTGTTGACCAGATAGTCAAACTGCTTTGGCACCAGACGGAACTGTTTGAAAACTTCTGAAAGTTTTAAGATTTCGGCCGCAGTATTTGGATGATTGCGACCGTTTGCCTTAATTTCTTGACGGGTGATGTCATACTGTTGTCGCAGTTCTTGGAATTTCTGGCGCGCTAATTCTGGATCGATGCTGTTGTCATCATCACCATCGTCATCACTGTCTTCATCATCGTCGTCTTCATCATCATCAAGCTCTTCCTGTGGAAGTTCAGAACCAACGTGAGTGGCAGTAGGTGCAAGTTCTTCTTCTGCGTTCGGGTCAACGAAACCGGTGATAAGATCCGACAGGCGAGCTTCACCTGCTTCCACACGGTCATATTGTTCCAATAAGTAGGTGATTGCTTCAGGGTATTCAGCAACGGAGCACTGTACCTGATTGATGCCATCTTCAATGCGTTTAGCAATGTCAATTTCACCTTCCCGGGTCAATAACTCAACGGTACCCATTTCACGCATGTACATACGTACCGGGTCGGTGGTGCGACCGATTTCAGATTCAACACTAGACAGGACTTGCGCAGCAGCTTCCACAGCGTCTTCATCTGTGTCGTTAGCGGTTTCTGCTAGCATCAGATCATCGGCATCAGGTGCTTCTTCCATTACCTGAATGCCCATGTCATTGATCATCTGGATGATATCTTCGATCTGATCGGAATCGACGATATCTTCCGGCAGATGGTCATTGACCTCAGCATAGGTCAGATAGCCTTGCTCCTTACCACGGGTGACAAGTAGCTTTAGCTGTGACTGCGGGTTTTGCTCCATAAGACGGTATCCACACTTCAGAGTATTTGGGTTGGTGTCGGTCGGCGAAACTAATCTGCCAACAATAACTTTTAAGGGCGTTTTCGTTATATTGCCGCTGCCCACTTATAGCGGCAAAATGTAGGGTTATTTCCCTACCTAATGCGGCATTTAAGCCGTGAATTCAGTGTTTACTTTCTGGCACGGGATTCATTAATCAGGCGAACTTCTTCGCGCTCTTCCGGTGTCAGTCCTTCAGTTCTTGCCCTGGCGATAAGAATGTCTAAACGTTCTTCTAACGCTGAATCAACAAGATGATCCAACGCGTCACGAAATGTATTTTCTGCTATTTCTTCTACTTGTATATCGTTCCATGTAGCCAATTTTTCAAGTTGTTTACTAAATTTATTATCACGATATTGCTCTAGCAGTTGTCCAGTTGTCAGCCCTGGCTGAGTAAGACAAACCTCCACAAGCTCCATAAATAATGGTAAGCCTGCAATTTTGGCCTGCATAATTCCCTGTAGGGGGGGAACTAAAGCGGCTAAGTGTGGGTTTTGTACCAACAGTCCTATAAGTATACGCATAGTTGTCGGTTTTAGCTGCGGCATCTGATAATTATTCCCACTTTCCAGATGCTGCGGCAATAAACGTTCCAACTGCACTGCATCAGGGATGCCCATCATATTGCCAAGTTCTTGTCTCATATAGAGACGCAGAACCTCCCCCGGAATCTGGTTAATCAATGGTACGGAAAGTGAACTGAGTTTTGTTTTCCCTTCAGGATTACTTAAATCAACTTGTGGCAGTAATGATTCGAACAGAAATTCAGACAATGTATGAGATTGTTCCATTCTTTGTTCAAATGCTTTCCGGCCTTCCTTACGGACTAGTGAATCAGGATCTTCGCCATCAGGCAAAAACATAAAACGTAACTGCCTACCATCATTCAGATAAGGGAGCGCTGTTTCCAATGCTCGCCATGCTGCATCTCGCCCGGCTCTGTCACCATCGTAGCAACAGATGACGTTATCAGTAGCGCGGAAAAGTAATTGAATATGCTCCGATGTAGTCGAAGTACCTAGTGAGGCAACAGCATAATCGATACCAAACTGCGCCAGTGCTACCACATCCATATAACCTTCAACTACTAATAATCGTGAAAGGTCACTGTGATTTTGTTGTGCTTCATAGAGGCCATATAGCTGGCGGCCTTTATGGAAAATTTCAGTTTCTGGTGAGTTGAGATATTTTGGGAGTGCATCTCCCAGAACACGTCCACCAAATGCAATCACGCGCCCTCTGCGGTCACGGATTGGAAACATTATTCGTTCGCGGAAGCGGTCATAGGTACGGCCATTATCATTTGCGACCAGCATTCCAGCGTCATTTAACTGTCGACGATCTTCCGCATTATGAGCAAACCGCTTCAAGGTGTTGTCCCAACCAGCGGGAGCGAAACCAATCGAGAAACGGTGGATAATCTCTTCACTAAGTCCACGTTGAGCCAGATATTGCCGAGCTTGTTGTGCAGCGGAGCTATTTAGTGAATTCTGATAGAAGCTGTTGAGCTTATCCATCAGCTGATAAAGATTTTGTCTTTGGTGGCGTTCTATCTGACTGCTGCCGGAACCTGCTTCATAAGGGACTTCCAGCCCATGCATCGCGGCCAATTCTTCAATGGATTCGACAAACTCAAGTCTATCGTAATTCATCAGAAAATCGATAGCGTTGCCGTGAGCGCCACAACCAAAGCAATGATAAAACTGTTTATCGCCATTAACAGTAAACGAGGGTGTCTTTTCGTTATGAAATGGACAGCACGCGTGGTGATTTTTACCCTGTTTTTTAAGTGGCACACGAACATCGATCAGATCGATAATATCGGTACGAGCTAATAAATCATTGATAAATGCGCGCGGAATTCGTCCAGCCATAAGCCCTTTTACGCCTGTTGATGAACGACAATAAGCCGCGCTCCCTTTCGGAAAGCACGGCCTTTATCTGCAACTACTATTGTCTGCAAATTCAATCACTATGCGGATCAACCGCAAGGATTAGTACAGACGAGTGCGGCGTGCGTTTTCACGAGCCAGCTTCTTGGCGTGACGTTTTACAGCAGAAGCTTTAGCGCGTTTACGTTCAGTCGTTGGTTTTTCATAGAATTCACGACGGCGAACTTCTGCTAATACACCTGCTTTTTCGCAGGAACGCTTAAAGCGACGCAATGCTACGTCGAATGGCTCGTTTTCACGTACTTTAATTACCGGCATGTGCCTCTCACCTCAATAGAAATCGGTCTTGCTGGCGTGGGATGCCAGCCATCTTAAAATGGTGCGGAATTTTACTTCAATGAACATGGCTTTGTAAAGCACCGCAGCAAATTGAAACAACAACACTACGACGGTGATCTGCAAATCAGTTCCGTAATATTGATGATAACCACACAGGGATTTTATGTAGAGGAGTGATTATAGACTAAGCAGCAAAAATAGTCAGTATGTAAGCCGCGCAAATTATCTTATTAATGATAAACTGGCTCTCTTCTGTGGAATATAGGTAGTGTAATGCGAGTCTTAGGTATAGAAACGTCCTGCGATGAAACCGGAATCGCAATTTATGACGACGAAGCCGGTTTATTGGCAAATCAATTATACAGTCAGATTAAACTGCATGCTGATTACGGTGGTGTCGTGCCTGAATTGGCTTCACGTGACCATATCCGCAAAACAGTGCCCTTGATTCAAGCTGCTTTGAAAGAGGCAGGATTAACCTGTAAAGATATTGATGCGGTGGCTTATACAGCAGGTCCTGGTCTGGTTGGTGCGTTGTTGGTGGGAGCGACGATTGGCCGTTCTCTGGCGTTTGCTTGGGATGTTCCTGCGATTCCTGTTCATCATATGGAAGGGCATTTACTAGCTCCAATGCTGGAAGATAACAGCCCTGAATTCCCGTTTGTGGCTTTGCTGGTGTCTGGTGGTCATACACAGCTTATTAGTGTAACGGGTATCGGTAAATATGAGCTGCTTGGTGAATCAATAGATGATGCCGCTGGTGAAGCATTTGATAAAACAGCTAAGTTACTGGGATTGGATTATCCAGGTGGGCCGGTACTCTCCAGAATGGCTCAGAAAGGAGATGCTGGGCGTTTTGTATTTCCTCGCCCGATGACAGATCGCCCTGGGCTGGATTTCAGTTTTTCAGGATTGAAAACTTTTGCGTCTAATACTATTCATGGCAACAGCGATGATGAGCAGACTAGAGCGGATATTGCCCGTGCTTTTGAAGACGCGGTAGTTGATACATTAGCGATTAAATGTAAAAGAGCACTTGGGCAGACCGGATTCAAGCGACTAGTGATGGCTGGTGGTGTCAGCGCCAACCGAACATTGCGTATTAAAATGGAAGAAGTCATGGCAAAATTGGGTGGCGAAGTATTTTATGCGCGTCCTGAATTCTGTACAGATAACGGCGCCATGATTGCGCTTGCCGGCATGATCCGCCTAAAAGGAGAGGGGAATGACTCACTTGGCGTGACAGTCAAAGCCCGCTGGCCATTGTCGGAATTACCTCCATTATAAATCTTCTTGATATAATGAAAATAAAAGACCAGTAACTCAATGAGTTGCTGGTTTTTATCCGGTCCTGTTATTGATTTTCTTTTCTTTGCTCTTTTTCTGTTCGGTTTTTTTCTTTTTCGACCATCTCTTTTTTCTTTTTTAGCTTGTTCCAGAGACGATTTTCTTGGCCGCGCCACAGACGCTGGATATTATCATGGTGACGTAGTAACACCAGACAGCAGAGCATGGCTACGGGAAAAGTAAATTCGGGTTTAAACCACCAGACATAGAATGGTGCTATCAAGGCACTGACAATGGCCCCTAAAGAAGAATAGCCGCTCAGTAAGATGGTCAGCAGCCAGGTACCCATCATCAAACCTGTCAGATCCCAGCCAATTGCCGCAATAGCACCAAAAGCAGTTGCGACACCCTTACCGCCTTTAAATTGGAAAAAGATCGGGTAAATATGACCGAGACAAGCAGCGATTGCTGTAATTCCTAAATAGAAAGGGGGAACATAGAGTTGATAAGCCAACCAGACGGGGATCATCCCTTTTAGAACATCACAAATTAGTACTATTGCCGCAGTACTGCGGCCACCAATTCGCAATACATTTGTCGCGCCTGGGTTGCCTGAACCATGTTGACGAGGATCAGGTAGTCCAGCCAGACGACAAATCAGTATTGCGCTGGAAATTGAACCGCAAAGATACGCGAAGATGATCATACCAAGCGCGATAGCACTCATAATGTCTCCCCAATAATAATGGTCGTTTTCTTAGCCTAGTCATGGATAATACGCATATTTAGTCGGAAGTGGTATCCGACAAGTTGAAAAACAGGAAAATGACGTGATGGATATCGTATTTATTGAGGAGTTAGTCGTTATTACCACAATTGGTGTTTACGACTGGGAACAGACCATTAAACAGAAGTTAGTGTTCGATATCGAAATGGGATGGGATAATAAACGCGCATCTTCCAGTGATAATGTCGAATATTGTCTGGATTATGCCAAAGTTAGCGAAGTGATTATCAATCATGTAGAAAATCAGAATTTTGCTCTGGTTGAAAGAGTGGCTGAAGAGGTAGCGGATCTGCTGTTAAAACGCTTTAATTCGCCGTGGGTACGGATAAAAGTTAGTAAACCGGGTGCTGTCGCTCAGGCTCGTCAAGTAGGTGTTATTATTGAAAGAAAAAAATAATCTGATCAGTAGTGAATTCAGTTGCCATATTATTGTCATTGTTCTTACATAGACTGGCGTGCAGTAGTGCCAGGCTTGATAATCATGTTAATTGATTAATGACAATGGGAATAATGGTAGCTGGGGTTATTCCAGGCTACTTGTTTCGGGTATTTATTAATGGGCGACCTCTCTATATGACTGACCTTTCTACCTTGTTTCATGCAGCGGTTCTTGGTGTTGTTGAAGGGCTAACTGAATTTCTTCCTGTTTCCTCTACCGGCCATATGATCATTGTTGGCCATATGTTGGGATTTACTGGCGATAAAGCTGAAACATTTGAAGTTATTATCCAACTTGGATCTATCCTTGCTGTGGTCGTAGTGTTTTGGCGTCGCTTGTTTGGGCTCATTGGCATTCACTTTGGTGAAGTTCCTCATGAAGGTAAAACTAATGGCAAACTGAAACTGAGCCATATTATTGTGGCAATGCTACCTGCGGTGACGCTTGGGTTGCTGTTCCACGATGTTATCAAATCACTGTTTAACCCACAAAGCGTGATGTATGCCTTGGTTATTGGTGGTGTGTTGCTGATTACAGCAGAAATATTGAAACCTAAAATACCGAAAGCAGAAGGGCTGGATGATATTACTTATCGTCAGGCTTTTATGATTGGCTGTTTTCAGTGTATGGCTTTATGGCCGGGATTTTCCCGTTCAGGTGCGACAATTTCTGGTGGAATGCTGATGGGGGTTAATCGTTATACTGCATCAGAATTCTCGTTTATTTTGGCTGTACCGATGATGATGGGAGCAAGTGGATTAGATTTATATAAGAGCCTGCATTTTTTGAGTGCTTCTGATATCCCAATGTTTGCTGTTGGTTTTGTTACTGCATTTGTTGTCGCGTTAGTCGCTATTAAAACTTTTCTGGCATTGATTAAGCGTATATCTTTTATTCCATTTGCTATCTACCGTTTTATTGTGGCAGCCGCTGTTTACTGGGTATTTATGTAGTGAATGGTTCCCCCTGATATCAATTTAACTCAAATATTGCCTAATGTTTGATATCAGGGGATGTTTCAGGTAACAGTCTTGTTTTGAACTGTATTATTTTGTTGTTTCCATTCCGCCAATGCGTGCTGACGCTGACGTCGCAACTCATGACCAATGTCAGCACCGCGTAATCCGCTGTCTACAATGTTTTTCACCTGAACCTGGCTGGCAATTTTGAATGCCTGTCGCAGATAATCACCTTGTGGATAGGGGGTATCTTCAAAACTGGTACGACCCCGCGCATCGGCTTCACTGATGATAATTAATTGCTCTATTCGCTGAGGTTTACGCCATGCATCAACGGCATCAAATAACTTAAGTAATGTTTTCGGTCGCAATTGAGCGATGGTATGCACTAAATCATGATACTGAGCAGCCAGTTTTGCCAAATCACGGGCAGAATTAGGAACACGCAGACGTTGGCACAATTGGTCAACCAATTTAACACCGGCTGGCCCATGTCCATAATGGTGAGGCCACTGTTCTGGTGGTGTCAGCCCTTTGCCAAGATCATGGCATAGAGCAGCAAAACGGCTATCGACTTTATCTGTTAACTCAGTCGCTACTTTCAGTACCATCAGCGTATGAATACCGGTATCGATCTCAGGATGCCATTTCTCTGGTGCGGGAACGCCAAACAGATTATCAATTTCAGGAAACAACACCGCCAATGCACCACAATCACGTAAAACCTGAAAAAAGATCTGAGGGGAATGGCTGGCAAGGGCTTTCTCGGTCTCTTTCCAAATACGTTCTGGTGTGAGTGCTGATAGCTCGCCGTTAATTGCCATATTTGACATTAATGCTTGTGTTTCTGGCGCGATGGTAAACCCTAAATGGGCGAAACGGGCGGCAAAACGAGCCACTCGTAATACCCTTAGCGGATCTTCAGAGAAAGCATCAGAAACATGGCGTAGAATACGGTTGTTCAAATCATCAACACCATGATAAGGATCGACCAGTTCACCAGCGGGTGTTTGAGCGATCGCATTAATTGTCAGATCACGACGCTGCAAATCGTCTTCCAGTGTGACATCCGGCGCTGCATAACACGTAAAACCCGTATATCCCAGGCCGGATTTTCTCTCAATGCGTGCTAAGGCATACTCTTCATGGGTTTGGGGATGTAGGAACACTGGAAAATCTTTGCCAACTTGCAGATATCCTTGGGATAACAGCGCTTCTGGTGTTCCTCCCACAACGACCCAATCCCGCTCTTCTACAGGAAAATTTAGCAGGTGGTCACGTACTGCGCCACCAACCAGATAGACTCTCACCTGATATATTCCTTATCAACTCATCCAACGGTCATTACGCTTACGGCGAGGGATCATATGTGGCAGTAATAGCCCAAAGATTAAACCAGCGCCTGCAACGCCACCGCCGTACATAAACCATTGCAGAATGATATTACGTTGTTTGTCATCAAGTTGCAGATTTGCCACATCAAGCTTTTTTTCTGCTACCGTCAGTTTGTTTTTTAACCTCTCATTCTCTTTTTTCAGCTCTGCAACAATGCTACTGCTATTGGAAGCCTTCAGTTGCATGTCGGCAGTGCGCTGATTCCAGTTATTATCTATATTGGCTAACTTCTCCGTCAATGTTTTCACTTCCTGTTCCAACTCTGGGAGGCGAGTGCGTAGGCTTGGCTTATTACTAAGTTGGTTAACGGGTAGCCAGACAAGGCGGCCTTTATCATCTTTAACTTGAGCGTAATTACTATCCCGATTGATGCTTATCAATGTGACTTCATCACCGGCATTCAGTGTACCGGCAATCCGATACTGGTTACCCGGCCCGGCGTGTGTGTAGGTAGATAACTCATCAGATACATAGCGCTTTCCTTCCGCGTGGGTAGTGAGCGAAAAGCTGAGGATTATTAGCGCTGTGAGAAGTAAATGTAGTTTTCTCATTGTGATTTTAACCGTTTTTTATCTATGGTGAGTTTAGAATTTGATAGTAAAGAGTTAAGTTTGCTAGAGCAATCGGTAAACCAAAATAGGAACTATCTTAACGGGTCGAATATGGGGCTTACTGGTTGTTTGTTTAAATAACGTTTCATTATTCTGCTACACATAACTTTCTTCAACCCATTGTTATACATGAAATTATGAGTAGTATAAGATGTAGCATTATTTTGGAGTCTTATTTAACAGCGCGTATTTTGCCAATTACTATCATAACTTTCAGAAAAGAGAAAATTTTAACTTTTTACTTAGCGTTTCAGGTCCAGTTATCCGCATCAATTTATTACGTAACCTCAGCTTTGTTTAAGAATAGCAATGTCATCAGCGCGTAGATTTAAACTCGGTTTTCTTAGGTTGGAAGGTATAAGCAATTAATCCTGAGACGACTTCCAGCAAAAAACCGAGTTGACTATGGTGCCTTGAATGCTCTATTTGAGAAATATTTTTTAGCTGATCAACGACCATTTCTATTAGGAAACGCCTTCTTAACATCAGCTTATCCCAGAGTGATAACGTTTTTGCTTTCATATTGCAACGGACATGGGTGATGAAGGTGGCCAACAGTTCACCATAATCATTTGGCGTTTGAGTAATCCGTTTTCAATTAACTGCTGATGCCAAAGAGGCATAAATTTTTGGCAAAAATCATCGACGCAGCAGTCAAAGTTCTTCTAAATTAATCATGCCTGAGGTTTTCCACGATCATGTTTTTTTGACAAAAACTTTGATCGTGCCTCAGGCACTTAGTTCCTTTCCTAAGCGAAGCTCACGTTATTGTACTAAAGGATTCCTTGATTCAGTGCGAGGTCGACGGATAGTTATCGATTTTGATGGAAACGATATGTATGGAAGGATGGAGACTACTTGACAAATTTTCATTATCAATGAAATTATTTTTAACGAAAGATTGGAAGGATTTGTGGACAATCGGTTTAGTTTGATAGTTGAAGGAATAGAGTTATCGAGCAGAATAATGTGATAATAACTCTTTGAAGATTCTTAAAATTACTGTAATACATCATTTCAATAGATTGAAGGCTTGACTAAATTCCTTAATCATAATTATGTTTTATGCAACATAAAATCCATGTAACAGGGTTAACTTGACATTAACAAATTTGTAACCTAATTTTATAAAACCATTGCAAAATAGCGTGATGGGGTAGTGTGTAAAATTTATTTTCAGAAAGTTTTATGTTGTAAACTTAACTCGAATTATACTAGTTAACTGGAGTAAAATATGAATAGCTCTTCGTTTTCTGTATCACGTAGTGTTGATAAAAATAGTGGCTTCACTGTTTTTTCTGTAGCTCGTAGTGTACAGAAAAATATGCAGATTATGAATTTTTCTGTAGCGCGTAGTGTACAGAAGAATGTTCTAAAATCTAAAATCTAAATTACCACAATAAACGTTTAAATGAACTGTAATTGAATATCAATTCAGGTGGTTTCATTTATTCAATTTTCAAGTGTGGACTGAAGAATAACATAGGGTCGGTAAGATCCTATGTTATGAAGAGTTATTGAGATAAAGCAGATATACATTTTATGCTACGAGGATTGTAAGAATGATTTTATGTCCAGCTTTAGATTTTAAAAAGAAAGTTAAAATAAGAAGTGGTACATCTACTTTGTTCGTTTCTGATGATGAAGCAATCCTCATGGAAGATACGACTTTTGGTATTCATTATCAGGATATGAAGTTTGTTTATGTCTCTGGAGTTAATGAATGGAATAATAGCATTACATTTTTCTTTTATCAAAAAAACAAGAAAGGTGAAATGTGTTATGATTCTATGGAATGCTCAAATGCTGCGGTTGTTTCTTACTTATACTCTATGTTGGAAGGTAAAAATATAAATAAAAACAGAGATTGCATCGTCACTAATCAGATAACAAATTCGTCATGGATACTAAAATATATCAATAGAAATAATAAAGGTCATTTGGTTTCAATATCAAAATGTTTATTGATGGATACAATAAAAGAACATCGTGTTTATCATTGTAATGATATTTATGATAATGTTGAAAATGTAAGGGTAGATATTATATCGGGTAATAAAATATGCTTAATTGATATTGGGGGATTTTTATCTGAAACTGGCTCTATGGAAAGATTAAAGGAAATTTTACTGCGTCTGGCATTAGATAAATTAGGTTATAAGATTATAGCATTCTTACGTGAGGATGATTTTTTCCATTGTCTTCTCTGCTATAACGGCGATTTTCATCGTTCATTCCCAGTGAGTAGCTTATATATTATATCCTGTTATCTGGAATATTACGGGATGAAATTAGAAAGAAAGAAATATATATGCAGAAATATGGAATCACATATCGAGCTTCCTTTTGAACTGAGAGAAGAAGGTATGGAGATTCTGTTCAGTTCACAAATTACAACTAATCTTCTTGAGGATGATTAATATGGAAGGCGTAGGCTATTTTTTACACTTTCATCAAGATTACATCGACTTTGATGAAAAATTTGAAGCATGTGGTGGGAAATCGGATGCTTATGAAGTACTGGCCCTTCATTTTAACACGGAGGTGGAAAGCTTGAAGCGTTTTGTGAAATGGAAAAGCAAGCCTTTTTGCCTGCATACTGCGGTAATGGATTTAGGGCGAGACAGTGATGCGATTAGACCTGGATTGCGCATGCTAAAAGAACAAGTTGAAGCTGTAAAGCCGTACTCTGTGACAGAACATCATGCCATCTTGAATGCACCGGGAGGTGATGAGTTTGGTATCTTTTTTCCTCCACCGGAATTACCTGAGCAAAAAAAGAGGATTGTAGGGAATATCAGGATGCTACAAGCAGAACTATCAGCAAAAATTCTGATTGAGAATCCAATTTTATCTTATGGATTGAGAGGAATATCAATAAAAAATCGGGTGGATTTCTTTAATCAGACAGTTAAGGAATCTGGTGCAAGAATGCATTTGAGTCTTTCAAATATTGCATACAGTAACAAATATGGCACAGACATCGATCCTGATGAATATTTGTCGCACATAGATTTTTCTATGGTCGATCAGGTTCATATGTATGTGAATAATCAGCAACAAATGAAAAATGCACCAAAGGAATATATTGAAAGTGACATCTGGCTGAGGAGCCGGTTGGAGCAAATATTGAAACACTACGATATCCGGCCGCTTATTTTCTTCGAGCTGGAAGCTATTACTCCACAGCTGGCTGAGCCAGAATATCTGCGGGATACGATTGAATGGGCCAGAACTCTTCTTGCCTGAAACTCTCATTCATTAGAGGTGGCATTATGTTAGCGGATGTTCAAAATATCATGGCTAAAATGATCCGTGATAAGGTATTTTTGAATCAGGTTATCGACAGTGAATATGCTGTGTTGAATGATTTTCCTTTATCATCAGAAGAAATTTCTTATCTGAAAGATTTGGATCTTAACAGCATTTCTAAGCTAAGTTTTCTGGTAAAAGAAGAGAGAATTGTGCGTCGGGATGGCGAGTTTGGGTTTTTTGTACGGGAAATAAAAAAATATCTCGACTATGACGACTATGCTCTGCGATTTACTGAATGCTATAAAACCGGTTCGGTGAATAAAATTTTTGATGCTAAACAATATTATCACTATTTTTCCGATGTGTTACTTCGTTACAACTATCCTGGTTATCTTTTTGAACTTCTTCATTTTTGTTATAAAAACACATGCATCTGCTGGGTTAACTACAATGAGCCGGCAGTGGAATATATAGAAAATCTATCCGTTAATGATAAGCTGGTATTGTCACAGCATCGTGACATTATCAAAGTCAGAGCTTCGTTAAAGGATTATCTGAATATTACCTTTTCAGAAGACGAGGAGTCGGCAAAAATATTAATTGTCAAACACCCAAGCATTCCCAAAACGACCTCTTTCACTCAGTTAACTAAGGGGGATATTTTGTCTTTCTTGATAGAGAATAATAATGAGGCGACATTGTTACAGTTAATTGAAAAATTTGGTATTTCGTACATCAAGGATAGCATTGATGATCTCAATGATAAAATTGAGCGGGGATTTATAAAATATATCCGGGATTAGGAAGGTATTATGATTTTTGTTAAAGATAATAATCTGAAATTCCTATTTCCCGCTGTGACAATCTCAGCTGTTGGTGATTGGGTGTTTCAGGTTTCTATATTGCTTTATATTTATAATTCAACAAAGTCCGGGTTGATGGTGAGCCTTTTTATTTTGTCTTCGGCTTTACCATCTCTGCTTTTTTCGCCGTTCATTGTCCGGTTTCTGACTGGAATCAACAATAAAACGGCTATGATTTATGGGGATATACTGCGGGCTATTTTGATTCTTTGTATGTTGTTGTCGCTGCAATCAATTTATTATATTTTTTTGATTAATATGCTAATTGGTATTGTCAGCACAGCATTTAGGACTTCTTATATTAAAAAGGTAACTCAGCTCTATGATATCAATACCCGGAGTAAAATTAACGCGGTTTTGAATAGTGGATCTTTTATTGCTATGGGGCTGGGATCAGTTATAGGTGCTTTTTTGCTTAATCTCTTTTCTGTCGAAACTGCGCTTATTTTTAATGCAATCAGTTATATAGGATCATGTTTGTTTTTGATTGGAATAAACAGTGATTCAGCGTTGTTTCACGATAAAATAAAGAAAAAAGTCACAATTAATGAGATGATCTATAAACTTTTTTATGAGATTAAGCAGAGTCCTATCCTAAGTTCTATTATTATTTTGGGATTGAGCTGGGGCGTAGTGGGAGGTGCATTGAATGTCCTGTTGCCTGTGATATTTATGAGTGATGAGGCGGGAGGGAGATTACTGAGTATTTTTTATATAGTGCAGGCAGTATCTATGCTGGCTGGTTGTATCATTGTTTACAATATTAAATTTGATGGTGAAAAAAGGTTTGCTTTTATTCTATTTATTATCGCCTATTTTTTTCAGGCGATACTATTTTCGGCAGCGTTGTTTATAAATAACATCTATCTGATATTTATCTTTATATTTCTTATGCGGCTTTGTGGAGGGATTATTATCCCATTGGATACAACGCTTATACAAAATAATAGTAGCGAGACGAATTTACCATTAGTTTATAATATTCATAGTTTGAGTTATACCAGTTTTTATCAAATATCGGTATTGGTTGTGGGGCTGATGATAGATACTTTTGATATTGACAGAACCAAGAACATTATCGGATTAACATCACTGATCGTGATATCTATTATCTGTCTGATCTCTTGCATGTTTATGACGAGGAAAGTGACATCTAATTCTAAGGTGGTGTGAGATGGGTAAAGCATTGGCATCAGTTATTTGTCTGATGGAAAAATTTAATCAGGAATACACTGAGTTATTGGGTGATATTCATACTATTAAGGATGAAATGTCAGCCGTGGATCTTGAAAATAAGTATCCAGTTACATTGATTAACTACCTTAACCGACAATCTTTACTTTCATTGTTTATGATACCCACTGAGCTTGGTGGCAGGAATGCGGGCCTTAAACCAGCGGTTAGTCTGTTGCCTTACCTCTCTTACTATTCGGTCAATCTCGCATCACTGTACATGTTTCATTTTCAATGTACGGCCCGGCTTAATAACTATGCCAGTGAGAGTCTTTACCAGGAAATTGCTCAGAATATTTATCATAGTGGGCGTTTGATGTCTTCTTCCTGGAGTGAGGGGGAGCAGAATCCAGCATCGGTCCTGAATACTTTAGGTGATAATGTTTTGATATCAGGAAATAAATATATCTCAACCGGTGTCTCTGAGTCCTGTTATCTGCATGTTATCGTTAATGATAAGGAATTTGGCGGAAAGTCGTTTATTTGTCTTCCCAACGCGTTTCCTGAAGAAAAATTAAAGCTGCTTCCTCTTGATCTGATTGGTTTTAAATCAGCGCAAAATTGTTCAATCGTGTTTTCTTCCCTAAGTTCTGATAGTCGGTATTTCCTTGGCAGACGTGGGAGTGGTGCCAAATTACAAATAAGTAACCATGAATCAGGCATTAATCCTGGCTTATTGGCATTGGGTCTGCTTGCCAGACTACTTGATACTCTGGAACAGGAATATAAGTATATCTATGATAAAGAAGTTTATAGAAAAATTGAGGATAAGTTTTATGCTTTTATTCGGGGTTTTGAACGCGTTCTGATCTCGGGAGAATACTTTGATCTGACTTATTGTCTCAGTTTAAAGTACCTCTCTACTGCTTTAATCAGGGATTCAGTATTAATCTTGCTACCTTTATTTGGTCCATCGGTACTGAAAGAAAGAAATACTGTAAATAATATCATTCAAAATGCTCTGTTACTCCAATATATGGGGCCGGCTAACTATCAGATTGAAGATAAAATATCTTATGACCTTTTCTCTGGAAGCTATTTTAAAATCAGTTACGATTAGGAAATAAAATGTGCGGAATTTCTGGCTATTTTAATTTAACCCATGAAAAAATTTTTTTAGATAATAATGTCGTTTCTATTCTGAAAGATAGCATTAAAGATCGAGGCCCGGATTTTAAATCTGAACTGATAACAGAAAATTTTAGCCTTTTTTTTAGTCAACTTTCTATTACTGGCAAAGGCCACCATACATTACAACCGTATTCTCAGAATAAAACGCATGTTGTTTATAATGGTGAGATATACAATTTTATCCGTCTGGCAAAGCAGTATACTCTATTCGATTTAGAAGAGAACAGCTGTGATGGTCAGATTCTCATTCCTTTGATAAGGAGAATGGGATTGACTAAGGCTCTGCGTGAGCTGAATGGTGCCTTTGCTTTGGTAATGATAGATGACGATAACATTTTTTTATCCAGAGATATTCTTGGTAAAAAACCTCTCTATTATTTGATTCAGAATGGCGTTCTCTTTTTCTCTTCTAACGTTTTAGGGCTAATGAGGATAAAAAGAAATATTGAATTAAATTTCAATGTGATTGCCGATTATTTTATGTTTAAATCATCCGGCTATGAATCCAGCTTTATTAAGGGAATTTTTGAGGTTCCAGCCGGGGGATTCTTATGGTTTGATCGCAATAAAAGAGGTCATGTTTCAATAAAATATCACTCCTTTAGTACTGAAAAGAAACAGGTTGAAGATGAGGAAGTTATGGCGTCGCTGGTTGATGCTGTGTTTTTGCGGTCGCGTCATTCCCGTCCTATTGCTTCTCTGCTCAGTGGCGGGCTAGATTCTTCAATTATTAATTATTTATTAAAGTTAAGTCATGTTGAGTTTGACGCGTATACCATCGGCAGTGATGATGGCTATAAGTTTGATGAGATACCGTTAGCAAAGGCCTTTGCCAGTCAGTATGGCATTAAACATACACCTTTATTGCTTAACGAGCATGAGATTCCTTCTTTATTGGAAGAATCTGTTTTGTCTATGGAGCAGCCAGTACAGGATCCTATTATTGTTAATTCTTTAGCATTAGCTAAGCAAATCAATAAAAATCATCGTGTTTTAATTACAGGTGATGGAGCGGACGAACTGTGGTACGGTTATTCGCGTTATAGCGATCTGATGAATACCGGTTGGTCAGCTTATTTTCGGTCACTCATTCTATTTACCCGGGATGAGATTAGGATTAAGGATTATGATATTGCCCATTACTTTGGTGGCAATATTCCCTCGGTTGACATTGAGTCTGTTACGCGGAAGGAGATGGAAATACGTTTTAAAAATTATCATCTTACTCGGATGGATAGAATTTTTATGAAAAATGGTATTGAAACAAGAAGCCCGTTTTTAGATCCGACCCATATGCAACTAGCCATTTTGGTTTCTTCTGCGGATAAGTTTCAGAATGGTATTGGTAAGTATTTGCTACGTAAAATATTTTCCTCCTATCTCGGACATGAAATTAGTTACCGTAAAAAACAGCCATTTACTTTTCAATTTCACTTTCTAAAAAATAAAGAAATCTTTAATTATTTTGCCTTGCCTCTGTTTGATAAAAATTCAGTCGTACATGATTATCTTTTTCTTGATGATCTTAAAAATAAATGTCTGCGAGTGGAGGATTGGAATATGCATGATTTTAATAAACTCTGGTCTGTGAAGGTTTTTGATTTGTGGTATAAGAATGTTTATCAGGAGTGTTTATGATAAAATATATTGAATATCTTCCGCTTAGTCACAATGAAAAAAGTACGTTTGTATACTTTGCACTTAATATAGAAGACAGTGAACCCAGCGGTTTAGGTCATGGATATACCAATGTGAAGTTTTCGCCTGATTTTAAAAATCACTCATGGAGAATGTATGGGCTTTATGAGGGGATGTTTAATATTCTGGAAAGGTTTGCCGTTCATCAGGTTCCGATAGCTTTATTGATTAATTCTAATATAGTCATCAAATATCCTTTTCTGGCAAAAGCGCTACAATCTTATAAAAATATTGAGATCGTGGCTCATGGAAAAACTAATACCGATTATTTTCACGAACTGACCTATAATCAGCAAATTAACTATATTAAGGAAGTCAAGAATACGCTGGAAGACTTTTTCAGCGTTTCTGTAGAAGGTTGGTTATCTCCTTGGATTAACGGTAATGAATATACACTCAAAGCGTTGTCTGAGTCTGGCTTTTATTATACGCTTGATTGGTCTTGCTCTGATTTTCTTACAAAAATTACCTGTAATCATGGAACATTGGTTTCCGTACCTTATAACATTGAGGTTAACGATACCCCATCACTGTGCGCTAAGAGCCTAACGACCGGAGATTATTTTCAGTCGATGCGGGATTATATTGACGGGCTTTCTCTTATCGCCAATCAGAATATGTCACCGGTAGTGGCTTTTCCGCTGCATACTCCGGTTATCGGCAGACCTCATCGTTTACTGTATCTAGAACAGCAGCTATCCTTTTTTCAGCAGCTACATAGAGAAAAAAATATCACGCTAACTTTGCCTGGAGATATTGCCTGTCAGTAATAACACTAATTTACTTGCAATATATCTTATGGCAAATAGTGCCATTACACATTTAGTAAACCTTAATTCACTTATTCACAGAATTATTATGAATCAGACAATTGAACTACTCACTTCGCACCGCAGTGAACGCAGTTATCTCGACAAACCTATTCCTGAAGATATTTTGGCTAGTATTATTAAAGCTGCACATCTCGCACCGACATCGATGAATTCACAGCAGGTGTCACTGGTGGTGACCCGTGATGCGCGCCGCCGGGCCAGGATCGCAGAATTGGCTGGTGGTCAGCCGTGGATTGCTCAGGCACCGATATTTATCACCATAGTGCTGGACATGCACAAAACGTGTTTCGGTATGGCTATGAACGGTAAACAGCAGGCCGCGCATGAGAGTGTTGAAAGCCTCATCTCAGGTTCAACTGATGTTGGTATCGCACTAGGCGCATTGATGATCGCAGCCCGCTCTTACGGTTTGGGTATCGTGCCGATTGGCGGTATTCGTCGTGATCCAAAAGCGATGATTGATCTCCTGCAATTGCCGGAACTGACTTTTCCAGTGGCCGGTATCGTGATCGGTTATGTCGATATCGCTGCACAACAGAAACCGCGTTTGCCACTTAACAGCTTCTGCCATGACGAACGTTATCGCAGTGAACTCTTGCCAGAAGCGATTGAACAGTACGACAAAACGCTAATGGCGTACTGGCATCATATCGGTCGTAGCAACGGTAACAATTGGAGCACGAATACCGCCAATTATTACCAAAATATCTATTACCCGAATGTACTTTCTACCATTCAGCAGCAGGGTTTCAAACTAGACAAATAACCTATGTGAGATTTTATTTTCTATACCTCAAATAAAATTGGGGTTTGAGGAGCAACGGAACGAAAAATCAATTGCCTTGAATACAACTTGTGTTGGAATCTGGTTGATGAAAAGTAATATTTTAAGGACTCCCTATTTGACCATCGTATTGAGATGGTCATCAATCTGTGTCTGCATATTCAACGATAAGCACCACTTTCTTGGGTTAACATCCAGGGTGATCTTACCTGATGAAAACCGCTTTTTATTCGTAGCAAAAAGCGAAATCAAGGTAAGATGAGAGCAAAGATTGTTATCAATGGTGCAGATATGAGTGTAGAAATCGAATTAAAACTTATCGCTAAACCACAAGCTATTCCTGCAATTCGTCAGCAATTACTGTTATTTCCTCATGACTATTTTTCTCCCCAAAAGTTGACCAATATCTATTTTGAAACGCCGGATAACCAACTGCGCGGTCTTGATATGGGGTTACGGATCCGTGGTTTTGATGATCAATATGAGATGACGATTAAAACAGCTGGTAAGGTGGTTGGCGGGTTGCATCAGCGACCGGAATATAATGTGCCATTGGCAAAGCCGGAACTGGCATTGACTCTGTTTCCACCGCACATCTGGCCTGACAAATGTGATGTGGAAGCATTGCAATCCCGTTTGAAGGCGTTATTCAGTACTGACTTTATGCGTGAGAAGTGGGTGGTGACTTATGGACAAAGTGAGATTGAAGTAGTGCTCGATCAAGGAGACATTATTGCAACAGACCGTAAGGAGCCAATTTGTGAGTTTGAACTGGAGTTAAAGCAAGGGATCATAACCGATGTATTAGCATTGGCGGTTGAGTTGGCAAAATCAAATGGAATGCGGCAAGGAAATAGAAGCAAAGCGGCCCGTGGTTATCAATTAGCTCAGGGAAAACCAAAAGCAGTTTGGCCTTCAATCCAGGTGGAAATTGATATGCAGCAGTCATTGCCTGCGGTACTTACGTCAATATTAGCCCATTGGCAGGAGCAAGAGGAACGTTGGTTGGCCGGTTTGTCAGACGGTCGGGATGGTTTAAAGCAAATACTAACTTTGATTCAGCAGATGATCGAATATTCTAGTGAGCCGGAACCGTTGGATAACCAATTAGTTGTTATTAACCAGAAATTATTGGATACGGAAACAGAAGCTGAAACGCTATGTTACAGCTCGCTCTATTTGCAATGTAAGTTGGCACTGACTATGTGGTTAATCAATCTCTCTGCTTAAATAACAGGAATTCTCTATGTTGCCACTTTCAACTCCGCTTCTGGCCCAGTTACAGCGTGTGACGGAACATTTTCAACAACTGATTTTGAATATTGAGCCGTTTGTTGCTCATGAGCAGGCCATATTATCACTGAGTGATTTTGTTGTTGAAAACCTGCACATTCATCCTGAATGGTTAGCTGAGATCCGCCAACATCCACCTGAAGCGCAGGAGTGGCATCAATATGCTGAATGGCTGCAACAGTTACTCGTATCAGTAGAGGATGAAAATACCCTCATGCGGGTTTTACGCCAGTTCCGTAACAAGATTCTGGTCAGAATAGCTTGGTCGCAGGCGCTACATAGCATGACGACTCAGGAGACACTGCAACAGCTTAGTATGTTGGCTGAAACGTTGATTATTGCTGCCCGTGATTGGTTGTATCAGCGTTGTTGTCAGGATTGGGGAACGCCTTGTAATGAGCTGGGCGACCCACAACCGCTGTTAATTCTCGGTATGGGAAAACTGGGCGGTGGTGAGTTGAACTTCTCTTCTGATATTGATCTGATTTTTGTCTATCCTGAAAACGGCGTGACCCAAGGTGGCCGGCGTGAAATGGATAACACCCAGTTTTTTACCCGCCTGGGGCAGCGTCTTATCAAAGTGCTCGATCAGCAAACTGTGGATGGTTTTGTGTATCGGGTAGATATGCGCTTGCGCCCGTTCGGTGATAGTGGTCCATTGGTGTTTAGTTTTGTTGCACTGGAAGATTACTATCAAGAGCAAGGGCGTGATTGGGAACGTTATGCGATGGTGAAAGCACGGATTATGGGTTCGGGCAACCAAGCGTATGGTGAAGAGCTGCGCCGGATGCTGAGACCGTTTATCTTTCGCCGTTACATTGATTTCAGTGTGATCCAATCCTTGAGAAATATGAAAGGCATGATTGAACGGGAAGTGCGTCGCCGTGGCTTGAAAGACAATATCAAACTGGGTGCTGGTGGTATCCGTGAAATTGAATTTATCGCTCAAGTATTCCAACTGATTCGTGGTGGACGTGAACTGTGTTTGCAATCTCAGGCGTTGTTACCAACTCTTCAGATAATAGCGCAGTTGGCGCTTTTACAACCATTGCAGGTGAAACAACTGGCTGATGGTTACCTCTTTTTGCGGCGGCTAGAAAATCTTTTACAGGCAATTAACGATCAACAAACTCAGACTCTGCCAGAAGATGAGCTGAATCGTTCACGACTGACGTGGGGCATGGGATTTGAAAGTTGGGACGCTCTGGTAATTGAATTAAACAGCAAGATGGGCGCTGTTCGGGCTATTTTTACGCAATTAATTGGCGATGACAGTGATAATAGTGAAGAGGAACCTGGTCATGTGCCATTTAAAAGTCTGTGGCTGGAAAATCTCGAAAAAGAAGAGCTAATTATACTTGCTCCGCACTTGGATGAAGTGATTGCCCAGCAGATATTGCATATTATTTCTGTGTTCCGTCATGATGTGGGCAAAAGAACCATTGGCCCTCGTGGGCGTGATGTGCTCGACCATCTGATGCCACGTTTGTTGGCAAAAGTCTGTTTACGGCAAGATGCCAATCAGGATGTCAATAATCAAGGTGTTAATAATCAAGATGTTAATATAGTGCTAGAGCGGGTTATTCCGTTGTTGTTAAGTATTGTCAGCCGTACAACTTACCTGGAACTGATATTGGAATCGGACGCTGTACTGACACATGTTATCCGGTTGTGTGCAGCTTCACCGATGATCGCGACTCAGCTTGCCTGTCACCCATTGTTGCTGGATGAGCTGCTTGATCCACAATTTCTGTATGAACCTTTGCCACTGAATGCCTACAAGGATGAATTGCGACAATATTTGTTGCGGATACCTGAAGATGATGAAGAGCAGCAATTAGAGGCACTCCGCCAGTTTAAGCAGGCGCAATTACTGAGGATTGCGGCGGAAGATATCACTGGCGTGTTGCCGGTGATGAAGGTCAGTGATCATCTCACTTATCTGGCAGAAGCGATTATTGAAGTGGTTGTTCTACAGGCGTGGGGGAAAATGGCAAAACGTTATGGTGTTCCATCACATCTGAGTCAGCGGAAGGGATTGGGATTTGCTGTGATTGGTTATGGCAAATTGGGTGGTTGGGAGTTGGGTTACAGTTCTGATCTTGATTTGGTTTTCCTGCTTGATTGCCCGATGGATGTAATGACCGATGGTGATCGATCGATTGATGCTCGGCAATTTTATTTGCGTCTTGCCCAACGAATTATGCACTTGTTCAGTGCTCGAACCTCCTCTGGTGTGTTGTATGACGTGGATATCCGCCTGCGTCCTTCAGGGGAATCAGGCATGTTAGTCAGTACCATCGGTGCGTTTGCTGATTATCAGCAGAATCAAGCGTGGACTTGGGAACATCAGGCGTTGGTACGTGCTCGTATGGTATTTGGTGATGAAAACTTGCATCGGGATTTTGAACGGATACGCCATCAGACGTTATGTACACGACGAGAACCCGTTTTGTTACGCCAGCAGGTAAGGGAAATGCGGGAAAAGATGCATAAACATTTAGGTAGTCACCATTCAGATCAATTTGATATTAAAGCTGATTCGGGGGGAATCACAGATATCGAATTTATCGCTCAATATTTGGTGCTTCGTTATGCGGCTGAAAATGAGCGTTTGGTACGTTGGTCGGATAATGTGCGAATTTTTCAATTAATGGCGGCTTATGAAATTATGGATGAAGATGAGGCAGCCGCATTAACACAAGCTTATGTTTCTATGCGTGATGAACTACATCATCTGGCGTTACAGACGCTTTCCAGTCGAGTATCAACCCACTGTTTCAGTGAGCAACAGGAACGGGTACGTCGTAGTTGGCAACAGTGGTTGGGGGAACAATAACGGGTTTTATCGGTTTGGTGTAGGGATTTCACAGGCGTATGATAATATTTGGCACCAACTAATATCTAATGTTTGGAGCAAGGGATGAAAATGACACTCCCGGATTTTCACTGTGCAGGGGTTTTAGTCGTCGGTGATGTTATGTTAGATCGCTACTGGTATGGACCAACCAGCCGGATTTCACCGGAAGCACCGGTGCCTGTTGTAAAAGTCAATACCATTGAGGAGCGTCCGGGAGGCGCTGCCAACGTTGCTATGAATATTGCGGCTCTTGGGGCAAATTCACATTTAATCGGTTTGACTGGGATTGATGACGCAGCACGTGTGCTGAGTGAGAAACTGAGCAGCGTTAAGGTGCGTTGTGATTTTGTTTCTGTTCCAACCCATCCGACAATTACTAAACTGCGGGTACTTTCCCGTAATCAGCAGTTAATTCGCCTGGATTTTGAAGAAGGTTTCGATAACGTCGATGCGCAGCCAATGTTGGAGCGCATTGAACAGGCGTTACCTCATATTGGGGCATTGGTTCTATCTGACTACGCCAAAGGTGCACTGAGTCAGGTTCAGGAAATGATCAAACTGGCAAACGCGGCTAAAGTCCCGGTATTAATCGATCCGAAAGGTAATGATTTTGAGCGTTATCGTGGTGCAACTTTGCTAACGCCAAATTTGTTTGAATTTGAAGCGGTCGTGGGCCACTGCAAAGATGACAATGAATTGGTTGAGAAAGGTACTCGGCTAGTTAAAGATTTAGATCTTCATGCATTACTGATCACCCGTTCTGAACAGGGGATGAGTTTATTGAGTGTTGATCAACCACCACTGCATTTACCTACGCAGGCGCAGGAAGTGTTTGATGTTACGGGTGCCGGTGATACGGTTATTGGCGTGCTGGCAACGGCGATTGCGGCTGGAAAGCCACTGAATGAAGCTTGTTTCCTGGCGAATGCTGCTGCGGGGGTGGTGGTTGGCAAACTGGGAACGTCGACCGTTTCGCCGATTGAACTGGAGAATGCTATTCGTGGACGCGCTGAAACGGGTTTCGGTGTGATGACCGAATTTCAGCTTAAACAGGCTGTTTCTAATGCTCGTCAACGCGGTGAAAGGATCGTGATGACTAATGGCTGCTTTGATATTCTGCATGCAGGTCATGTCTCTTATCTGGAGAATGCCCGTAAACTGGGTGATCGGTTAATTGTTGCTGTTAACAGTGATGCATCAACTAAACGGCTGAAAGGTGAGAACCGTCCTGTTAATCCACTAGAGCAACGAATGATTGTGTTATCTGCTCTGGGCGCTGTGGATTGGGTTGTGCCGTTTGAAGAGGATACACCCCAGCGATTGATTGCGGATGTCTTGCCTGATGTATTGGTAAAAGGGGGCGATTATAAACCGGAAGAAATTGCTGGTAGTGAAGAAGTTTGGGCTGTGGGCGGAGAAGTCAAAGTGTTGAACTTTGAAGATGGTATTTCGACAACCAATATCATCAAGGTAATTAAAAATCAGTAAATAATGCTGTAGCTTGTCATTGAAAATAGCCAGAAGATATTACTGTATTGATCACTGTAAATTATTTATTTGATCATATTATTAGAATGAAAGTCGGGCAAGAGATGAAATCTTCCCGGCTATTTTTTATTTAACTTGTGCTTAATTGAGCGATATTTCATCATAAATAATATATACCTAATAGATTTCGAGTTGTAGCGCGGCGGCAAGTGAATGAATCCCCAGGAGCATAGATAACTATGTGACTGGGGGGAGTGAAAGCAGCCAACAAAGCAGCAGCTTGAAAGATGAAGGGTATAGATATTTGTAATATCGGGTGTGAGTGATTTAATTAACGATACGAACATTATTAAAATATCATAATGGTAATTCAAGTTAATGTAATTTTATTCTCTGATGGGTAGGGGATTAACCAGAAGAAGTGTGATGTAACAGATAGTTTTTTATCTTTGTGGCATAAAATGCTGGTCACGTAACGTCGGCTTATTCATAATGATTTCTGATATAAATGATTTTTTAATGAAATATGTTATCTACAACTTTTACATCTTAAAGTTAGTAGATAAACGGATAAATTTTTTACGCAGGAATAAGTTCTTATGCAAGGTAAGTTGATTTTATCTTCAATTTGTTTGGCTTCGGCAATATTATCAGGGTGTACAACTGAATCTTCTAATACCGTCCAGGTACAAAAAGTTAATTCTTATAATACGGTATATCAAGGTGTTCGTAGTCCAATTGCGATCGGTAAGTTTGAAAACCGTTCCAGTTATCAAAATGGCATTTTCTCCGACGGAGTTGATCGCCTTGGTAATCAATCTAAAACGATTTTAGTCTCGCACTTACAGCAGACGGGACGCTTTACGGTGCTGGAACGTACGAATATGGCGGAACTGAAAGCAGAAGCGGGTTTACAAGGTAAATCGCAGAAGTTGAAAGGTGCTGCTTACGTTATTACCGGTGACGTGACTGAATTTGGCCGCAAAGAAGTGGGTGATCATCAGTTATGGGGGTTATTAGGGCGTGGTAAATCACAGGTGGCTTATTCTAAAGTCACGCTGAATGTGGTGAACGTAGAAACTTCCGAAGTGGTTTTCTCTGTGGCAGGGGCAGGGGAGTATAAATTATCCAACCGTGAAATTATCGGCTTTGGTGGCACTGCCAGCTATGATTCCACACTGAATGGTAAGGTACTGGATCTGGCCATTCGTGAAGCAGTAAACCGTCTGGTTGAAAGTATTGAAACCGGTGCATGGAAGCCATCTAATTAAGAAATATAGGGATATATGTTCATGATGTTAATGAAAAAAGTGGGATTATTGCTGGCAGCTATGACCTTAGCGGGTTGCGTCACCCAGCCAAAAACAATTTATGAGTGGGATAAATACCAGCCTACAGTTTATCAGTATTATCAGCAGGATAAGATGGGGTTTGAGGAGCAATTACAGGCTTTGCAGCAAGTGATTGAAAGAGCGAAAGCGAAAGATAAACCTGTACCGCCTGGGCTGCATGCACAGATGGGTTTGCTTTATAGCAAAACAGGTCGTGTTCCAGAAGCATTTCATCAGTTTGAAATAGAGAAAAAATTGTTTCCTGAGTCAGCGCCATTTATGGATTTTCTATTAAGTAAAAATAAAGGAACTATGCAATGAACCGTATTCTCGTCGCATTAAGTCTATTGGCGGCATTTGTGCTGACAGGGTGTAGTAAATCTGTCCCTTATGATTACACTGCATTTAAAGAAAGCAAACCCAAATCCATTCTGGTTCTGCCGGCGGTAAACAAATCTTTGGAAGTTAAAGCAGGGCACAGCCTAATTTCTCATGTGACATATCCATTGGCGGAATCGGGCTATTACGTTTTTCCGGTTGCTGTTGTGGAAGAGACATTTCAGCAAAATGGTGTGACAGCGGCACAGGATGTTCAGAATATCAGTTATAAAAAGTTGCATGATATTTTTGGTGCGGATTCGGCGCTCTATTTGGATATTGAAGAATATGGTACGCAATATCAGATTATTAACAGCGATACGCGTGTAGCGGCTTCAGCGAAGCTGGTGGATTTGCGTAATGGAAAACAATTGTGGTATGGACGGGCATTTGCCTCATCGACTGAAAATCAAAGCAGTTCGAATAGCCTTATTGGCATGTTGGTATCTGCTGTAGTTTCACAAATTGCTAATACCATTATGGATAAAGGTCATGAGATTGCTGGCATTACAAGTAATCGCTTACTGACAGCCGGTGGTAGTCATAGTTTGCTTTATGGCCCACGTTCTGAGCATTATGGTAAAGAACAGCATTTAATCTCTCATTAATGTGGATGTGATAATGAGCAGATATCACATTCTGCTCATTATCACGGTTGTTTTTATGTGTGGTAATAATTACTCTTCTTTTGCTGTGTTATTAGCAGATGGAACATTATTATTCTCAAACTTCGCTTCTAGTTCATTTAAACGCTGTTCCATCGTGGTCAATTTTTCACGGGTACGTAACAGAACCTGAGTTTGAATATCAAATTCTTCACGATTCACTAAATCAAGCTTGCCAAGTTGGGATTGCAAAATCATCCGTAATTTTTTCTCTACATCACCACCAAACTCTTTAACCCCCTTTGGTAAAGAATCTTGGATCTGGCGGGCAATTTGTTCAATTTTTTTGGGATCGAGCATGATGCATCCTTTTTTATGACATAAATAATTTCTGAATAGTGTAATACCAGATAGTAAAACCACAAACCATTGTGAGCCAGGTTTCACATTTGATTTTGTTGATTGCCGCCGGCAAATATTAGCGTTATAGTTCACTGGCTTATCTCAGGGCGGGGTGAAAGTCCCCACCGGCGGTAAACATCAATCCATCTTTTGGGTGGCATGGTGAAGCCCGCGAGCGCTCCGTTTGTGGTTATCTTCACGATAAAGCGGAGGTCAGCAGATCCAGTGTAATTCTGGAGCCGACGGTGATAGTCCGGATGGGAGAGAATAACGGCATCTGTCGAGCTCTATGCTCGTCTGTTGTTCCGGCTATGACATTTAATATTGTGTTATGAATATTGTGTTATGAATATTGTGCCATAGCGAGAACTCCTCAAGACCGCCCTGATTCTGGTAATCCATAAATTTTAATGAGGTTTCTTTACCATGAATCAGACGCTACTTTCTGAATATGGCACATCATCAGAACGTGTTGAACACGCCATTAACGCTTTGCGTGATGGAAAGGGGGTGATGGTGCTGGATAACGAAGATCGTGAAAATGAAGGTGACATTATCTTTGCGGCCGAAACAATGACCGTAGAGCAAATGGCGCTGACTATCCGTCATGGCAGTGGTATTGTCTGCTTATGTCTGACAGAAGAGCGCCGCCAGCAATTACAATTGCCCATGATGGTAGAAAATAACTCTAGCCCGTTTCAGACTGCATTCACCGTAACTATTGAGGCCGCTCAAGGGGTGACGACGGGGGTTTCTGCGGCTGACCGCATCACGACTATCCGTGCAGCGATTGCAGATAATGCCAAACCAAGTGATTTGAACCGACCGGGACATGTTTTTCCGTTGCGTGCCCAACCTGGTGGTGTGTTGGTTCGTCAGGGGCATACTGAGGCAACAATTGATTTAGTCTGTTTGGCTGGTTTTAAACCAGCAGGTGTATTGTGTGAATTAACCAATGATGACGGTTCAATGGCTCGTACTCCTGAGGTGGTGCAATTTGCGAAACTGCATAATATGCCGGTAGTCACTATTGAAGATCTGGTAACTTATCGCCACGCAATAGAACAGAAAGCAAGCTGAAACATGATTATCCGATAAGCGGATGAAATATCAGTTATAACGTACGCATTCTCTAAAGTCACAGTTTGCGCAAGCTGTGGCTTTTCAGTTTTTTTGAAAAACTCTATCACCTTTAGCCCACTGTTTTACTTATCTGAAAGGCGTAACCTGTCCGCAAGTATTAAAATTACCTATACCTAATAGATTTCGAGTTGCAGCGCGGCGGCAAGTGAACGAATCCCCAGGAGCATAGATAACTATGTGACTGGGGTGAGTGAAAGCAGCCAACAAAGCAGCAGCTTGAAAGATGAAGGGTATATATTTGGTGTGAGAGGTCGTTATGAATATTTCCAGAATGCCGGCACTGTTTGTTGGTCATGGCAGCCCAATGAACGTACTGGAAGAAAATCGCTATACTAATGTGTGGCGTGAACTTGGTGAAAGGCTGCCTGTACCCAGAGCGATTCTGGCGATTTCTGCTCATTGGTACACTAATGGTACAGCGGTAACCGCTATGACTCAGCCGAAGACTATCCATGATTTTCGTGGCTTTCCACAGGAATTGCATGAAACTCAGTATCTGGCTAAGGGATCACCTGAACTGGCGGTTTTAGTACAGGAGATGCTGGAACCTGTGGAAGTTTATGCCGATCATCATCAGTGGGGATTGGATCATGGAACTTGGGGCATTCTGATTAAGATGTATCCTCAGGCCAATATTCCTGTGATTCAACTGAGTATAGATGATGCCAAGCCAGCGACGTACCACTATGAATTAGGGAAAAAGCTGGCTACTTTACGAGATGAAGGTGTGTTGATCTTGGGGAGTGGTAATGTTGTACACAATCTTCGTGCCACGAAGCGGCAGGAGCCTAATGCTGAACCATACCCTTGGGCGGAATCATTTAACCATTATGTGCGTGATAACCTTACCAGTTATGAGCAACCTTACCCTTTGATTCATGCATTGAACAGAGAAGATGGCCTATTATCGAACCCATCTCCTGAGCACTTTTTGCCGTTGCTGTATATCATGGGGACGTGGGATAGAAAAGAGACGGTTTCCATTCCTGTTGATGGTATTGAGTCCGGTTCGCTAAGTATGTTGTCTGTGCAGGTTGGTTAAATAGCTGGTTTACGTGCTGTATTGGTTGAAGGTTATTTACCCTTTTGGCGATTTTTGGTGGTGAGATCATCACCACCTTGTCTACGCTATGATCATTGAAATATGGACTTACGTCGGATTAGATTCCATCAATAATTATCTCCGTGCCAATACTTATTTCTGAATTTCTTCTGAAAGGTGATGATTCTAAAAATCTAATCTGCAATTTATTGATTCGTTTTCTGATATTGCTATGCCTAATAGCGGTGAGAATTTGTCTATTGGCTTAGTGATTGAAATAGGTGAATGATTAACATTTTATTCTCTACTGATATTATGGTCAAATGAGTAAACATAAATTTCATTTTCATGATCAGTTTGATATTTATTTCCGATGGAATCATAGGTAGAACAACCGCTGGATATCAGCCCTTGCTTTCTACCTGTGATGGTTAGATATATTGTGTTCGCCATATTATTTATCCTTTTTGTATAAGCTTGTAAGGATACAACGTTTTTTCATCGGATTTTCAAGGGAGGAATTTGCGGTATTTTACGATCTTCCTCATTCCTCCCTTGTCTGGATATTAATCCAAAATAATGTGCGGATAGAAGCGGGATAAATCTTGGGTTATCAGTTCACGGTCTTCACGCAAACCAATACCACAAGGCTGATCATTGACCAGCCAGCTACCAATCAGCGTATAACTGTCACCGAATTTTGGCAGTGTATGGAATTGCTGAATGATCATGCCTTCTTTACCGTAAGGGCCATCAGCACTGGCAATTTCCTTACCATTCTCAATGATACGGATATTCGCCCCTTCCCGTGAGAACAGTGGCTTAATAACATAGCTGTCCATTGCTGGAGGGTTATCATCAGCAAAATAAGCGGGTAACAGGTTTGGATGATTCGGAAACATCTTCCATAACATTGGTAGTAATGCTTTGTTGGAGATAATGCTCTTCCAGGCAGGTTCTAACCAGCGGACGCCGGCATCTTCCAGTTTGGTAGCGAAAATCTCACGAAACATCATCTCCCAAGGATAGAGTTTGAACAGATTGCTGATCACCTGGTCTTGCAGATCAGTAAACTGACCTTTCTCACCCAGACCGATGTCTTCGATAAACAAGAATTCAGTCGGAACACCGGCTTCCAGCGCACAATCCTGTAAGTACTGAATGGTACCGCGATCTTCTTGCGTATCTTGACAGCAGGCCATATGCAATAAGCCAAAACCATGTTCATCACGCAGCTGAGCAAAGCGTTCAATCAGCTGCTCTTGCATGCTGTTGAATTGATCGGCATGTGCTGGCAACAAACCGGCATTCATCTGATCTTCCAACCAGATCCATTGGAAAAAAGCAGATTCATACAGTGAAGTTGGCGTATCGGCATTATTTTCCAACAATTTTGCCGGGCTTTTACCATCGTAAGCCAAATCCAACCGGGAATAGAGTGACGGCTGGCTGGTAATCCAGGAACTGCGGACAAAATCCCAGCAATGTTTTGGGATCTGAAATTTAGTCAACAGTTCTTCACTATCGACCACTTTCTCTACCACCTGCAAACACATCTGATGCAGCTCGGCAGTGGTATTCTCGATTTCTTCAATTTGAGCAAGAGAAAACTGGTAATAAGCATCTTCACACCAGTATGGCTCGCCATGCATGGTGTGAAAATTAAAACCATATTCTGTTGCTTTCTCGCGCCAGTCCGAGCGCTCAGTAATAGCAATGCGTTTCATCCGTGATTAGCCTCCCATTGAACGTGAGGTAGAACCAGAAGAGGAACTACGCTGCATGGTTGACTGTTTTGCAACAGAGTCACCGAAGCCGCCACGGGTGACAGTTGTTGTTGTGGCGGGTTTTGGCGCCATAGCGGTTTTAGGAACCGTCATGGAACGGCCACCAGCAGTTGCAGGCCCATAGCTTTTGCCTGCCGCATCGACAAATTTACCGTTTGCCGGGCTGGCTGCGGATTTTGAGGTAAACAGCGGTTGTGATGGTGCTGCGCCGCCGCCCATCAGACGTCCCATCATAAAACCTGCCATCAGAGGCATCCAGAAGCTGCCACTTTGCTGCGGTTGGGCTTGTGCATTGCTATTCGCAGCTGTGCTGGAGCCATCCGGTGCACTGTTGCCAAGGCCCGCCTGTGCCGGAGCCTGAGTACATTGTGCTTCACCAAACTCAGCGATACAGTCTTCTTTGGTCGCATATTTAGGCGCTGTTTTTTCCGCTTCTTTCAACGCGTTGTTGTAAGTCAGATTACATTGTTCACTTTGTGATGGGTTTGCCTGAGAACAATCATCTGCATTCATGTAAAGAGAGACAGTTTCATCACTCTGTTCACAGGCAGATAACATGAAAACCGCACTGACAGCGATTGCCACAGGCGCAAGGCGATAACTGCGCCAGGCTTTACGGAATGTGTCGTGGTTAATATTTTTGGTCCGCTTTATTGTCATAGTCGTATACCCAGATTTTAGGTGTCTGTGATTCTTTAATGAAATAGCTCTAAGGATAGGGGAAATATGAGCAAAATTAAAGCATAAACCTTCGAATTGCTCGCTTGATTTTTTGTCTGACAAAGAGGTTGCCGGATATTGATTATCTGGTATTTCGTTTAATCTGGTTTTAATGTTGAAAAAATATCTATTTTTTAGAAAAATAGTGCCGTAATTAATATTTTGTAATATTAATCTTAATCTCATAAATTCCAGTGAGTTAAAGGTGGTTGAATATGTAATATGATGATGTAAGTGAATCTACTAATTATATTTTTTACTTTGTGTCTCCAGAGAATAATATTAAATTAATAACTTGTTGTTATTATATTATTGGTGTTGTATTTTCTATTTTAATTGAGGGGTTAAGTAGTATGGATAAAAGTCAATATTCAGAAAAATGGCAGACGAATTTTGCATTCTTTGAACAGAATGGTGCTCCTAAAACGCCTGAATACAAAGCTGCCATGAAAGTAGTACCCTCTATGCGTCGTATCTTGTTAAATATGAATTTTATTGCTTTCTTCTTTGGTTTTATTTACTTTTTTGTTTTAGATTTATGGCGGAAGAGTCTGATTTTATTTGGAGTTTCTGTTGTAGTGATGATTATATTGGGAGTTATTGAAGATGCTCTGAGTGTTGATATTCCTCCTGCTGTCGGAATGGGGATTAAATTTGCGTTTTCAGCAATATGGGGATATACCTACTATTTGAAAGAAAAGGTAAATAGTTAGAATTGGAATCCATTTGAAGGATTTTTTTAATTTATATGTTTTTCATTAAGAAAAATATCTGATTATTCTTTCAGGGCTCAATTGTAGTGGGTAAGAAATAAAACAGCCCGCTTGATGGCAGGCCGTTAATTAGGAAAGTGAAGGTCTGAATCAGTTACGACCAGAGGTTGCTGGCGTTGCCGTTTCCTGAACAATGCTGTTAGCGGAAGTTGAGAGCTGTTTACCTAGCGTATTATTCAGAGCAACTAAATCCTTCTCATTTAGCGTACCAATTGCGTGCTGAATATTCAGTTGATTAATCAGATAATCATAGCGGGCATTGGACAGCTTCTGTTTGGCATCGTACAACGTCGTAGTCGCATTCAGTACATCAACAATGGTACGTGTACCAACTTGATAACCCGCTTCCATTGCATCAAGTGAGCTTTGCGCGGAAACAACAAGTTGTTTATAGGCGTCGATACTGCTGATGGAAGCAGATATGTTGTTAAAGGAAGAACGGACAATTTGTACCACATTGCGGTAGGCGCTCTCTAATTGTTCGCTGGCGCTGACAAAACCATATTGTGCCTGTTCAACGCGGGAACTGGTTGCACCGCCGCTATAAATTGGCAGGCGAAGTGTCAGGCCAACGCTGTTGTCGCCATCATAGGAATTTCCAGGTTTGTTGCCCTGTTTATAGCCAGAACCGTGAATTTGACTGTTTGAAACGCCGGTGGAAGCGCCTAGTTCAATGGTTGGCATATGGCCGGTTTGGGCAGCTTTGATTTGCTCACGAGCCAAATCTTGGTCTAAACGGGCAGATAGCAGGCTCAAATTACGTTTTTCCGCCTCTTTAAGCAGAGTATCCACTGCGTCTGGTTTCTGTGTTTTGAAATGATCGATATTCAACGAGGCTAACTGTGGGTAATAAGTACCCGTAACTTGACGCAGGGCTTCTAATGCGTTGTCCAGATCATTTCGACCGGCAACTTCCTGAGCCAGCACATTATCATAGTTAGCGCGGGCGTTTTGGACATCAGTGATGGCAACCAGACCGACGTTAAAACGTTGAGTCGTTTGATCCAACTGGCGATAAATGGCCGCTTTCTGGGCTTCAATGTAGGAGAGCGTATCAATGGTACGCAGTACTTTGAAATAAGCTGTTGCACTATCCAGAATCAGTTTTTGTTCACTGCTTTGATAGGTAACATCAGCAATACCTGCCGTTTTTTCTTGTAAGTTCAATTGGCGCCATTTAGACATATCAAAAATGGTTTGAGTCAGCGTAAGTGTCGCGCTCAATGTATTGCTTTCTGTATCACGTTTATCGCGGTAACCACTGTTATAGGTGTATCCTGAATTTAATCCCAACAGAGGTAATAATGAACTACGGGATTCATTAATTTTTTCAAAAGCTGCATTGCGTTCAGCCATCGATTTACGTAGTTCAGGATTACTTTCTTTTGCTCGCTTATAAACCTGTAAAAGATCTTCAGCCTGACTAACCGAACTAAATCCCGCTAGGCTCATAGCGATAAAAAGGGAGAGCAGTTTCTTCATTTGCATTCCTTGTTGTGCAGCTATTTTGCTTAGTTGCCTTGATGAAAAACGAAATATCACTGATTCTAGCAGAGTATGCTATCAGCCAAAGATAGCTGTTTGTGCCATATTGCCTTAATTTAATTTAACTTTACACCGCCAAAGGATGAATTTTTTAACTCTGCTTGATTAATATCATCTTAGCGGTTAGCAAGTAAGGAACTATTTAGGAAAATTTTATGAATAAAAAGTGGTCAATGCCAGCCATGTTAGGTAAACAGGATGTAGAAATTATCACGAAAAAAAATTTATACAATGGATTCTTTAAACTGACAAATTACCGTTTCCGTCATCGCCTGTTTGCCGGTGGTTGGAGTGAAGAGGTTAGCCGTGAAGTTTTTGAGCGGGGCCATGCTGGTGCACTGTTGCCTTATGATCCACGTCGTGATGAGGTTGTGTTGATAGAGCAGATACGTATTCCGGCAATAGAGACGAAAGCAACACCGTGGTTACTGGAAATTGTTGCCGGTATGATTGAAGAGGGCGAAGATGTGGAACAGGTGGTGCGCCGCGAAACAATGGAAGAGGCAGGAATCGAAGTTAAACGTTGCAAACCGGTGTTGAGTTATCTCTCCAGCCCCGGAGGAACAACGGAACGTATCTCTGTGATGGTGGGGGAAGTGGATGCCACGACAGCTACTGGTATTCATGGATTATCTGGTGAACATGAAGATATTCGGGTGCATGTGGTCAGTCGTGAACAAGCTTATCATTGGATGGAAGAGGGAATTATTGATAATGCTGCTTCAGTTATTGCGATACAATGGCTGGCATTACACCATGAAAAGTTAAAAAAAGAATGGAATTCAGATAATTCCTAATTTTTAACCGAGAAAAGGGAAGTGTGTGCCAGTCAGCAGATCTCTTGCGTTAAAACGAGTTATGATGCTCGCCGATGACTTATAGGACAAGGAAACCATTTGGAAAGCCAGTTTGAACTGCCTGTGGTAGAGGGAACCACAGCCAAAATATTGCAAATAACAGATACGCATCTTTTTGCCAGCAAAGAAGATACTTTATTGGGTATCAATACTTATCGCAGTTACCAAGCGGTGTTGGATGCCATCCTCAAGCAAAATGCTGATATTGATTTAATCGTAGCGACAGGTGATTTGGCGCAGGATCAGTCGCTGGAAGCTTATCAACATTTTGCTGATGGTATTGCCCGTTTACCGGCACCTTGTGTCTGGTTGCCCGGTAATCATGATTACCAGCCTGCGATGGTGGATGCCTTGGCGGCGGCTGGCGTTTCTCCGTCGAAACAGATTTTAGTCGGTAAGCCCTGGCAACTTTTGATGCTTGATAGTCAGGTGCAGGGCGTTCCTCACGGGGAGTTGTCGGAATATCAGCTTGAATGGATGAAAAAGTGCCTGGATAGGCACCCTGAACGTTACACGGTGATCCTGCTTCATCATCATCCATTACCATCAGGTTGCACCTGGCTGGATCAGCATAGTTTGCGCAATTCACATATTCTGGCACAGTATCTGCAAGGTTATTCACGGGTTAAGGCGATGCTTTGTGGGCATATACATCAGGAGATGGATCTGGATTGGAATGGCATCCGTATGATGGCGACACCATCGACCTGTGTGCAATTCAAACCACATTGTACCAATTTTATGCTTGATACCGTTGCTCCGGGATGGCGTTATCTCGAATTGTCTGTTGCCGATAATGGCGAATTTGGTTTGACAACTCAGGTCTATAGACTGGAAAGTAATGAGTTCTGCCCTGATTTAGATTCGGATGGATATTAGGTTGTGTTTGTCTCCTTGTATTGCTGTGTTACTCTCTGCTTATTGGATTTGCCAAGCCTCACCATCTGTGGCGTGTCGCACAGGAGCATAGTGGCCGGTGGTATTTATGCACAATCGAGGGGCACGGCCTGATGTCAACGTTACTCTATTTGCACGGTTTTAATAGTTCCCCGCAGTCTGCAAAAGCCAATGCCTTAAAAGCGTGGCTGCATCAGCATCATCCTGAAATTGACATGCTGGTGCCTCAGTTACCCCCTTATCCTGAAGAAGTGGCCGAGCTGCTAGAAAATCTGGTGATGGAGCATGCCGGGGATGATTTGGGTATCGTTGGCTCTTCTCTCGGTGGTTATTTGGCGATATGGCTTTCACAATGTTTCAGCTTGCCCGCTGTGGTTGTCAATCCAGCTGTGCGTCCGTTTGAATTACTGCGGGATTATTTCGGGGAAAATATTAACCCCTATACTAACCAACGATATACGTTGGAACCGCGCCATATTCATGATCTCAAAAGCATGCGGATTGAACCGTTGGAGTCACCGGATCTCATCTGGTTATTGCAACAAACCGGAGATGAGGTGCTGGATTACCGCCAGGCGGTTGCTTATCTGGTATTATGTAAGCAAACTATTGAATCTGGTGGTAATCATGCCTTTATCGGATTTGAACACTATTTCCCACAAATCATCAACTTTCTTGGGCTTTCTAATGATGGCGAGAAAAAACTTGCCAAAAATGTTTGAACGACTGGTATTATCACCAGTATACAAAACTGATTAGCCTTTTAATCAAGAAGCAACCAACAGAATTACAACATGACTCAATCTAGTTACAACGCAGATGCCATTGAAGTTCTCAGTGGTCTGGAACCGGTTCGCCGTCGTCCGGGAATGTACACTGATACAACGCGTCCGAACCATTTGGCACAGGAAGTGATTGATAACAGCGTGGACGAAGCTTTGGCGGGTCACGCTAAACATATTGAAGTGATCCTTCATAGCGATCAGTCACTGGAGGTCATTGATGATGGCCGTGGCATGCCGGTTGATATTCATCCAGAAGAAGGGGTTTCAGCGGTTGAATTGATCCTGAGCCGCTTACATGCCGGTGGTAAGTTTTCGAATAAAAACTATCAGTTTTCTGGTGGTCTCCACGGTGTGGGGATCTCGGTGGTTAACGCTTTGTCCAAGCGGATTGAAGTCACCGTTCGCCGTAACAGCCAAATTTATCAGATCGCTTTTGAAAATGGCGATAAAGTACAAGAGTTGGCCGTGATTGGCAGTTGCGGTAAACGTAACACCGGTACCAGTGTTCACTTCTGGCCTGATGAAAGTTTCTTTGACAGCCCACGTTTCTCGGTTTCCCGTTTGACCCATTTGTTGAAAGCGAAAGCGGTTTTATGTCCGGGAGTGGAAATTGTTTTTAAAGATAAGATTAACGATACCGAACAGAAATGGTGTTATGCCGATGGTCTGACTGACTATCTAATGGTTGCGGTTAATGGCCTGATAACATTGCCGGAAGCGCCTTTTGTCGGTACTTTCAGTGGTGCGACCGAAGCGGTTGATTGGGCGCTGCTCTGGTTGCCGGAAGGAGGGGATCTCCTGACTGAGAGTTATGTGAACCTCATCCCGACGATGCAGGGCGGTACCCATGTAAACGGGCTGCGTCAAGGGTTACTGGATGCCGTGCGTGAATTTTGTGAATTCCGCAATATCCTGCCACGCGGTGTGAAGCTCTCTGCCGATGATATCTGGGATCGCTGTACTTATGTTCTGTCGGTAAAAATGCAGGACCCGCAATTTGCTGGTCAGACGAAAGAACGCCTCTCTTCGCGCCAATCTGCCGCCTTTGTTTCTGGTGTTGTCAAAGATGCTTTTAGCTTATGGCTGAACCAGAACGTTCAGGAAGCAGAGCAGTTGGCTGAACTGGCGATCGCCAGCGCACAGCGCAGAATGCGCGCCGCGAAAAAGGTTGTGCGTAAAAAACTGACCAGTGGCCCTGCGTTACCGGGAAAACTGGCTGACTGCACATCACAGGATCTGAATCTCACTGAGTTATTTTTGGTGGAAGGGGATTCTGCGGGCGGCTCGGCGAAGCAGGCCCGTGATCGTGAGTATCAGGCGATCATGCCCTTGAAAGGGAAAATTCTGAATACCTGGGAAGTCTCTTCGGATGAAGTGTTAGCGTCACAGGAAGTCCATGATATTTCAGTCGCTATTGGCATCGATCCGGATAGCCACGATCTCAGCCAGTTACGCTATGGTAAAGTCTGTATTCTGGCGGATGCCGACTCAGATGGCTTGCATATTGCGACGCTGTTGTGTGCATTGTTTGTCCGCCACTTCCCAACATTGGTTAAGAATGGCCATGTTTATATGGCAATGCCGCCCTTATATCGTATCGATTTGGGTAAAGAAGTGTATTACGCACTGGATGAAGAAGAGAAGATGGCGGTGCTGGATCGCCTAAGCCGCAAACGGGGTAAGCCTAACGTACAGCGCTTTAAAGGGTTGGGTGAGATGAACCCACTGCAACTGCGTGAAACGACGTTAGACCCGAATACCCGCCGTCTGGTGCAATTGACTATCAATGATGAAAATTATCAGGAAACCTTCTCTGTGATGGATATGCTTCTGGCGAAGAAGCGTTCAGAAGATCGCCGTAACTGGCTGCAAGATAAGGGTGATACTGTGGAAATTGAAGTATAGCGCCCACAGGGATAGTCAAAGAATATTCTGAGGAAATTAACGAATGAGTGAGATAACTCACGATGGCGTGGAGCGTTTGCCGCTCCACTCGTTTACTGAAAACGCCTATTTGAACTACTCCATGTACGTCATCATGGACAGGGCGCTGCCTTTTATCGGTGATGGTTTGAAACCGGTTCAGCGCCGTATTGTTTATGCCATGTCAGAACTTGGGCTGAACAATACCGCTAAATTTAAGAAATCCGCCCGTACCGTGGGTGATGTATTGGGTAAATACCATCCACATGGTGATGGTGCCTGTTATGAAGCTATGGTGCTGATGGCGCAGCCATTCTCTTACCGTTATCCGCTGGTGGATGGGCAAGGAAACTGGGGGGCGCCGGATGATCCTAAATCTTTCGCCGCGATGCGTTATACCGAATCCCGTCTGTCCAAATATGCAGAATTGTTGCTGACGGAATTAGGTCACGGCACTGTTGACTGGGTACCGAATTTTGACGGCACATTGCAGGAACCGAAAATGTTGCCGGCGCGTTTGCCAAATATTCTGCTGAATGGCACCACCGGTATTGCGGTAGGTATGGCGACAGATATCCCGCCTCATAACGCCCGTGAAGTGGCGAATGCCCTGGTTACGCTGCTGGATAAGCCACAGAGTTCCCTCGATGATCTGATGGAACATGTTAAAGGTCCTGATTATCCGACCGAAGCGGAGATCATCACGTCGCACGAAGATATCCGTAAAATTTATAAAAGTGGCCGTGGTTCGGTACGGATGCGAGCTGTTTGGTCAAAAGAAGATGGCAATGTGGTGATCACTGCGCTGCCACATCAGGTTTCTGGTGCCAAAGTATTGGAACAGATCGCTAACCAAATGCGAGCTAAAAAGCTGCCTATGGTTGATGACTTACGTGATGAATCTGATCATGAAAATCCAACTCGTCTGGTTATTGTCCCTCGTACCAACCGGGTTGATTTGGAGCAGGTGATGAATCATCTGTTTGCGACCACAGATTTGGAAAAGAGTTATCGCGTCAACCTGAATATGATCGGATTGGATAACCGTCCGACCGTGAAAGGGCTGGTTGAGATCCTCTCCGAATGGTTGGTATTCCGCCGGGAAACGGTTCGTAAGCGTTTGAACCATCGTTTGGAAAAAGTCCTTAAGCGCCTACATGTGCTGGAAGGCTTACTGATAGCATTTCTCAATATTGATGAAGTCATTCACATTATCCGTAGTGAAGATGAGCCAAAACCGGTATTAATGTCACGTTTTGGTTTAAGTGAGACGCAAACGGAAGCCATTCTTGAGCTGAAATTACGTCACTTAGCTAAACTGGAAGAAGTGAAAATCCGTGGCGAACAGAATGAGCTGGCAAAAGAGCGCGATAAGTTACAGGCGATTTTGGGCTCTGAGCGCAAACTGAACACGCTGTTGAAGAAAGAGATTGTGGCTGATGCGGCCACTTATGGTGATGAGCGTCGTTCTCCAATGAGAGAGCGTGATGAAGCCAAAGCGATGAGTGAGCATGACATTACACCTTCTGAGCCGGTGACAATCGTATTGTCCGAGATGGGTTGGGTACGTAGTGCGAAAGGCCACGATATCGATCCGGCCGGGCTAAATTACAAAGCAGGCGATAGCTTCCGTGGGGCGGCTCGTGGTAAGAGCAATCAGCCGGTGGTTTTTATTGATACAACAGGTCGCAGTTACTCGCTTGATTCGCGGGATTTGCCTTCTGCCAGAGGGCAGGGGGAACCACTAACGGGCAAATTGACTTTACCCGCCGGGGCAACGGTAGAACATGTACTGATGGCGCCGGATGAACAGAAGTTTCTGATGGTCTCTGATGCTGGTTATGGCTTTATCTGTACTTTTAGTGATTTGGTTGCTAAAAACCGAGCAGGTAAAGCACTGATTACATTGCCGGAAAATGCTCGCGTCATGACGCCGCTGGAAATTAATAACCCGCAGGATGATATGTTACTGGCAATTACCAGCGCAGGCCGGATGTTAATGTTCCCGGTTGCAGATTTGCCGCAACTTTCAAAAGGGAAAGGGAATAAGATAATTTCTGTTCAGTCAGCCGCGGAAAATGACCTGTTGAGTTGGTTATTGATACTATCGCCACAATCGTCTATTACACTTTACTTTGGAAAACGTAAATTGACGTTGCGTCCTGAAGATCTTCAAAAATTCCGTGCAGAACGTGGTCGTAAGGGAACACCTCTGCCTCGTGGGTTGCAGCGTATTGAACGGGTTCAAGTTGAAACACCATCTGCTATTGGCGTAACTAAATAGTGGGATTAAATATACCTAACGGGCTAAAGGGGCCCGTTAAATAAGAGGGGACTATGTTAGCAATTATTCGCGGCATTATTGTTATTTTGTTTTCGATTGTAGTGTGTGTCTCTGGTGCTATTTACTGTTTATTCAGACCACGTCACCCTGACCATGTTATGGTGTTTGGTAATATGTTTGGCCGGTTGTCGAAAATATTTGGTGTCAAAATTATTGAACGTATTCCTGCTGAAGCCAGGCATTATGGTCCGAGTATCTACATTGGTAACCACCAAAACAACTATGACATGATAACCATGTCCAATGCGGTTCAGCCGGGCACAGTGACGGTAGGTAAAAAAACGTTGGTGCTGATCCCATTTTTTGGTCAGCTTTATTGGTTGGCTGGCAATATTCTGATTGATCGTGCTAACCGCGCTAAAGCACATGGGACGATCACCCAGGTTGTGGAGCAGATTAAAAATCGTCGTCTTTCTGTTTGGATGTTTCCGGAAGGGACACGTAGTCGTGGCCGTGGTTTGTTGCCGTTTAAAACCGGCGCGTTCCATGCTGCGATCTCGGCGGGAGTGCCGATTGTCCCGGTCTGCGTTTCGTCCATCACTAATGGCAATATTAAGCTGAATCGCTGGAATAATGGTTCCGTCATTGTCGAAATGTTGCCCCCCATTGATACTTCTGGATATACCAAAGAGCAGGTGCGTGAGCTGGCAGAATATTGTCATAAAGTGATGGAAGCTAAAATAGCCGCGTTGGATGAGGAATTGGCTGCAATGGAGAAACAGGGCAAGTACTCATAATAGGTTATTTTTGACCACTCTTTTATAATAAAGTGTGGGACTGACAAAGGCGATAGCTTTTAAGCGTACTTTAATCCTCACATATTTAGTATATGTGAGGATTTTTGTTCGTTGTCCATGACCACAATTTATTATTAGTTGGAAATGACATGTCCTGATCACTGACAGGGAGAGATTCGTGTAATGCATTCAGATAGTTTAATTCCCTTCATATTCGCGTTATGATGAGCGCTTGATAAATAATGTTTTTGTTAAGCGCAATCAAAAGGATAATAAGCTTTAATAACTTCAATAATGAGTTATTCGCTGCCGGGGTGAATAATTGCAGTGTCTCAACTATTTCTGAGGCATATAAACCCGGAGTTTAATTAGGTTTGTCGCGGAGAAAATATGTCATTTAGTCGGCGCCAATTTATTCAGGTATCAGGCTTGGCGATGTGTATCGGAGCCGCTCCTCTATTGGTTCGGGCCAGCAAAAATCAGCAGACTGCTTTGCCTGTTCCCCCTTTATTGGAATCCCGTGGTGGGCAGCCGTTATTTCTGACTTTACAAAAAGCGCATTGGACTTTTGATGGACAATATAAAACCAGTGTATGGGGAATTAATGGCCAATACCTTGGTCCGACTGTACGGGTTCATAAAAACGATGATGTCAAACTGATATACAGTAATCGGTTAGCGGAGCCGGTTTCGATGACTGTCAGTGGATTACAATTACCGGGTACGTTGACCGGTGGGGTTGCCCGTCAGATTTCTCCGGGGTCTGACTGGTCGCCAGTGTTGCCTATTCGTCAGCAGGCGGCAACTTGCTGGTATCATGCCAATACACCTAATCGGATGGCACCACATGTTTATAAAGGTTTGGCTGGCATGTGGTTGGTAGAAGATGAAACCAGCCGCCATTTGCCGTTGCCAAAACACTATGGTGTTAATGATTTCCCGGTTATTCTTCAAGATAAACGGTTGGATAACTTTGGGGTTCCTGAGTATCAGCCGGCCTCTGATAGTGGATTTATCGGTAATACTCTGTTAGTTAATGGCGTACAGAATCCTTTTATTGAGGTATCTCGTGGCTGGATCCGTTTACGTTTACTCAATGCATCCAATGCCCGCCGATATCAGTTACAGATCGGTGATGGCCGTCCTTTCTATATGATAGGTACTGATTTGGGGCTGCTACCTGCGCCGATAGCCGTTCAGCAACTCTCCCTTGCGCCAGGAGAACGGCGTGAGGTATTAATTGATATGTCCAAAGAGGATGAAGTAGTTGTTACCGCCGGTGAATCAGCCGGGGTACTCGATAAGTTACGTGGGTTGTTTGAACCATCCACAGTGTTGATTTCCAGCACCGTTCTGACCATTAAAGCAACCGGTTTATTATCTTTGGTGACAGATAATCTCCCATCTCGTCTGGTTGATGATATTACGCCAGTTTCCAATGCAATCCGTAACCGGGAAATTTATCTTGATGATAATACGCCTGGAATAAACGGTGCGTTATGGGATATGAATCGGGTGGATATTACTAGCCAGCAAGGAACGTGGGAGCGTTGGATCGTAAATGCCTCTGCCCCACAACCATTCCATATTGAAGGTGTGCGGTTTAAGGTGATTAACCACAACGGTGAGGCACCTCAACCGCAAGATTATGGTTGGAAGGATACTGTTTGGGTTGATGGGCGAGTGGAATTACTGGTTTATATGAACCAGCCATCTTATGAACACTTCCCATTCCTGTATTACAGCCAGATTCTGGAAATGGCCGATCGCGGCTCTGTTGGGCAGTTAGTGACTATACCGGCCAATCAATAAATGAAAGCCCAGGTGATTGATAATCGGTAGAACCATGAAAATAGCTCAGTAAAATCGGGGCGCGGCGTTGATGCCGCGCACGTTTTAACTCGGCTTTGCCCATTATCACCCTATCAATTTCACCCTATCAATTTTATCAGCCGTTTTTCAGCGCGGATTATTAGCGTTATTTTGATCAAGAAGCTGAATGAATTCACTGAAATCAACGAATGTTTCAGGGGTTGGACCCAGACGTTTACCGATATCTAGCGTAGTCATCGCGGTTAAATCTTCTTTTTCTAGTTTGAAGTCGAACACATCAAAGTTCTCTTTAATTCTCGATAACGTGGTTGATTTTGGGATCACAATCATACCGTTATCAATGTGCCAGCGGATAACAACTTGCGCGGGTGTTTTGCCATACTTTTGTGCCAGATGTTGAACCAGTTGATTATCAAATACGTTTTCACCGCCTTGTGCCAGCGGACTCCAGGATTCGGTAACGATATTATGTGTGGCATTCCAGGCATGAAGCTGACGTTGCTGTAACAGCGGGTGCAACTCAATCTGGTTAATGACGGGATGAACGCCGGTTTCATTGATCAGTCGCTGGATATGTTCAGGCTGGAAGTTAGAGACACCGATACTGCGAATAAGCCCCTCTTTCTGCAATTCAATCAATTGTTGCCAAGTACCAACATATTGATCTTGCGGTGGCGCAGGCCAGTGAATGAGGTAAAGATCAACATAATCCAGTTGCAACTTCTCCAGACTTTCAGCCAAGGCAGCGCGGGCATCAAGGTGTCTGTCATTCCACAATTTGGTTGTAATAAAAATATCTTCACGGGGGATATCTGTTTCTTGTAACGCGTTGCCCACGCCTTTCTCATTGTTGTAGATAGCGGCGGTATCAATTGCCCGATAACCGATATCCAGTGCAGCATGGATTGTTTCTGCTATCTGTTGGTCATCTGCGGCCCATGATCCAAGCCCCAATTGTGGCATATGATTTCCATCAGCAAGTCTGATAATAGGTTGATTATACATTACTAACTCCTATAAAAAGATAGACTTAAAATATCAGTTAAAATTATGGCGATTGATATTAAGTTGATATTAAGCGTAATTGAAGAAAGTAATACAATTGGCGTGATCTAAGCCATGTATTATGTCAATACATGGCTAAATACATGAATTAACCGGATTGGTGACGCATCAATACCAAGAATATCACTTAGTGGCTGAGCCTTAGTCCATATAATATTGGTACATTAAGTTAAGGATAAAAATCCTGTGGCTGCTTGTAAACCATAATGACTTTTATTTACGTTTTGCCGCCGAGATTTTCTTGTGGCGCCAGTACATCAATAGAGAGGCGCTTAAACCACTTAACAACAGCACCATGGGTAAAATAATCAAAATATTCATCACCAGATCTTGGTGATTTTTAATAAATGGGATCTGATTGAGGAGATAACCAAAACCGACCACGATGACAACCCATAGCAGGCCACTCAACCAGTTAAAAACTTGAAAACGTTTACTGTTAAGGCCGGATATACCCGCCAATGTTGGTAACAGAGTGCGGACAAAAGCCAAAAAACGGCCAATCAGTAAAGCGGCCAAACCATGTTTGAAAAACAGCTCGTTAGCTCGTTGGCGATACTGAATAGGAAGTTGTGCCAACCAATCCTTAACTCGTTTGGTATCACCGAGCCATAACCCTTGAAGATAGCCGAGCCAGCAACCGATACTTGCCGCTGCGGTTAGTATAAAAACGGTTGGGATAAAACTCATGACTCCCTTGGCAATTAATGCACCGGCAAGGATTAACAGAGTATCCCCGGGTAGAAAAGCGGCAGGTAATAAGCCATTTTCCAGAACCAGTGTCACGAATAGAATGCCATAGATAATCCAGAGAACATCGGGGTTGGCAAGTTTAGAAAAGTCATGCTGCCATAATGCTTGCATGATCCCGTTTAGTACTTCCATTGCTTATCCTGTGACTGTTATATACCCTTCATCTTTCA